>WQZF01000050.1 GCA_009780885.1 Betaproteobacteria bacterium | reverse complement strand
GGGTTGAACATGGATTTCCGCCCCTATTGGTGAACCCGGATAGATTAAGGAAAAGCGCGGAAGTTTGCTTCTCGTTTCTTGCTCACTTGAGGGGCGGAGTTATCGTTTCTTGCTGACTTATGCAGATTTGGCCTGGAATCGGGGGGAAATCGGTGTTTTGGGGTGCTGGTGGAGGCGCCTGGATCGCCCGGGCGGATCGCCATCCGCCCCTACAAGGCCGTGGCGAAACTCGGGCATTTGCGCCGGAAAGACGGGGAACGGGCGACCACAGGTCGCCCCTACGCCGGGGTTTTGTCGGGGCGACCTGTGGTCGCCCGAAATCACCCGTTTGCAGGCACCGGGCGGCAGGGCGAGGGTGGTTCCGTTGGGCATCGCTTCGCTCAGCCCAACCTATGCGTTGGGGGGATCATTTTTTTGGTGGCAGGAAGGGGAAATGTAGGGGCGACCGTCCTCGGTCGCCCCTGCGAAAAGCGTGGCCCAGGCTTTCAATCCCGAAGACCTCGCTCGATGACGATCCCGACGCGGCGCACGTCGCGGAGGACGCCGCGCTTGGCGGCGGAAATCTGGACCCAGCGGACGCCGGAAGAGGCGAATTCGCGCAGCAGGAAGGAGGCGACATGCTCGGCCAGGCGTTCGAGCAATTTGAATCGCTGCGCGGCGAGTTCGTTTTGTACTCCGGAAATCAATCCGGCGTAGTCGATCGTGTCGTCGATATTGTCCGAACTGCCAGCGGCGACGGCGGAAAAGCCGATTTTCAAGGAGAGTTCGACGAGCTGGGGCCGCACCTGCTCGCGCCGGTGGATTCCGACCCGCGTGGCGACGGTCAAGTCGTCGATGAAGAGAATGTCCATGATGGCAGTGTAGAATTTTGGGGAATTTGAGTCACCCCAAGCTGAAGCTTGGGGATTCCTCGACACAGTGTGGGGCGCCTTCGGCGCCTGTTAGGCTATGTCTCGCTGACCCCGCCATGAATGGCTTAGGATTGCGCTCGACAGGTGTTCAAGGATACCCTGAACAAGCGGCCGCGCTTGCTTCTCCTTTTTCGCAGAGGAGATAAACCGGGCGACCGGGGACGGCCGCCCCTACATTGTCTGAATAAACCATGCCTACATTCCTGCTCGTTGCGCTTGCCTGCGCGCTCGCCTATCTGATCGGCTCGATCCCTTTTGCCGTGCTGTCTTCCCGCGCTTTCGGCCTGTCGGATCCTCGCAGCTATGGATCGGGGAATCCGGGGGCGACGAATGTGCTGCGCAGCGGCAACAAGACGGCGGCGGCCCTGGCGCTGCTCGGCGATATGGCGAAGGGCTGGCTCGCGGTCTGGCTGGCGCAGCGTTACGGCCTGGGCGATGTTGCGTGCGGGTTTGTGGCGCTGGCGGCGTTTTATGGGCATTTGTTCCCGATCTTTCTCGGATTCAAGGGCGGCAAGGGAGTCGCCACTGCGGCGGGCGTGCTGCTGGCGTTGAGCCCCCTGTTGGGCGTTTCGGCGCTGGGGGTCTGGATCGCGGTGCTTTTCGTCTTCCGTTATTCCTCGCTGGCAGCGCTCTGCGCTGCGGTGGCCTCGCCGGTGCTCGTCGTGCTGATCCACGGCGCGGGACCCCTGCTCTTTTTTGTCATGCTCATCGCCGTGAGCCTGGTCTTCAAGCACCGGCAGAACTTCTTTCGCCTGCTGCGCGGAGAGGAATCCAGGGTAGGCGCAAAGCCGCCCGCCGGAGCAGAGGCTGCCACCGGGCACGACATCGTGCACGGCAAGCGCCGCAAGGGGCGGGGCAGGCACTGAGCGGCGCGACGCGCTGCGAAGGGAAGAGGCTTTATAATCCTCAGTTTTCCTTGATGCCCTGCCGGAGTTCGATCCGGAAATTTGCTCCCCATGTCTGTCGATATCAAGAACCACCTCACCGATCTTTTGCGTGCCGCGCTCGGAAGCGTTGCGCCGCAGGAAACCGATTCCCCCATCGTGCTGGAGCGCCCGAGAGAAGCGGCGCATGGCGATTTTGCCTGCAACCTGGCCTTGCAACTGGCTCGCCGCCTCCAGCGCAATCCGCGTCAGTTGGCACAATCGCTGGTCGCGGGATTGCCGGCCTCCCCCTGGGTGGAAAAGGCGGAAATTGCCGGTGCGGGCTTTATCAATTTTTCGCTGAAACCGGCAGCAAAGATGCTGGTGCTGCGCGCGGTGTTCGAGGCGGGCGGCGACTTCGGGCGCTCGACGCTGGGCGCGGGGCGTTCGCTGCAACTGGAATTCGTTTCGGCCAATCCCACCGGGCCGCTGCATGTCGGGCACGGGCGTGGGGCCGCCTATGGTGCTTCGTTGGCGGCGCTGCTCTCCTTTGCCGGATGGAAGCTGACGCGCGAGTTCTATGTGAACGACGCCGGACGGCAGATGGATATTCTTGCCGTTTCGACCTGGCTGCGTTACCTGGAAGAGCACGGAACGCAGATTCCCTTTCCGCCGAATGCCTATCAGGGCGCTTATGTGCGCGCGATGGCGGCGCAGATGAGCAATGTGCATGGCGGGCGGCTTCTCCGCCCCGCCGCCGAGATTCTTGCGGATACGCCGGGGCTGCCCGACCCGGATCGCGAAGATCCGGCAGCGAAGGAGCGGCGCGAAGAGCATCTCGACGCGCTGATCGGGAACGCGAAAAAGCTTCTGGGCAACGACTGGATGTATGTGCACGATCACGTGCTGACCGAGCAACTTGCCGACTGCCGCGACGACCTGAAGGAATTCGGCGTCGAGTTCGACATCTGGTTTTCGGAAAAATCGCTCTTCGATACCGGGCTGGTCGCGCGCGCCGTGGCGCGGCTGGAGGCCGCCGGACATTTGTACGAGCAGGATGGCGCGAAGTGGTTCCGGTCGACGGCCTTCGGCGACGAAAAGGATCGCGTCGTGCAGCGCGAGAACGGGTTGTATACCTATTTTGCTTCCGACATTGCCTATCACCTCAACAAGTTCGAGCGCGGTTTCGATACGGTGATCAATATCTGGGGCGCGGATCATCACGGCTATATTCCCCGCGTCAAGGGCGCCCTGCAGTCGCTGGGCGAGGACGCCGGGCGTTTGCGGATCGCGCTGGTGCAGTTTGCCGTTCTCTATCGGGGCGGACAGAAAATGCCGATGTCGACCCGTGCCGGCGAATTCGTGACCTTGCGCCAGTTGCGCGAGGAAGTCGGCAACGACGCCTGCCGTTTCTTCTACGTTCAACGCAAATCGGACCAGCATCTCGATTTCGATCTCGATCTGGCCAAGCGCCAGTCGAACGAAAATCCGGTGTTCTACATCCAGTATGCCCATGCCCGTATCTGCTCCATGCTCAACGGATGGACGGGCGACGAGGAAAACCTGGCGGCGGCCGCAGGCGAACACGCGGCGCTCCTCGTCCATCCGCGCGAACTGGCGCTGGCGGCGCGCATCGCCGAGTTTCCGGAGATAGTCGAGGCCGCCGCCAATGAGCTGGCGCCGCATTTCATCGCCTTTTACCTGAAGGATCTGGCCGCCGATTTTCATGGCTACTATGTTGCCGAGCGCATTCTTGTCGAGGATCCCGACCTGAGCGCCGCGCGCCTGGCGCTCGTTGCCGCGACGAGGCAGGTGATTCGCAACGGCATGGCCCTGCTCGGTGTTTCCTGCCCGGCGTCGATGTGAGATCGTTCGCATTTGAATCGGCTTTTGCAGCGGAATCGAAAATTATTTTTTTATAGGGAAAACCGGGATTTCATGAAACACAGGGAAAAGTTTCGCGCGAACCGCAGCGGCCTGCGGCATCGTTTGCAAGGCGGTACGCTGGTCGGCGTTTTCATCGGCATCGTGCTCGGAGTGATGGGGGCGGCGGTGGCGGTCTGGTTCATGAACAACAAGGTGCCCTCGCCGTTTGTGAGCAGCAAGCCTGGGCAGGCTGCCGATGCCTTGCAGGCAAGCAACGATGTCAATCAGCCGCTGCAGGGCAAGCCGGGCGATCCCCCGCCGAAGCGTTTCGATTTTTACGACATCCTTCCCGGAACCGACAAGGGAAAGACCGATGTCGAGCACAAACCGCCTGCGGATTCCACGGCAGCCACGGAAAAGCCCTCCACAACTGCGCCGCCGCCCAAACCCGGGAGTGGCGCGACGCCGCCGAAGGAAGAAACGCCTCCTTCCGGAAAAGCGCCGGCTTCGACAACGGCCCCGGCGGAACCCGCTTCCGGTGCAGCTTCGGTGTATATGCAGGCAGGGTCGTTCCAGGATTCTGCCGATGCGGACAACCAAAAGGCGAAGCTGGCGTTACTGGGGTTTGAAGCCAATGTGTTGCAGGTCATGGTGCAGGACAGGACCTGGTATCGCGTCCGCGTCGGGCCCTACGCCAATGCCGAAGAGGCCAGCCGCGCGCGCGCCGACCTTGCCAAACATGGCATCCAGGTTGTTTTTCTCAGATAAGCGATGAGGAGTTTCTTGATCATGAATTCCGGGTTTTTCCGTCTTCCTTCCCTTTTGCTGGCCGCCCTGTTCCTTGTGGCCTTGCCTGTCCAGGCCCTGTCGGAAAAGGATTATTCCAAGCTGAATGTGCCGCAGACAGCCGGGGATCCGGGCAAGATCGAAGTGATCGAATTCTTTTCCTATGCCTGTTCGCACTGCAACGATCTCAATCCGGCGCTGGTCAAATGGAAGGAGAAACTGCCGGTGGATGTCGTTTTCAGGAAGGTGCCGGTTTCCTTCAATCGTCCCCAGTGGGCGGGACTGTCCAAGCTCTATTACGCGCTGGAAGCCACCGGAAATGCGGATAAATTCGACGCGGCGGTCTTTGCCGCGATCCACCGGGACAGGGAAAACCTGTTTTCCGAGAGCGGCATCCAGGCATGGCTGGGCAAGCAATCCGGAATGGACGGGAAAAAGGTCTTCGATGCCTGGCGTTCCTTCGGCGTGCAGACCTGGGTCAAGCGGGCCGATGAAATGACCGTGGGCGCCAGGATTCCGGGCGTTCCCGCGCTGGTCGTCGACGGCAAGTACCTGGCGGGAGGGGCTTCCAATGAAGAAATGCTGCACATCGTCGACGAATTGATCGAAAAGGCGCGCAGCGAAAGGAAGCCTGCCAAATAGCCGTCACTCCGGCAGAAAGCGGCGCAGCAAGGCATTGAGAAACAGCCCGCCGCGCCGCGTCGGAACGATACTGCCGCCCTCTTCCTCTCCGGGCGGATCGACACAGACAAGACCTTCCGCCTGCGCCTGGCGCAGGATTCCGGCGACGGCGGAAAAAGGCAGGCCGGTACGCTCGTGGAACAAGGCGGCGGGAAAACCGTGACAGAGCCGTAGCGCGTTCATCATGAATTCCCCCGGCAGCGCTGCTGCATCGACCCACATTTCTTCCTGCACCGGCGCCCTGCGCCGATCCTTCCGCAGGGCTTCGCGCAGATAACGTTCCGGCTGCTTCCAGCGCATCTGGCGCAGGATTCCCGTTCCGCCTTCCGGCTGCGTCAGCTTGCTGTGCGCGCCAGCGCCGATGCCGAGATAATCGCCGAATTCCCAATAATTGAGGTTGTGCCGGCATCGCCGTCCCGGACGCGCGAAGGCGGAGGTTTCGTAGTGATCGAAACCCGCCGATTCCAGCCGCGCGGCGATGGCCTCGCCGATGTCGGCGCAGAGATCGTCTTCCGGCAAGGGCGGCGGCGCGGCATGGAAGGCGGTGTTCGGCTCGACCGTCAACTGATAGCAGGAAAGATGCGAGGGCGCGAACGCGAGGGCGGTTTCCAGATCGGCCATCGCTTCCCCGAAGCCTTGCCGTGGCAAGCCGTACATCAGATCGAGATTGAAAGTGTCGAAATGACGCGCCGCGATTTCGACCGCGCGCCGCGCTTCCTCCGCATCGTGAATGCGTCCGATCGCGCGCAAATGCTCCGGGTTGAAACTCTGGATGCCGATTGAGAGCCGGTTGACCCCGGCGTCGCGATAAGCGGCGAAGCGTTCCGCTTCCACCGCGCCGGGGTTCGCCTCCAGTGTCACCTCCGCATCGGGGGCCAGCGGCAGACACGCCCGGATCGCCGCCAGCAGACGCGCAATGGCAGTTCCGGAAAACAGGCTCGGCGTGCCGCCGCCGATGAAGACACTGAGCAGAGACCGCCCCTGGACGAGCGGCAGCGCCGCTTCCAGATCATTGACGAGCGCCGTGATGTATTTCTCCCCGGTTTCCGCCGCCAGCGCGGAGACCGGCCCCGCGTCCGCCAGCGGCGCGCGGTGCGAATTGAAATCGCAGTAGGGGCATTTCTGCACGCACCACGGCATATGCACATAGAGCGCCAGCGGGGGCAGGGAAAGCGCCTGAGCGGAATCCGGAAGAGCGGATTTCATGATAATTTTCTAAATTTACTTAAACAATGTTCGGCTACTGTATTGTGTTTTATTTAATAATTAAAACACTAATTTAGAATTTTATCCTTAACTCCTCGCAACGCCGCGCCAGCGCGGCCAGCGCCTGTCCGCGATGCGAGCGACGATTTTTTTCTTCAGCTATCAATTCAGCGGAGCTTTGCCCAAGCTCAGGGACGAGAAAGAGCGGATCGTAGCCGAAGCCATTCGCGCCGCGCGGCGCATCTAGGATCTCGCCGTGCCAGAAGCCTTCCGCGATGACCGGGCAGGGATCGTCGGCGTGGCGCACAAGAACCAGCGCGCAATAAAAAAACGCGCGCCGGTCGGCAACGCCGGAAAGCGCGTCGAGCAGCTTCGCGTTGTTGGCGGCGTCGCCCGCGCCCTTGCCGGCATAGCGCGCCGAATGAACGCCGGGAGCGCCGCCGAGCGCGGCGACGCACAGGCCCGAATCGTCGGCAAGCGCGGGCATTTTCCCGAGCCGCGCCGCATGCCGCGCTTTCGCCAGCGCATTCTCGACAAAACCCGGATGCGGCTCCTCCGCTTCCGGAATCCCAAGCGCCCCCTGGGTCTGCAAGGACCAGCCCAGCGGCGCAAGCAGCGCGGAAAGTTCGGCGAGTTTTTTCGTGTTGTTCGAGGCGAGGATCAGATTCATGGGAAGGGGCACTGGAAAAAATTCGGATCGTGTATTGTACGGAAGCCAGAGGGTGGAATTGAAATGGGGAAAGCTTATCTCCGGATTATCGGCAGAACACAAGGCATAATCTCAATGGACCGCCGTCATAAATTCATCTCGTCTTATGGAGATTCTGTGAATACCGTTCCTGCTGCCGTCGAGAGCATTGCTCTTTCCATTGCCACCGTGCGCAATCAGCGCATCCTGCTCGATACTGACCTCGCCCAACTCTACGGGGTGGAAACAAAAAGACTCAATGAGCAGGTACGGCGCAATGGCGCGCGTTTCCCCGATGACTTCATGTTTCAACTGACTGCCGAAGAGTTTTCCGCTTTAAGGTCGCAATTTGCGACCTTAAAGACCGGACGCGGGCAGCACCGCAAGTACATGCCTTTTGCCTTCACCGAGCACGGGGCAATCATGGCCGCGATGGTTCTAAACAGCCCGCGCGCCGTCGATGTCTCGGTTTACGTCGTTCGCGCTTTCGTGCGTTTGCGCGAATTGGTAGCCAATCATCATGATTTGGCCAAGCGGCTCGACGATTTGGAAGAGAAAACCGAAGCTCTCGCTTTTCAACACGACACTTTCGCGCAAAATACGCGGATACAGTTGAAACAGGTTTTTGAAGCGATCCGCCAACTCATGGCACCACCCGAATCGCCTAAACGGCCAATCGGCTTTATCAGCAACAATAAAGACTGAAGTGGCGCACCAAAATTGCTTGAGCAGCCGCGTAGGATGGGTAGAGCGAAGCGAAACCCATCGGAGTTCCAGAGGGAGAAATGATGGGTTTCGCTTCGCTCTACCCATCCTACATAATGAGAGTATTTAAGGGCTGGAGGAGAATGTTTTTCTAAATTTACTTAAATAATCTTCGGCTACAGTAGTGATTTTCAATAAAGAATTATTTAAATAAATTTAGAAAAATATCCGGCATTTGCCGCGCGAAAAATCCCGCCATTCATGCCTGAGTCAGTGTATCGGCCCGACGCACCGGAACAACCGGTGCGATGCTCGCGTATCATGAACGGCTGCGCCGCCAGCCGCCGCCGAATCCTTTCATGAGTACTCCAGAACCGAATCCCTCCTCTTCCAGCCGCACCCTCTACCGGCGCTTGCTTGGTTATTCGCGCCCGTACTGGAAAGCCATTGCGGCTTCGCTCGTCGCCACGGCGATCATGGCAAGCACCGAGCCGATCTTTGCGGCGTTGATGCAGCCCTTTCTCGATCGGGGCTTCGGCGGCGGGCAGGGTTTCTCGCAGCCGATCCTGATCCCGCTGGCGATCATCGGGATTTTCATCGTGCGCGGCGGCTTCAATTATTTTTCTTCCTACGGTTTCGCCTGGGTCGCCAACCGCGTGATCATGGATATTCGCAACGAGATGTACGAGCGTCTCGTGCATTTGCCGGTCGCCTATTTCCAGCGCCATGCTTCCAGCATTCCGTTGACGAAAATCGCCTACGACGTGCAGAACGTCGCCTCCGCTGCGACCAGCGTCGTCGTGACGCTGATGAAGGACAGCCTGACCGTCCTGGGCCTCCTGATCGTGCTGTTCTGGCTCAACTGGCAATTGACCTTGATCTGCTTTGCGATGATCCCGTGCATCGCGCTGGTCATCCGTTCCTTTTCCGGGCGTTTGCGCCGGGCCAGCCGCGCCGCCCAGACGGATACTGCGGCGATGGTCAAGATCCTCCAGGAAACCGCGTATTGCAACCGCATCATCAAGATTTTCGGCGGCGAGGAGCGGGAGACGCGGCGCTTTCTCAAATCGAGCAAGACCCTGCGCCAGCAGAACATGCGCCAGGCCATTGCGGCGGCGGCGGGAACGCCGCTGGTGCAATTCTTCGCCGCGCTGGCGGTGGCGGCGATCGTTTATATGGCCCTCCTGCAATCGGTCGAAGGAAAAACCACAGTCGGCGGCTTCGTCTCTTTCGTGACGGCGATGCTGATGATGCTGGCGCCCTTGAAACATCTTTCCGATCTGAATGGCCCCCTGCAACGCGGACTGGCGGCGGCGGAAAGCGTTTTCCAGTTGCTCGACGAGCCCCCGGAACCCGACCGGGGCACGGTCGAACTCGGCGCCGCGCGCGGCAATATCGAATTCTCGGAGCTGTGCTTCCGCTACCCCGAGAGCGAACGCAACGCGCTCGACGGCCTCACGCTCGCAATCGAAGCGGGCGGCACATTGGCGCTGGTCGGGCCTTCCGGCGGCGGAAAATCGACGCTGGCTGCGCTCTTGCCGCGCTTTTTCTCGCCAAGTGCCGGAACGGTGCGTCTGGACGGGCACGACATCGAAAGCCTGACGCTGGAATCGCTGCGCCACAATATCGCCTACGTCAGCCAGGATGTGCTTCTCTTCGACGATACCGTGGCGGCCAATATTGCCTACGGCAGTTCTCCCGATCTGCCGCGCGAGGAAATCGAACGCGCCGCGAAAGCGGCCAACGCGCTCGATTTCATCCGCGCGCTGCCGCAGGGCTTCGACACCCTGATCGGCGAAAACGGCGTCCGCCTCTCCGGCGGACAACGGCAACGGCTGGCCATCGCTCGCGCGATCCTGAAGGATGCGCCGGTGCTGATCCTCGACGAAGCGACTTCGGCGCTCGACAACGAATCCGAGCGTCTCGTCCAGGCCGCGCTGGAGAGCCTGATGAGCAACCGCACCACGCTGGTCATCGCGCACCGCCTCTCGACGATCGAAAACGCCGACCGCATCGCCGTCCTCGCGCACGGCAAGCTCGTCGAAGTCGGCAGGCACGAAGAACTGCTGCAAAAAGGCGGAGCTTACGCGCAGTTGTACAAGTTGCAGTTTGCGCAGTTGGAAGTGTGAAGGCGCTCTCACTTTCCTTTGTTGCCGTCTATAATTCGCAGTTCTTCCCGAGAGGCGCTGCAAGACCAGTTCCGGTCCCAGGCTCGTTGTTTCAACGGCGCTACCCGAAAACCCCTCCGGGGAGGGAAAGCGCCAGGCCGTTCCGTCCGCCCGCAAATCGTTTTTTCCGCGCTGCTTTCCCCGGTCACTCCAAGGAGTCGTTCCATGAACACTGTGACCACATCCGCCACATCCCAGGATTTCCTCGTCGCCGATCTCTCGCTTGCCGCGTGGGGCCGCCGTGAAATCGCCATTGCCGAAACCGAAATGCCCGGCCTGATGGCGATCCGCGAGGAATACCAGGCTTTGAAGCCGCTTGCTGGCGCGCGCATTTCCGGCTCGCTGCACATGACGATCCAGACCGCAGTGCTGATCGAGACGCTGGAAGCGCTCGGCGCAAAAGTGCGCTGGGCCTCGTGCAATATCTTTTCGACCCAGGATCACGCCGCCGCCGCGATTGCCGAAAAAGGCACGCCGGTGTTTGCAAAAAAGGGCGAGACGCTGGAGGAATACTGGGAATACACGCACCGCATTTTCGAGTGGCCCGATGGCGGCTTCTCGAACATGATTCTCGACGACGGCGGCGACGCGACCCTGCTTCTGCATTTGGGCGCGCGCGCCGAAAAAGACCTGAAAGTGCTGGAAAACCCCGGCAGCGAGGAAGAGGTTGCACTCTTTGCCGCGATCAAGGGGCGTCTGGCGAAAAATGCGCGCTGGTATTCGCAACGGGCGGATCAGATCCGTGGCGTCACCGAGGAGACGACGACCGGCGTGCATCGCCTGTATCAGATGCACCAGAAAGGCGAATTGAAATTCCCGGCGATCAACGTCAACGATTCGGTGACCAAATCCAAGTTCGACAATCTCTACGGCTGCCGCGAATCGCTGGTGGACGGCATCAAGCGCGCCACCGATGTGATGGTCGCCGGCAAGATCGCCGTCGTCTGCGGCTACGGCGATGTCGGCAAGGGTTCGGCGCAGGCGCTGCGCGCGCTTTCGGCGCAGGTCTGGGTGACCGAAATCGACCCGATCTGCGCGCTGCAAGCCTCGATGGAAGGCTACCGCGTCGTGACGATGGAGGAGGCGTGCAGCCAGGCCGACATTTTCGTGACCGCCACCGGGAATTATCACGTCATCACGCACAAGCACATGGCGGCGATGAAGGATCAGGCAATCGTCTGCAACATCGGCCACTTCGACAACGAAATCGACGTTGCCAGCCTTGAACAGTACCGCTGGGAAGAAATCAAGCCGCAGGTCGATCACATCATCTTCCCCGACGGCAAGAGAATCATCCTGCTCGCCAAGGGGCGGCTGGTGAATCTCGGCTGCGGCACCGGGCATCCGAGCTACGTCATGAGTTCCTCCTTCGCCAACCAGACGATTGCCCAGATCGAACTCTTCAGCCGCACGGCGGCCTATCCGGTCGGCGTCTACACCCTGCCCAAGCACCTCGACGAAAAGGTGGCGCGCCTGCAACTGAAGCGCCTCAACGCCCGCCTGACGGCGCTGACGCCCCAACAGGCCGCCTATATCGGCGTGCCGGTCGAAGGGCCGTACAAAACCGAACATTATCGTTATTGATCCGGCGCACCGTTCATTCATCCACTGACCATCATGTCTCCCCCGATCTTTCCCATTTCGATCGAATTCTTCCCCCCGCAAACCCAGGAAGGCGTCGTCAAACTGAAGGCCGTGCGCGCGCAACTGGCGGCGCTCTCTCCGGAATTCTTTTCCGTCACCTACGGCGCCGGCGGCTCGACCCAGGCGCGCACCTTTGCCATCGTGCGCGAAATCGCCGACGAAGGCTTCGAGGCCGCCTCGCACCTTTCCTGCATCGGTTCGACGCGCGCCGGCATCCGCGCCATCCTTGAAGAACTCCAGCGCGACGGCGTGCGCCGCATCGTCGCCTTGCGCGGCGATCTGCCCTCCGGCACCGCCGACGCCGGCGAATTCCGCTACGCCAATGAACTCGTCGCGTTCATCCGCGCCGAAACGGGCCGCGCCTTCCATATCGAAGTCGCCGCCTACCCGGAATGGCATCCGCAGGCGAGAACGCCGCAGGACGACCTCGCCGCCTTCGCCGGAAAAGTCCGGGCCGGCGCGGACAGGGCAATCACGCAGTATTTTTTCAATGCCGACGCCTATTTCCATTTCGTCGAGCAGACGCGGGCTTCCGGCATCACGATCCCCATCGTCCCCGGTATCATGCCGATCTCCAACTTTTCCCGTCTCGCGCGTTTTTCCGACAACTGTGGCGCAGAAATCCCGCGCTGGATCCGCCGCAAATTCGAGAGCTTCGGCGACGACACCGCCTCCATCCGCGCCTTCGGCCTCGATATCGTCACCGCCCTCTGCGACCGCCTGCGCGCCGGCGGCGCCCCGGGACTGCATTTTTATTCGATGAATCAGGCGACGCTGGTGCTGGAAATCTGCCGGAGGTTGGGGGTGGTGGAAACTGCGGGATAGGACGGGGTTGGGGGTTGTTTTGAAGGCGGATTTTCTAAATTACTGTTTTAATTATTGGTTGTGACTCACTACTGTAGCGGAATATTCTTTAAGTAAATTTAGAAAAATAACTCTTCGGCGTGCCTATCCGCGCGCTTTCCTGTGTGCCTCCACGTAGGAGCGCAGCACAGCATTGATGCGCGTTTGATAACGCCTGCCGGTGTTCCGGAAAAAATCCAGAACATCGGCATCAATACGCAGCGTGATTTGCCGCTTCGTGCTCGGCAAATCAACCGCCTTTGCCCAAACGGCACCCGGCAGAAATGGCGCGTCGCTGTAGTCGATCTGATCGTCAGGCATGGCAGCGACAGCTTCAAGTTCGGCACGTTCTTCCGCCGTCAATGGGGGAAGGTTATTGGGGTCAAGAGTTAGCTTGACGATATTGCTTTCGCTCTTTTTCATTGGCCTTTCTCGCTGAAATCAGGCGGATGGTGTCGTCATCCCGAACCGTATAAACCACGTACAACAAAGCAGGGTCGGCGTAGCCGATCGTTGCCCATCGGTCTTCGCCATAGTCTTCCCGCCCGTCGTATATCTCGACGCGGTGCTGATCGAACAAGGCCCGCGCCGCAAGGCTGAAGCTCACGCCGTGCTTGGCTTTGTTGATCTCGGCTTTGGCTGCGTCCCATTCAAATTCCATTTGCACCCCAATTATAGCTCTGTTTGTAGTTACATTCAGCGATGATGCTATTTTAAAATTTTGGCATAATTTTCTAAATTTGTTTAAATAATTTTGTGCTTAAATTTTCTATGGCAGCGAAATATTATTTAAACAAATTTAGAAAATTTACTCCTTCCCGGTAGTCTCGCCTTGCGCCCAGATTTGACCGACACCCTGCGAAAAATAATACAAAGAAAACCGCTCCCGCTGATCCCCGGGCCTGCTGGTACTGAACACTGGCTGAACCTCCCTGAGCGCTTCCGGAAGCCGGTTGTTCAGGCTTTGCACCAACAGCCAGCGGCAGGACAACGCGGCGTCGGAGACTTCGAGCCGTTGGGTGCGGAATTGGGCGTAATACTCCAGCATCGCGCGTTGCGGCTCTCCAAGGGCAAAGCTGGCGACGCATTCGTTTTGCGCCGTCGCCTGTTGCAGAAAGGGTTTCAGTTCGCTGAAAACTTCGCGGTAGCGTTTGCTGTGGTCGAGCGCCGGAAGCCACAGGGTCGCCAATCCGCTCCAAGTCAATACGATCAGCAGCGCCCAGCGCCAGACGAAGCCTTGCGGCGTGGCGCGCGGCACGCGCCGCCACAGCGCGGCGATGAGCAGGATCAGGAGCGCAAACGCTGCCCAGACGATGCTGTGCCATTCCGGAATCCAGCCCTCGAACAGGCGGCGTGTCAGCAAGGTCGTGAGCGCTTGCGGCGTTCCCGTCGCCAGGGCCAGCCCGCCGAGCGTCAATAGGAGCAGATGCGCCAGCGCCAGTCCGCCAAGGGCAATCGAGAGTCCCGCCCAGACTTTATTCGGATCGTGTGCTTGTATTCCCGTCAGCGCCAACACCGCCAGCGGAACAAGCAGCGGCATCATGTAGAGTTCGCGGGCGTCCGCAGAGGTGGCGAGGATCAGCGAGGTCACCAGAAAAATCAGAAAGGCCGGGGCCAGGCGCGGGATGTCGAGCCGCACCCGACCACGCCAGACTTGCCATGCGCCCAGCAGGGCCAGCGGCAGCGCGGGCAAGGAATGCCAGGGCAGGGTTTTCAGGTAGAACAGCCGCCCCGCCGTCGGCCCCAGTTGCGCCGTGCCGCTGAATCGCCCGAAGTTGTTGACGAAAAACCAGGTGTGGAACAGGCCGGGATCGCGCTCATATAAGTGGGCCATCCAAAGCAGCGGCAGGGGCGCTCCGAGCGCCAAGGCGAGCAGCAATGTCTGCATGAAGCGCCGGTTGCGATAGTCGCGGAACAGAATCGGCAGCAGGATTGCGGCAAGCCCGAGACAGCCGGGGCCGAGGAGTCCCTTGGAGAGAAAGGCAATGCTTCCGCCTGCGCCCAGCATGAGGCCGCCCAACAGGGGACGCCGCAGCGCGAAGCTCAATCCGCAGAGTCCCCAGGCGAAACCGGCAAAGAGCGCGGTATCGGTAATCATCTGGTGCGCGCGCAGCGTCAAGCCGAGGCAGCCCAGAAGCACGAGCACCGCCCAACGCCCGTTTCCCTTGCCGAAAATCTGCCGGGCGCTCATGCCGACCGCGAGAAAGGCCAGCGCCATCCAGAGTCCGGCGGCCAGCCGCGCCGCGTCGTGCGCCGGCAGCAGCCCGGAGAAGCATTTCATGAACAAGGCCGCCGAAATGAAAAAAAGCGGCGGTTTTTCCATGAAAGGCTCGCCTGCCAGCGTCGGCACGATCCAGTCGCCGGTGGCGGCGATATGGGCAATCAGCCCGAAGGTATAGGCTTCGTCCGGCTTCCAGGGTTCGTGTCCGACCAGTCCGGGAATGAGCCAAGCCAAGACCAGCAGCAAAAAGGCGGGCGTCGGAAGTTGCGGCACACGGCTGCCGGGGGCGCTGGAAAAGTTGTTCATGGTGGGCCTTTTGCCGCGACGGGTTGCGAAACCGCCGAGAGCGGCCAGCGCGGCTGTACCGCGAAAGCGCCGGGGGGTTTCGGCGTCGTTCCGGCCATCAGGCGCAAGGCTCCGGCAAAGGCGATCATCGCCCCGTTGTCGGTGCAGAATTCCAGCTCCGGATAAAAGACCCGTATTCCCTGCCGCGCCGTGTTCGCGCCGAGCACGCGGCGCAGTTCGCGGTTCGCGCCGACGCCTCCGGCGACGACCAGCCGCTGGAGGCCCGCCGCGCGGGTCGCGGCAAGCGCCTTGTGCGTCAATACTTCGACGATGCTCGCCTGCGTCGCGGAAGCCAAATCGTCTTTCCATGCTTCATCCGGGGCGGAGGGAGCAAGGCGCTCCACGACGGTGCGCACCGCCGTCTTCAGTCCGGAGAAACTGAAATTGAAGTCGCCGGAATGCAGCAAGGGGCGCGGCAGGGAAAAAACCTCCGCGTTGCCATGATCGGCCAGCCGCGCGAGCAAGGGGCCTCCGGGATAATCAAGTCCGAGCAGCTTGGCGCTTTTATCAAAGGCTTCGCCTGCGGCGTCGTCCAGCGTTTCGCCGAGCAATTCATAATCGCCGACCCCGGCAACACGCATCAATTGCGTATGTCCGCCGGAAACCAGCAAGGCGACAAAGGGAAAGGCGGGAGGATCGGCGCAGAGCAGCGGCGAGAGTAAATGCCCTTCGAGATGATGCAGGGGCAAGGTGGGAATCCCAAGCGCCATCGCCAGCCCCTCGGCAAAGGAAGCGCCGACGAGCAGGGCCCCGGCAAGGCCGGGGCCTTGGGTATAGGCAACGGCGTCGATCGACCCGGCATCCGCTTGCGCCTGTTCCAGCACCGCGCGCAGCAGCGGCGCCAGACGGCGGATATGGTCGCGGGAGGCCAGTTCCGGCACCACGCCTCCGTATTCGGCGTGCATTGCCGCTTGGGAATAGAGGGCATGAGCGCGCAGGCCGCGCTCGCTGTCGTAAAGCGCAACCCCGGTTTCGTCACAGGAAGATTCGATACCCAGTACCAGCATAAGGCGCCGATTGTAGCGCAGCACCCCTGAAGCTGCGGGTCTGCGCGGGTGTCGCAATCATCAAGCTCCCATCTCTCCGGAGCGCCCGACATATTCTTCCGAAAATACCGGATAAATCAAAAATTTACGACACGAAGGGACTATGGTTTTGTAGTTCGGGCCTATAAAATACATAGCCATGAAGTTTCCGATGGGATCATCATCGGCCAGCTTTGAAAAACGATATTAATGAAATAAGGGTTTTCTAATATCAAATTGATCGAGCAGCGCCGGGAATCTCCTCTCGCGGCGGTTGCATTGGCTTCTCCTGCTGATAATTTCGCCGGACTCCGACGCTGGCCCTGCCTTTGGTCACCAATACCCGCTTTCCTGTTTGCCCGAGCGACCATGCCCCTTTCGTTTTCTTTCGCGTCCAAATTGCGGCGTTGTCCGAGGCCGCGTCTGCGCTCGCCCGGTCTGGCCGTGGCGCTGGCTGCTGCCGCGCTGCTTGCCGGCTGTGCCGTCGGGCCGGATTATGCGCGCCCCGCACCGCCGCCCGGCACGGATCTGCCCGCCTTCAAGGAAAGCGGCCAGTGGCAACCGGCGGCGCCCGCCGAAATCGACGCGCGATCCGGCTGGTGGAGAGTCTACGGGGATCCGCAACTGGACGCGCTGGTGGAAGAAGCCAACCAGGCCAATCCAACGCTGGCCCAGGCCGAAGCGCAATACCGGCAGGCGCAGGCGGCGGTGCAGGGCGCAAGGGCTGCGTTCTTTCCGACGGTGGGGCTGAACGCGTCGGGCAACCGGGGCCGCAGCATCAGCAACGGAATAATTTCGGAAGGCAACAGCCATGCCTGGTCGTTGCAAGCCTCGTGGGAGCCGGATTTGTGGGGCGGCGTCCGGCGTCAGGTGGAAGCGGCGGATGACAGCGCACAGGCCCGCGCCGCCGATCTGGCCGCCGCGCAACTGGCGGTGCAGGCAGCGGTGGTCGATGACTACATCCAATTGCGGCTCGATGACCAGCAGTTGGCTCTGTATGCGCGCACCATCGAGGGCTACCGCAAGGCGCTGGCGCTGACGCAGGCGCAGTACCGCGCAGGGGTCGTGACGGCAGGCGATGTCGCGCTGGCGCAGAACACGCTGGCGGCGGCGCAGGCGCAGGCTGTCGATCTGGAATTGACGCGCCGCCAACTCGAACACGCGCTGGCGGTCTTGCTGGGGAAGACGCCGGGTGCGTTTTCGCTGCCCGCCCTGCCGCTCGATGCGCACTGGCAAGTTGTGCTGCCCGCGACGCCGGCGGGGTTGCCCTCGCAACTCCTGGAACGCCGCCCCGACATTGCGGGCGCCGAGCGGCGCGTGGCGGCGGCCAACGCACAAATCGGCGTAGCCCAGGCGGCGTATTACCCCAACCTGATTTTGGGCGCCAGCGGCGGGTATCAGGGCAGCGGCTTTGGGCCGTGGTTCCTGACGCCAGGCCGGGTTTGGGCCTTGGGCGCGGCGCTGGCGGCAACGCTTTTCGACGGCGGCGCGCGCAGCGCCCAGGTCGAGCAGGCGCGCGCCGCGCTGGACGCGGCGGCAGCCAGTTACCGGCAAACGGTGTTGGGCGGCTTCCAGGAGGTCGAGGACAACCTGGCCGCGCTCGGCGAATTGGCCGTCGAGCGTGTCGCGCAGGAAGAAGCTGCGCGGGCCGCACATGTGGCCGAGCAGGTGTATCTGGCACAGTACCGCGCCGGCACGGGACTTTATACCTCGGTGGCGACGGCGCAGGCGCAATCGCTTGCGGCCGACCGGGCAGTGCTGCAATTGCGGGCGCGTGAATTCGCCGCCAGCGTGGCGCTCATCAAGGCGGTGGGCGGCGGCTGGAGTTCCGATGAATTGGACGCGCAAACCGCCCAGGCTTTCTCTTCTTCTTCCACTTCCGAATAACGCATGCCATGGATGCGCAAGCTACTTCCCCTCAAACCCGGGCGCACCCGCTGCGCTGGGGGATCATTCTCCTGATGCTGCTGGCGCTTGGTTGGGGCGTCAAGATCCTGTTCTTCAAACCGGCGCAGCCCTTGCGCGCCGCGCCGCCGGCGCCGGTGCGCACGGCGAAGGCGAAGACGCAGGCCGTGCCCATTACCCTGGGCGGCATCGGCAACGTGCTGCCGGTCATGTCGGTGACGGTGCGCACGCGCGTCGATGGACAACTCGACCGCGTTGCGTTCAGGGAAGGGCAGGACGTCAATGCAGGCCAGTTTCTGGCGCAGATCGACCCCCGCAGCTTCCGGGCCCAGCTTGACCAGATCGTGGCGCAAAAGGCGAGGGACGAGGCCCTGCTCGCCAACGCCCGCGCCGATTTGGCGCGCTACAGCGAACTCATCAAGGAAGAGGCCACCACGCAGCAGACCCTGGATACCCAGCGCGCGCTGGTGCAGCAATTGCAGGCGGCGATCCAGAATGACGATGCGCAGATCGAACTGGCGCGCGTGAACCTGAGCTATACGACCATCGCAGCGCCGATTGCGGGCCGCACGGGCGCGCGGCTGGTCGATCCCGGCAACATTGTCCATTCCGCCGATTCCGGCGGGCTGGTGCTCATCAATCAGATCGACCCGATTGCGGTGCAGTTCACGCTGCCCGAAAACACCTTCCAGGCCGTCAACCAGGCCGTGCGCAGCAGCGCCGCGCCGCTGAAGGTGCAGGCGCTGGATCGCGACAGCCGCGAAATGCTCGCCAGCGGCAAGCTGGTGCTGCTGAACAACCAGATCGACGCCAGTACCGGCACCATCGCGCTGAAAGCGCACTTTCCCAACCCCGAGCACAAGCTCTGGCCGGGACAGTCGGTAAACGCGCGCGTGGTGCTGGGCGAGCGCACGAAGGCATTGACCGTGCCCTCGGCGGTGGTGCAGCGCGGCCAGAACGGCCTGTTCGCCTACGTCGTCGATCCCGGCGACACGGTGCGCGTGCAGCCGCTGGAAGTCGCCGACGACGATGGCAGCCTGGCGGTGGTGACGCGCGGCTTGAGCGAAGGCGAGCGCGTGGTCCTTGACGGACAGTATCGGCTGACGCCGGGGGCGCATATCGTCGAGATGCCTGCGGCGGGAGCGCCAGCGCCGGCATCGCCTGCCGCGCGGGAGAAATCCGAGTGAGCATTTCAGCGCCTTTCATCCATCGCCCGATCGGCACCACGCTCTTGGCCATCGCGCTGATGCTGATCGGCCTGGTGGCCTGGCCGCTGCTGCCGGTAGCGCCGCTGCCGCAGGTGGACTTTCCGACCATCCAGGTGTCGGGCCGCCTGCCCGGCGCGAGTCCGGAGACGATGGCGGCCACCGTGGCGCAGCCGCTGGAGCGGCAGTTTTCGCTGATTCCGGGCCTGACGCAGATGACCTCCAGCAGTTCGCTCGGCTACACGCAGATCACGCTGGAGTTCGACCTGAACCGCAACATCGACGGCGCGGCGCTGGACGTGCAATCGGCCATCAACGCGGCTTCCGGCCAGTTGCCCAAGAATCTGCCGAGTCCGCCGAGTTTCCGCAAGATCAACCCCGCCGACGCGCCGATACTGATTCTGATGGTGCAGTCCGAGGTGCTGCCGCTCACGCAGGCGAGCGACTACGCCGACAACGTGCTGGCGCAGCAGATTTCACGCATCAACGGGGTGGGGCTGGTCAACGTGCAGGGCCAGCAAAAACCCGCTGTGCGCATCCAGGCAGACCCGGCCAAACTCAAGGCGGTGGGGCTGAGCCTGGAGGATATTCGGGGCGCGATCGTCAACACCACCGTCAGCGCGCCCACGGGCACCATCGACGGCGCGCGGCAGGCGTTCAACGTCTATACCAACGACCAGTTGCTCAACGCCGCGCCATGGAACGACACGGTGCTGGCGTGGAAAAACGGCGCCCCCATCCGCGTTCGCGACATCGGCATCGCCGTCGACGGGCCGGAAAACAGCAAGATCGCCGCCTGGGGCGGCACTGGCGCGGCGGCGCCGCCGGACACCACCATCAGCAACGGGCGCGCCATCATGCTGGCGATTTTCAAGATGCCCGGCGCCAACGTGATCGACACCGTAGACAGCATCAAGGCCGCGCTGCCCAGGCTGCAAGCGGCGATTCCGCCGAGCGTGGCGGTCTCGGTGGCCATGGACCGCACGCAGACCATCCGCGCCTCGGTCAAGGACGTGGAGTTCACGCTGGTACTGTCGATCGTGCTGGTGGTCGGCGTGATCTTCGTGTTCCTGCGCAACGTGCCCGCCACGCTGATTCCCAGCGTCACCATACCGCTGGCGATCCTGGGTTCCGCCGCCGTGATGTACGTGCTGGGCTACAGCCTGGACAACCTGTCG
>WQZF01000049.1 GCA_009780885.1 Betaproteobacteria bacterium | reverse complement strand
CTGGAGCGCGTGGCCGGCCTGGCCGCGCCGGCCCCAGGCGTGCTGCAAGCGCTGGGCGCTTTTCATCTGGACGCGGGCGAGCAGCCCAGCGCCGCGCCGCTGCAACTGGCCGTTCCCGTGCAAGACGGCATCGCCGCCCAGCCCGGCGATGAAGCGCTCTTTCTGCGCAAGGGCCGCGTCATGGTTGAAGGCGGCGGCAGCCGGGATACCTGGTGGCTGGTGGACAGCGGCATCGTCGGCGCCGATGGCGTGGCCCGCACGGCCAGCCTGCCGGGCGAGGGGCTGAATTTGCCTGATGGCATCTCTTTCCGCTCTTCCCAATCCTACAACGTCGGCGCGCTGTACGGCGGCGTGACCTGGCCGGGCGACTATGTGGTGATGCGCCGCGCGCCGGGCGTGGCGGGCAAGCTGATGAGCGTGGTCATCGAACGGGGCGACTGGCTGGATTTTGGCGCAATGAACCTGTCGCTGGCGGGCGGAATGACGGGCGCGCTCATCAACTCCGAAACGCTGGGCGCGCTCGCCACGGCGGCGTCCGATTTGCGCGCGGGAAGCTACCACTTCGAGGTGGCGCAATTCGCCCGCATCGCGCTGTCGCCCGGCTCGACTGGCGAGAGCCTCGCGCTCAATGTCAGCCGCCAACTGCCCGCCATCGTGCGCCCTTGGGGCAAGGTGCGCCACCCAAAATTCGCCAAGGCGCCCGATGCCGTCAGCTACGACGAAGCCAGCGGCACGGTCAACATCAAACTGATTCCCGATGACCCTGGCCGTCTTCCCGGCACCGTGGTGGTGCGCACGGTGTCATCGTTGAGCGACGGCGGAAAACGCGAGATTGCCCGCTTTGACGGCGCCACTGTGGGCGACACCCTCCGCATCACGCCGCCGCCAGATCTGGCGCTGGCCGATACGCGCTGGCAACTGACACGC
Source organism: Betaproteobacteria bacterium (assembly GCA_009780885.1). Lineage (GTDB taxonomy): Bacteria > Pseudomonadota > Gammaproteobacteria > Burkholderiales > Rhodocyclaceae > WQZF01. Next base: position 19,555 of record WQZF01000049.1, on the reverse strand, counting down.
CAGATTTCCCTCAAGGGTATCGACAACAGCGGGGAACTTCGCCGCACCATCGGCGCGCGGGAGGATGCGCTGGAATTCGGCAACGACATCGTGCGCCTGGAATTCACGAAATCCGCGCCCGCCCTGATCGCCGCCCTCACCTGCGCCGGCGTGCAATTCACGCGCGGAAACAAGGTCGTGGGCGAAGTCCAACTGCTGGACGGGCCGCCGCCGGACGGCTGCCTGGCGGCAGCCAAGGCGCAGCCCCTGGCCCTCTCGCCAGCCCCCGGCGGCGCGCTGTACGTGGCCGGCGCGGGAGTGGTTTACGCCATCGACATGGTGAGCCTCAAGCGCATCGACACCATCGCCATTGCCGGCGGCGGCCCCATCACCAGCCTGTTGGCCACGGACAACCTGCTGTTCATCGGCCAAGGCGACGGCCCTGCGGGCGCGGGCGGTTTCAGGCTGCTGGCGATGTTCAGCACCTCGCAAAGCAGCCGCTACCACCGCGACCCCATCGCCCTGAAACTGCCCCGCCCGGCCGCCGCGCCCCTGCGCGTGGACGGCATGGACATGGGCGCCGACGGGCGCACGCTGGTCATGGCCGTGTCCGGGCCGCCAGAGGGCGGCGCGGCGGCCAGCGGCCAGGTGTGGGTGCTCGACTTGGACAGCCTGAACCTGAAAACCGGCGACATCGCCGCGCCGCTGGCGGCGCCGGGCGGCGACCTCGCGGCCCCGCTGGAAATCAGCGCCGCGCGCGGCAACCCCGACCGCTATCTCGTCAGCAGCCCCAATGGCCGTCAGGCCATCCTGCAACTCACGCGCAACGGCAGCCGCCAGGTCACCCAGGCCGCGCTGGCCGGCGTTGACGCGCGCCAGCCGGAAACTGCGGCGGACGTGGCGCACCTGGAAAACGCGATCAACGCGGACAAGTCCGACTACATCGCGCTGACCGTGCCGGACGGCATCCCGTTCGCCGCCTACAAAAAAGACGCCCCCCGCTCGATCAGCACCTACGTCTGCGGGCCTTGCCTGCAGGGCAGATGCCCGTGCAAGCGGTGAGGCCGAACGAATGCGCGCGCCTGCGCCGGCCCCTTGGCTTGCGTAGCGCCGCGCTCAAGCTGCGCCTTGCGTGACGGTTCCCTCCGAGGCTGCGAGCCATCCCGCGCCGATGGCTCGCAGGTCTTGCGATCCACACATCACAAGCGAATAGAGTGCAAGCCCGATACGCGTTGTTTTCATCGTCCTTGATCCTCTCGCGGGCACAAATCTCCAGATTCGTTTTGAGAAGCGGCCTCCTTGCCGGGAGTATCATAGAAGTTTGTCCAATAAGCCGGTGGAGGCTCCAATTGAATCTCGAAAAAGTTGTCTTCAGTTTCTTCATCATTCTTGCCTGCACGCTGAATTACGGATTTTTTTCCGGGGATCACGAGAGTTTGCAGGTTCATAACTCCACCGAGTTGTTTGCGGCGCTGCTGGTCAATCTGATTGTCGTCGTCCTCAAATTCGGCGACCGCACGCATCTGGGCGCGATCCATCTCTCGACGAGCCTGGTCGCCCTGCTGCAACTGATTGGCGCATCCTTTGTCTGGATGTGGCACATCCACATGCAGCAGCAAGCCATGGATGTGCCGACGATGGCGACCATTGTTTCGCTCTCGGGCGGCGCGCTGCTTGCCAATCTCTTTTCCGTGATTCTCCTGATTGGCGAAACCCTGCGCCAATCGCGCTGAACGGCGCCATGAGCGAAAATTTCTTTCTGGTGCTGCGGCGCTTGCGGCGGCCGCTGATCCTGGCCATTGTCAGCGTTGCGATCTCGACTTTCGGGCTGGCCAATATTCCCGGAACCGACGGGCATGGAAATCAGGTAATGATGGGCTATTTCCATGCTTTCTACGTCTCCAGCATCATGGCGACGACGCTGGGCTTCAGCGATATCCCGTCCGCCTTTTCCGAAATGCAGCGCATCTGGGTCATTTTCTCGGTCTATGTTTCGGCGATCATCTGGGCCTACCTGCTGACCATCATCTTTCACATGACAAGAGATTCCGGGCTGCGCATCGCCTTCATGCGCAACCGTTTCGCGCTCTCGGTGCGGCGCCAGACCGAACCCTTCATCCTGATCGTTGGCTACGGCCAAAGCGGCAAGACCCTGGTGCGGATGCTCGACCGTCTTGAGCACCGCATGGTGATCGTGGAAAAGAGCGAGGAGAACGCGGGGCTCATCGAAACCGAGGAATACGCCACCCCGCCGCTCGTGCTGGAAGCCGATGGACGCCTGCCGGATGTGCTGGTCGACGCGGGACTGACGCACCGCCAGTGCCAGGCAATGGTCGTGCTCGCCGGCGACGACGATACGACGCAGGCAGTCGCCATCGGCGCCGCCACCCTGAATCCGGGGCTGCGCATCATTGCCCGCGCACGTACGGACATGGCAGCGGAAAATCTCGAATTGTTTTCCCGCATCGAAACGGTCAACCCTTTTGAAACCTTCGCCTGGAACATTGGACAGGATTTGGGATCTCCGGAAAAGCTGCGCATCGAAAGCTGGCTCACCGGCCTGCCCGGATCCTTGCGCCCGGACATTCTTGGTCTGCCGATGGGACACTGGGTGATTTGCGGCTTTGGCCGATTCGGTCACTATGTGGCGGAGGCGCTTTCTAGGGCAGGCGCAACCTGGACTGCGATCGACAATAACCCTACCCTCAAGGAAGAGCCGCTGCTGCTGAAACGCAGTTACAGCCATGAGTCCCTGCGTGAAGCGGGAATCGAACGCGCCGTCGGTTTTGTTTCCTGCACCGACCGCGATTCGGTCAATCTTGCTGCCGTGATGCGCGCGCGCGCGATCAACCCAAAGCTTTTCGTCGCGATCCGCCAGACCCATGCTTCCAACGCCAGCCTGATCGAAGCTGCGAGCGCCAATCTGCGCTTCATTCAGTCGTACATCATTTCACGCGAGGTGCGCCAACTGATTACCTCGCCGCTGCTTACCCGTTTTGTGCAATTGATCCGCGACGACGAAAGCGGCGACCTGGCGCGGCGAACCGCCACCCTGCTCGAATCCCAGGTCGACAATTTCGTGCCTTTCCTGTGGGCCTTCAATTGCCTCTCCGCCTATCCCGGCCTGCGCGAAGCCTTCGCCTTCGATCCACAACACCCGCTGACGCTGGGCGAATTGCTGGTGTATCCACACTCGCCCTCGCAACCCTTGCGTGCCGTGGCGCTCCTTTTGATCCGCAAGAAACAGGAAATTACGCTGCCCTCGCCCGACATGCTCCTGCAATCGGGAGACAGGATTCTTTTTGCGGGGCAAAAAGGCATCGAGTCCATCCAGAAACGCCACCTCTTCGCGCCGACCCCGCTTGCCTTCATCCGCACCGGCATCGAGCCGCCGCGAACCTGGATCTTCCGCAAGCTGGAAGAATACCGGGTACATAAACGCTGGCGAGTCCGGGAGCACCTGCGCGAGCAGCGCGAAGAAGCCCGGCGCGAAGACCCTCGCAAGCAAAGCCATTGATTTTCGGGATTTATTGATGAGCAAGCATGTAATCGACTTCGACCGACTGCGCATGAGCGACGTGGAGAAAGTGGGCGGCAAGAACGCTTCTCTCGGTGAAATAATCGGCCAGCTATCGCACCTGGGGGTGCGTGTGCCCGGCGGTTTTGCGACCACGGCGCTGGCCTACCGCGAATTCCTGGCGCACCGTGGCCTGAAGGAAAAAATCGACGCCGCGCTCGCCCTGCTCGATGTCGAGGATCTCGCCGCGCTTTCCGCCACGGGTGCGGCCATCCGCCAATGGATCATCGAAACGCCCTTCCCCGCCCGGCTGGAAGAGGAGCTCCGCGAGCATTACCGCCGGCTTGAGGAAAAATCCGGCGCCGGGGCAAGCTTCGCCGTGCGTTCCTCCGCCACGGCGGAAGACCTGCCGGACGCTTCCTTCGCCGGGCAGCAGGAAAGCTTTCTCAACATCTGCGGCATCGAAAACGTGCTGCACGCGATCCGGGAAGTTTTCGCCTCGCTCTACAACGACCGCGCCATTGCCTACCGCACCCACAAGGGTTACGCGTCTGCCGATATTGCGCTTTCCGCTGGCGTGCAGCGGATGGTGCGCTCCGACCTCGGCGCTTCCGGCGTGATGTTCAGCCTCGACACCGAATCCGGATTTCGCGACGTGGTTTTCATCACCTCCAGCTATGGTCTTGGTGAAACCGTGGTGCAGGGGGCGGTCAACCCCGATGAATTCCATGTTCACAAACCGATGCTCGAAGCCGGGAAAAAGGCGGTAATCCGCCGCAATCTCGGCTCGAAGCTGCTCATGATGGAATTCTCCGCCGATCCGAAAGCAGGCCAATCGACGCGCGTGCGGGATGTGCCCGAAGCCTTGCGGCAGCGCTTTTCGATCAGCGATGCGGAGATCGAGGAACTCGCCCGTGCTGCCCTGGTCATCGAACGGCACTACGGCAGGCCAATGGATATCGAATGGAGCAAGGATGGCAACGATGGAAAGTTCTACATCCTGCAAGCCCGCCCGGAAACGGTGAAATCGCGTGAAAACGAAGGACTCCTGGAGAAATACACCCTCAAGTCCTATAGCAGGGTTATTGCTTCGGGCCGCGCCATCGGGCAAAAAATCGGCACCGGGCCGGTGCGCATCGTCTCCGATCCGCGCGAAATGCAGCGGGTGCAGCCCGGCGATGTGCTCGTCGCCGACATGACCGATCCCAACTGGGAGCCGGTGATGAAACGCTCGGCGGCCATCGTCACCAATCGCGGCGGGCGCACCTGCCACGCAGCGATCATTGCGCGCGAACTCGGCATCCCGGCCATTGTCGGCTGCGGCGATGCCACCGAAACCCTGCATGAAAACGAAATCGTCACCGTCTCCTGCGCCGAGGGAGATACCGGCCATGTCTATCGCGGCAAGCTCGAATTTGAAGTCAGCACGCGCGATCCCCGCGTACTCCCGGAAATCCCGGTGAAGATCATGATGAACGTCGGCAACCCGGAACGCGCCTTTGAATTTGGGCAAATGCCGAGCGCCGGCGTTGGCCTGGCGCGTATCGAATTCGTCATCAACAACATCATCGGCGTGCATCCGAAGGCGGTTCTCGAAATCAGCCAATTGCCCGCCGGAAAGCGCGCGGAAATCGAACGCCGCGCCCGAGGCTACGCTTCTCCGACTGAATTCTTCGTCGAAAAACTGAGCGAAGGCGTCGCCACCATCGCCGCCGCCTTTTGGCCGCGCCCGGTGATCGTGCGGCTTTCGGATTTCAAGTCGAATGAATACCGGAAGCTCCTGGGCGGCGAATTCTACGAACCGGAAGAAGAAAACCCGATGCTCGGATTCCGTGGCGCTTCGCGCTACATCGCCCCCAGTTTCCGCGATTGCTTCGCGCTCGAATGCCGGGCGCTGAAAAAGGTGCGCGAGACCATGGGATTGAGCAATGTCGAAATCATGGCGCCCTTCGTGCGCACTCCTGCCGAGGCGCGGCAGGTCGTCGAACTGCTTGCCGGACACGGCTTGAAGCGCGGCGAAAACGGACTGCGGCTGATCATGATGTGCGAAATTCCCTCGAACGCGCTGCTTGCCGATCAATTCCTCGACATTTTCGACGGCTTCTCGATCGGATCGAACGACCTCACCCAACTCACCCTCGGCCTGGACCGCGATTCCGGGCTGGTCGCCACCCTCTTCGACGAACGCGACCCGGCAGTCAAGGCGCTTCTCGAAATGGCGATTTCCGCCGCAAAAAGAAAGGGAAAATATATCGGGATCTGCGGCCAGGGACCTTCGGACCATCCCGATTTTGCCGCATGGCTGATGGATCGGGGAATCGACTCGATTTCGCTCAATCCCGATTCCCTGCTCGACACCTGGACGCAACTGGCCGCGCATCGGGAAAAAACCTGAGCGGGTTTATCAAGTCGTTTTGACTTTCCCCCTTCATGCCCGGACATCACGCCTCTCCTGCCCTGCAAAGCCTTGCCGCTGAACTTTCGCACCGCCTCGGCGGGCGGCCCAATTCCGAAAACTGGGGGGAACCGCAACTCCTGTCGATGGAACTGGCCTTGCTGCGTCAACGCGAGGAGCGGCGCGAGCGCGGCGTCAACACGCCACGCGCCGAACGGGCGTTGATGGCCTTGCAGATGGGCGTCCCGGGCGAACTTTCATTCCTCGATTTGAAATATGCCTGCCGCTACGCCGCGCAGCCTGCGGGCTGGGAACGCCGCCGCCTGGTCGATGATCCACGGCATTTCGGGGCGCTGCTCTCGGAAGTGGGAAAACTCGCCACGCCCTCTCCTGCCTCTCCCGCATCGCTTCCCCGTTTCCTGAAGTGTTACCGCCCCCTGTTGCTGCTGCACCTCGACCTGGCCCGCGATACCGCCGCCCCTGCCGCCAGCCGCGAATCCCTGCGCCGCTTCCTGCGGCAGCATCTGCCGCTGATCGCCCGCCTCGACCCCTCTCCTGCCTGGGCCGCCCCCCTGCTTGCACAACCGGATTTTTTCGGACGCGAAGAATGAGCCTTGAAGCTCATGCGCAGCCTACGGCAGACGTTTCTGTTCCAAAAGACATTCCAAAACGGCGGCATCTCCGGCGCCTGGAGTTCCTGTTTCGTCGTCCAGGCCAGCGGGATAAAAATGGCGCCTGAACGCTGACAGCGCAGCCTTTGGTTCCCGTGGATCGTAGCCGAACGCGGCGAGGGCGAGGAAGAAAGCGGAATCCGGCGCTGGCGACGGAATGAATGATTCGCTTCGCTGCGCGTTGGGCGGAGGATCGCACCACAGGCCAAAGCCTTCCGCCGCCAGCAAGGCCCAGGGAAACAGGACGCCGGGATCGTTCTTGCGGGAAGGGGCGATATCGGCATGCCCCAGGAAATTGGCGCGCGGGATGGCATGACGCAGCCGGATGTCGCGCAGCAGATTGAGAAGCGCCTCGATTTGCGCTGGCGGAAAGGCTTCCTCGCCGTTGTTGTCCAATTCGATGCCGATCGAGGCCGAATTCATGTCCGTCTGCCCGCCCCAGAAAGACAGGCCCGCGTGCCAGGCGCGTTCCGATTCGGCGACCAACTGGAAAATTTCTCCTTCCCGTCCAAGCAGATAATGGCTGCTCACGCCGGAGGAAGGCTGCGTCAAGGTAGAGAGCGCGCTTGTGAGATCGCCGCTGCTGGTGTGATGCAGGATGACAAAATTGGCGCGACGCGGCTCGAAATTCGGCGAAGCGTAAAAGCGCGCAAGTCCCGTGTCCGGGCGCGGAGGTGTGGAAGGCAAGGCGCCGCAGCCGGACAGCAGGCAGAAAAGAAAAATGGGGAGGAAAGCTTTCATGCGCCCATATTTTGGGTGGGGAACAATGCCTGGATGTCTCATTCTCGTTCCGCTTCAGGCAGGCTCGCCAGGAAATCCTTGCCGCACCCCTTGATCCAGAGGTATTCCCGGTCGGCTTTCCTTGCGGAAAAGACCGGGCGCAAGCGTGTCAGGAACACGAGCGCGATCAAGATGATCCATAGTGCCGGGAGCACCCACGAAAAATTCCACAAGGACCGGCCCACGAGCAGGATGCCGATCATCAGGATCAGCGCCGCCGCCAGCACGGCAGCGCATCCATGGTAAATCCGCCAGCGCCGCTGGTGGCGGGCGCAGAACGGAACAAGCACGGTGAAACGCCGCCTGAAGATGATCCCGGCGCCAGCCCACGCCAGCGAGGCCAGCACCAAAGCCTGGCTCAATGAAAGAAACAGGGAGCTGCGGCGCATGTCCCACCAGAGCGCCGGAATCAACATTGCTGCAAACCAGAGGAGGCACAGCAGGATTCCGGCGATGCTGATCCAGCGCGGAAACCAGCGCAGCCGATAGGGCCGCGCAGGAGGAGAGGCCGGAGCGCCGCATTGGGCGCAACGGTCGGGAAAGGCCGCGTCCTGCCGCAGCATCAGGGTTTTCCCGTCGCGCCAGCAATCCGCCCCGGGCTGCGCCGTGCGCAGGATATCCGCTGTTGGCGGTGTGTAGGGGTTGAAGGCTTCAGGCATTTTTGTGCTCTTCCCGGCCGATTTGAGGCAAGGAGGCCAAAAACGCTTCGCCGCAACCTTTGATATAAACGTATTTCTCGTTGGTTTTCGTTACGGAAAACCCCGGGAGCAAGCTCCTTGCCGAAGCGACAAGTATGGCCGGCATGCCCAACCAATACGGGTAAACATGCCAAAAATATCCCGACGACACAAGACCGAAAACCACGATCAACACCATGATCGTCAACGCCATGATCGCCAAGTTGGAAGGCACCATCCACCAGCGCCATTGATGATCGACGCAGAATGAAATATCTGTCATGAAAGCGTTCCCAAAAATCACTCCGCTCACCGCCAGCGCAAAAATGGAACAGAGCAGGCCAAGGAACAATGCTCCCTCCAAGTGCAGGGATGTCAGCGCAGACAGAATTGCGAAGGAAAGGAAAAAGACTGAAATCCAGATGATGAAAATCCAGGTTGGATACCAGTTCAGGAAGTAACGCCGCGCGGGAAGGAGCACCGGGCCGCCGCATTTGGCACAACAATGCCTGGGAAAAACGACAGGATCGGGATCCCCAAAAGCCCCGGAAAAAGCCGCTTCCCGTCGCAATACCAGGAATTCCCCGTCGCGCCAGCAATCCACTCCGGGTTGCGCGACAGCTTCCAATTCCGTTTTTGGGAACGTGTGCCGATGGGATGTTTCAGTCATTTTTAGCTTGTCTCCATTTCGTTATCATGAGCAAATTTATGAGAAATGAATTTATCGCCAAAAATTTTCTAAATCTATTTAAAGAATTATTGACTATACATCACTACCGTAGCGAAACATTATTTAATCAAATTTAGAAAATTCGCAAGCCTTGGCCGCTACAGGGAACAACTCCCGATTCCACGTTCCAGACGTTCCAGGGCCATCTCGCGAGGAAAGAGCGCGAGCAGCGCGTCGACCGAGGGGGTTTGTGCCCGGCCTGTCAGGAGCACGCGCATCGGCATCGCCAGCCTGGGCATTTTCAGGTTGTGCCGGGTAATCGTTTGCTTGATCAGCGCGTTGATCGCTGGCGCCTCCCAGGAGATTTCGCGGGCGGCAGCGATGAATTCGGCGAGCGCGGGGCGCGATTGCTCGTCCAGGTGTTGCGCGCACAGGGCGCAGGATTCGGGAGAGGTCGGGGCGTCGGTATAGAAAACGGCGGCTTCATTGGCCAGTTCGTTCAGGTTCGCAACCCGCTCCTTGTAGAGCGCCATGACGGCGGCGAGCGGCGGTTGTTCTCCGGCGGGGATTTGCGCAAGGCGAGGCCGCACGAGCCGCACCAGATCTTCATCATCCGCCGTCTTCAGGTAATGCGCGTTCAGCCAGTCGAGCTTTTCGGTGTTGAATTGCGCCGCCGAGGGCGTGATGTGGTCGAGGTCGAACCAGGCGCGGAATTGTTCCATCGAGAAAATTTCGTCGTCGCCGTGCGACCAGCCGAGCCGCGCGAGATAGTTCGTCAAGGCCTGCGGCAGGTAGCCGTCGGCTTCGTATTCCATGACGTTGACCGCGCCGTGGCGCTTGGAAAGTTTTTGGCCGTCGTCGCCAAGGATCATCGAGACATGCGCGTATTCCGGCACCGGAGCGCCGAGCGCGCGCAGGATGTTGATCTGGCGCGGGGTGTTGTTGACATGGTCATCGCCGCGAATGATGTGCGTGATCTGCATATCCCAATCGTCGACGACGACGCAGAAATTGTAGGTTGGCGTGCCGTCCTGCCGCGCGATGATCAGATCGTCGAGTTCGGTGTTGCAGAAAGCGATGCGCCCCTTGACGCGGTCATTCCAGGCGACGCTGCCATCGAGCGGATTCTTGAAGCGCACGACCGGGAGAACGCCTGCCGGCGGCGGCGGCAGGATCTTGCCCGGTTCCGGGCGCCAGCGGCCATCGTATTTCGCTTTCTCTCCGCGCGCGCGCTGCGCCTCGCGCATCGCTTCCAGCTCTTCCGGAGAGGTGTAGCAATGGTAGGCGCTGCCCTCGTCGAGCATTTGGGCGATGACCTCGCGGTAGCGTTCCATGCGTTGCTGCTGGTAGAACGGGCCTTCGTCATAATCGAGGCCGAGCCAGTCCATCGCCTGCAAAATCCCTTCCACCGCCTCACTGGTCGAACGCGCAACGTCGGAATCCTCGATGCGCAAAATGAATTTGCCGCCGTGGCAACGGGCGTAGGCCCACGAAAACAGCGCGGTGCGCGCGCCGCCGATGTGCAGGAAGCCGGTGGGAGAAGGAGCGAAACGAGTGCGTACCATGGTGTGTTCGTAGCCAAAAAATGAAACATTATAGGGTGTGGCGAAATACTCTAAAATCGGCGCATGTCATCTTCCTTTTCTACTCCTTTCCCCTTGCCGCTGCCGCTCTTTCGCGCTGCTGGCGTGCGCGCGCTGGAAGCGGCTGCCAGCGCATCGCCCCTGATGCAGCAGGCGGGAAATGCCGCCGCGACGCGAGCGGCCGATTTGTGCCTGGAACGGGCTGCGCCGGTGCTGATCCTGGCCGGACCGGGCAATAACGGCGGCGATGCCTTTGTCGCCGCTGCGCGTTTGCAGCAGCGCTTTTCCGAAGTGCGCCTGGTCTTTGCCGGCAACGCGGATTCCTTGCCGCCGGACGCGGCGGCGGCATATCGCGCCTTTCTCGATCAAGGCGGCACGGTATTGCCCGAAATTCCCGGCGTGGCGCATTGGGGACTGATCGTCGACGGGCTGTTCGGGATCGGCCTGACGCGCCCCGTTGAAGGCCGCTATGCCGCCCTGGTGGAGGCTGCCAACGCGCTGGCGCGGCGCGATTCTTGTCCTCTCCTGGCGCTGGACTGCCCGAGCGGGCTCGACGCCGATACCGGCGCCGTCGTGGGCGCAGCGATTTGCGCCACGCACACCTTGAGTTTTCTCGCGGCCAAACCCGGCCTCTTCACGGCGGACGGGCCGGATCATTGCGGCAGCGTCGAAATCGCTCCCCTCGAACCCGCTCTCGTGGAACGCGCCGCCCCGGAAGGCTGGACGATTTCCCCGGCGCTCTTTTCCGAGGCATTGAAGCCGCGCATGAAAAATAGCCACAAAGGGCTTTACGGCAATGCCGGAATCCTCGGCGGCGCTTCCGGGATGGCCGGTGCGGCGATCCTGGCGGCGCGCGCTGCGCTGCAACTCGGCGCAGGGCGCGTTTGCGCCGGATTGATCGACGAGCACGCGCCCGCATTCGATCCCGCACAGCCGGAATTGATGCTGCGCCGCCCCGAATCCTTGTTTGAAGTGGATTTGACGGCGCTCGCCTGCGGCCCCGGTCTTGGCCTGAGCGATGCAGCGGAACGCTGGCTTGTCCAGGCGCTCGTGCTGGAAATCCCGCTCGTTCTCGACGCCGATGCGCTGAACCTGATCGCCTCCGACCCAAAACTGGCCGAAGCGCTTCGCCAAAGGGCCGCCCACACCCTGCTCACGCCGCACCCCGCCGAAGCGGCGCGGCTTCTGGAATGCGGAACCTTCGAAGTGCAGCGCGACCGCCTCGCCGCCGCCTGCGCCATTGCCGCGCGCTACCGTGCTTTCACCGTCCTCAAGGGCTGCGGCAGCATTGTCGCCACGCCGGACGGACGCTGGTTCGTCAATACCAGCGGTAATCCGGGAATGTCCTCGGCGGGAATGGGCGACGTTCTGTGCGGCATCGTCCTCTCCTTCCTGGCGCAAGGACTCCCGCCCGAAGAAGCGCTGCTCGCGGCGACGCATCTGCACGGGCTGGCTGCCGATCTTGTTGCGACAGAAACAGGAGCGGGCGGCGCCCTGATCGGCCTTTGCGCGTCCGAGACGATTCCCGCAGCGCGGCGTCTATGGAATCTCTGGAATTCCTGAGATGCCTGCTGCATCCAGCATTCCCTGGCGCTCGAAAATACTCCGCTGTGCCTTTCTGGCATTCCTGCCGTTCAATACCCCGTGCAGCGCGGCGGAATTGGCGATCCAGGCGCCGGACACGGTAGAGGAATTGCTCAAGACGCACCTCGATCTTTCCGGCCGCCCCCTCGAAAGCGAAAACGACCAGCAGGCGGTTCTGTTTGAAGCGCGCCGGCGCATCGCCGATCTTCTGGCGACCGAAGGTTATTTTTCTCCCACGGTAGAAGGCTACGAAAAGACGCAGGACGACGAAACCCTGTTCGTGCTCGAAGTCGAGCCCGGCCCGCGCACGCGGGTGCGCCGCGTCGAGATCGAATTCCCCCCGAGCTTTCCGTCCGCCGAAGCCGAAACCCTGCGCAAGAACTGGAGCCTTCGCCCGGAGCGGGGATTCCGGCAGGCGGCCTGGGAGAGCGCCAAGGATGCCCTGCTCTCGCAACTTTCCTCGGTCGATTTCGCGGAAGCAAAAATCGTCGAAAGCCGCGCCGAAATCGACCCGGAAACCCGAAGCGCGGATCTTTTTGTCCGCCTCGACCCCGGCCCGCGCTACATGATCGGCGAGACGCTCATCACCGGCCTGGATCGTTACAAGGAAGACCTGATCGCCCGCTATACCCGGCGTGTGCAGAAGGGCAGCATGTACCGCGAGGCGGAAATCCTTTCGCTGCAAAACACCCTGCAATCCACCCCTTATTTCTCTTCAGCCGTGATCACGCTCGATACCGCAGCAGCGCAGCCTTTGAACGAGGAGTACAGGAAGCAATACGAACGCCGGCGCGCGCGGCGAAACGCGGCGGCAGCGGCGAACAAGGTAGAGGGTGCAGATGCGGCGGACAGCACGGAACAGGCCACGCCCGAAGAAGCCGATAGCGCCGAAAACCGGGAGAGTGCGGAAATCGAAACCGGCGAAACCGTCCTCGTCGCCCCGCTCAGGATCGTCGTGCGCGAACGGCGGCCGCATCGCTTCGGCGCAGGCGCGGGTTTCAGCAGCAACACCGGCGCGCGCGTTTCCTTCACCTACACCACCGCCGATCTCTTCCATCGCGCCTGGGAATTGCGCAGCGGCATCCGCCTCGAACAAAAGCAGCAGACCGCCTATGCCGACATCTTCTTTCCGCCCGACGGGCGCAGTGTGGATAGCGTCGGCGCGATCGCCGAATCTTCCAACATCTCCGGCCTCAAGACCAACAAAACCGCATTCGGCGCGATTCGCACCATCCAGCGCCGTTCGACCGAAACGCGCTGGTCCCTGAACTGGATCCAGGAGGTCAACCGCATTTCGGGCCAGCCGGACCAGGATAACCACGCCCTGACGCCGAACCTCATGTACACGTGGCGCAAGGTCGACAACCCCGTCGACCCGCGCGACGGCTACGTGCTGATGGCCCAGGTCGGCGGCGGCGCAAAACCCCTCCTTTCCACGCAGACCTTCATCCGCGTCAATGGCCGCATGCAGTGGTTCCAGGAACTCTCCCGGCGCGAAGTGCTCACGCTGCGCGGCGAACTGGGCGGCACCTTCGCCAATTCACGCGAAGGCATTCCGCAGGACTGGCTTTTCCGCACCGGCGGCGCGCAGACCATCCGCGGCTATTCGTACCAGAGCCTGGGCATCAAGCAGGGCGATGCCGTCGTCGGCGCGCGCTACCTGGCCATCTTCAGCGCCGAAATCACGCATTGGCTGCGCCGCAGCAACTGGGGCGTCGCCGCCTTCATCGACACCGGCAATGCCAGGGACAAGCTCAACGATTTCAAATTCGCCACCGGCGCAGGCATCGGCGCCCGCTGGAAAAGCCCCGCCGGCCCCATCGCCGCCGACCTCGCCTATGGTTTTGAAACGCACGGCATCCAGCTCCATCTCTCGCTGGCGATTCCATTCTGAGGATGAAATGACGCGCGACAACACCACCCCTCATTCGGCAGCCGAATTCGACGCAAAAATACTGGCGACCATTCCCTTCTACGATTCCTTTCACCAGCAGACCATCGACCTCGTCCGTTCCCTCGGCGAGCTTCCGCGAAAGTGGCTCGATACCGGCTGCGGAACCGGAACCCTCGCGCTCCAGGCCCAAAAAAACTTTCCCGAAACCGAATTCACCCTGGCGGATCCGTCGCAGGAAATGCTCGAAATTGCGCGAAAAAAAGCGGATGGAAATTCCGTTTTCGTGCGCTCCGATTCCCAAAGCCTGGATTGCCCCGACAACAATTTCGACGTCATCAGCGCCATTCAAAGCCACCATTACCTCGACAAGGCGAAAAGAAAAAAAGCGGTCGAAAACTGCTTCAGGATGCTGCGCCCCGGAGGCGTTTTCATCGTTTTTGAAAACATCCGCCCCCTGTCGGAAAAAGCGCTGCCCTGTGCCCTGAAGCGCTGGGAAAATTACCAGACCGGCTGCGGAAAACCCCCCGCCGAAGCCAGTCAACATATCGCCCGTTTCGACACGGAATATTTCCCGCTCAACATCCCCGAGCACCTGCGCCTGCTGAACGAAACCGGCTTCTGCGCCGTGGAAATTCTTTGGGCGTCCTACTTGCAGGCGGGGTTTTATGCGTTCAAATGAGGGGGTATTTTCTAAATTTGACTAAAGAATTCATTCCACAACACAACTACAGTAGCGGAATATTATTTAAGTAATTTAGAAAATCTGGCAGATTTTTGAGAACGGCCTGCCGATGGTAAAAAACAGAAGCCACGGAAAAATCAGGGCCATCAAAAAGCGTATTTCCCGGATTCCTTTGGTGCTCAGGATTTCAGGGGCGCAGGCCAGGCCATAAACTGCGGAACATCACCGCCGGGAACGAACGAGGCCACCGCGCCGGGGTTGTTCCAGGATTCCGGCGCGCTCGGTTTCGTCGGGCGCTCGATCGTTACCGCCTTGCCGTTGTCGTCGGGGTGAGGATGCTTGACTGGTTTCATTTTCACATCAGGCTCACGCGGCAATCGTCTCAAGGCCTTTCTGCAATCTGCCGGTCGGCCACCACGATGCCGTCCTCGTCGGCATACAGCCAGTCGCCGGGGCGCACCCACACGCCCTGGATTCGCACCGGCTCGCCGGCCTGGCCTTCGCCGCGTTTGGTCGTGCGCAGTGGCATCAGCGCCAGCGCGCGGATGGGAATGCCGGCGGCGCGCAGCTCGGCTGCGTCGCGGACGCAGCCGTCCACCACGATGCCCGCCCAACCGTTCCTGGCCGCTGCCACCGCCAGGTTGCCGCCTACCAGCGCGTAGCGCAGCGAGCCTCCGCCGTCGATCACCAGGACGCGGCCCTGGCCCGGCGAGTTGACGGCCTCGCGCACGCGGGAGTTGTCCTCCGGCGCCCGCAGTGTGTGTACGGGGCCACAGAAAGCGCGCGGGGCGCCAAAATCGCGCAGCGCTGGCGGCAATACGCGGAAAGCGCCACTGGCCTCGCCCTCGTGGGCATCGCACAGGTCGCAGGTGGAAAAGGAGGAAACGGTCATGGCAAACTCTCTTTCGGATGACAAAAAAATACGGATCGTACGGCGGCAGCCCGTTCGTGAATGCCTTCAATCGCTCTTGGGGCTGTTGCCTTTTTTCCGGGTTTACCCAAGGCGAAGTTCCTTATTGCTCCGGCCCAAAAATACTCCCATTATGTAGGATGGGTAGAGCGAAGCGAAACCCATCATTTCTTCATCTGGAACTCCGATGGGTTTCGCTATGCTCAACCCATCCTACATACTGGGGCTACTCAAAGCGGAGTTCCTTATTGCTTTCATCTTCATCAGACCCGAAAAATTCTACCGTCTTTGCGCCCTTTGCGTTGCGGGGGATTTGAGTTTCCCTTGGGGTTTTCCCCGGGGTTTTCCCCGGGGTTTTCCCTTTCCGCCTCCGGTTCAAAAAGCGCGCCGGGTCGAGGGTATCCAGAAGTTCCTGTTCCAGCGGCGGCGCGATGCCGGTGATCTGGCTCGCCAGGATTTCTCCTGCCCAGGCCGACCAGACGAGGCCGCGCGCGCCGAAACCGTTGCAGAGCCATAATCCGGGCAGGCGCGGACACTCGGACAAGGGCGGCGTTCGTCCCGCATCCGGCAGGGCCGACCAGCGGGAGGCGTCGGGCACGGGGCCGATGAACGGGAGACGGTCCGGCGCGGCGGGGCGGAAACCGACGCGGCCGGAAAGCGCCGGGAGCATCGCTTCTTCTTCGGCGGCTTCTTTCCGCCCCAGGACGGCGCTGCTGTAGCCCGGCAGGATGAAATCGAGTTTGGACAGGTTTTCCCGGTGATCGGCCTCGCGCAATTCCGGGTCTTCGTCGCGCATGATGAAGGTCGCGCCGACGCAGCGGCGGCCATCGACTGCCGGGGTGACATAACCCAAGCGGCAGACGACGACGCGCGGCGGGAAATCCGGCGCTCCTTCCGGCCCTGCCGGCAAGTGCGTGACCTGCCCCCGCGCCGGGAAAAGCGGCAGCCAGGCAGCGGCGTCCTTCTCCTCTCCTCCCTGCGCCTTTTCAAAACCTGCGATCAGGCGGCGGGCATCGGCGGCATTGGCGAGCACCAGCGTCGGCGCCGAGTACACCTCCTCTTCGGCGCCGGTTTCCTTGTCTACGGCGAAAACCCGCCACTCCCCTTCCGAATGCTCGATGCGCCGCGCATGGCGCCGGAAATGGGTACGGATTCGCTCCGCGTGGCGCAGCAGATTGGCCCGGCAGAGGCTCGGCGGCATGACCCAGGCGCCGCCGGGAAACCACCAGCCGCCGTTTGCGAGCGGCCAGCCGGCGCGCTCGCTGGCTGCCCCGGTTTCGAGAAAGCAGAGGTAATCCGCTGGCGGCTTCTGCTCTTCGACGACGCGGCGCTGGACGCTTTCGTGCCAGGCATCGCGCGCCAGATGCAAAACCCCGGTCGCACCCCAACGCGCTGGCAAGCCTTCGGCCTGAAGCGCCGCCAGGTGACGGCTGGTATAAAGAAAGGCGGCGCGCGTCAGACGCGCCAGCCGGTTGTCGTCCGCCGAGGGCAGAGGCCGGAAGACTCCGGCGTGATTGCCGGAAGCGCCCTGCCCCGGCGCGTCGGCTTCGTCGATCAGCTCGATTTCCCAGCCGCGCGCGGCAAGCCGTTCGGCGGCGGATGTCCCGGCGGCGCCAGCGCCGATGACAATCGCCCGGCGGGAAGGCAAGGCGGCCGAAACGGTGGCGGGTTGGGATTCGGAAACACGGGCCGCGCAAAGCATTTCGCGCTTTCCGGCAAAACCCTCCGCCTTGCGCCAGCGCCAGCCGTTTTCTTCGAGCGCGGCGCGCAGCTTCGCGGCGACCGACCATGTCGCCAGGCTCGCCCCCGGCGCGGCATGGCGGGAAAGTATGGCGATAAAACCGGCGCTCCAGAGATCGGGATTGTTCGCCGGGGCGAAGCCGTCGAGATAAAAGGCGTCCGCCTTGCAGGATTCGGGCAGTTGCGGCAGCGCCGTCAACGCGTCGCCGAAAAAGAGATCGAGAACGATGCGCTCATCCGCAAAAAACAGGCGATTCCAGCCCGGCAGCAATGGCGGCCACATTTCGCGCAAGAGCCGCGCCCGTTCCGCCAGTTCCGGCCACGCCTGATGCAACGCGGAAAGATCGGCGGCGCTGAAGGGATGTTTCTCGAACGCGATGTAATGCAGCCGGAAATCGCTCGCCAACATGGCGGTGGCGGCAGCGCTGGCTTCGTCCCACGCCGCCCAGGTGGCGAGGAAATTCAGTCCCATGCCGAAGCCGGTTTCGAGGATGACGAAATTTTTGCGCGCTTCGTCCGCGCCCTGGGACCAGCGTTGCGGCAGATCGTTTCCGCCGACAAAGACATGCCGCGCCTGCCCCGGACCGCCATCGGCGCTGTGGTAGATGTCCTGGTAAAGCTCGGAATAAGGCGTGCCGTCGGCGTCAAAGGCCAACGCAGCGGGAATCAGCGGCGCGAAAGGCATTTTTGGAATTCTGCGCGTGAATGTTCACGCTACCGCGAAGCAGCGTTTCATTCCTTGCGCATCTGCGGGAACAGGATCACGTCGCGGATATTCGGGCAGTCGGTGAGCAGCATCACCAGACGGTCGATGCCGATGCCACAACCGCCGGTGGGCGGCAGGCCGTATTCGAGCGCGCGGATATAGTCGGCGTCGTAATACATCGCTTCTTCGTCGCCCGCCTCCTTGGCTTTTGCCTGTTCCTGGAAACGCGCCGCCTGGTCTTCCGGGTCGTTCAACTCGGAAAAGCCGTTGGCGATTTCGCGGCCCACGATGAAAAGCTCGAAACGCTCGGCGATTTCCGGATTTGTGTCGCTGCGCCGCGCCAGCGGCGAGACTTCCGCCGGGTAGTCGACGATGAAGGTCGGCGCCCACAATTCGGCTTCGGCGCAGGCTTCAAAGAGCAGGAGTTGCAAGGAGCCACGGCCCATGTGCGGCGCGGCCTCGACTTCCATTTCGTCCAGTTTCTTCCGCAGCCAGACGGGATCGTTCAGTTCTTCGATGTCGAATTCGGGGCGCTGGCGATGAATCGCCTCGACCATCGTCATCCGCGCGAAGGGTTTGGAGAAATCGAGCGTCCGACCCTGATATTCAAAGGTTTCGGCGCCCAGCGCCTCGCGCGCGGCGTGGCGCAAAAGCCCTTCGGTAAAGTCCATCAGGCCACGGTAATCGGTATATGCCTCGTAGAATTCCATCATCGTGAATTCCGGATTGTGCCGAGGCGAAAGTCCCTCGTTGCGGAAATTCCGGTTGATCTCGAACACCTTTTCCATGCCGCCGACGACCAGACGCTTCAGATAGAGTTCCGGCGCGATGCGCAGGAAGAGCTTCATGTCGAGCGCGTTATGGTGGGTGGCGAAGGGCCGCGCCGAAGCGCCGCCGGGGATCGGGTGCATCATCGGCGTTTCCACTTCGAGAAAGCCGTGTTCGACCATGTAATTGCGGATCGACTGGATCACGCGGCTGCGCGCGATGAAGGTGAAGCGCGAGGATTCGTTGCTGATCAGGTCGAGATAACGCTGGCGGTATTTTTGTTCGACATCGGACAGGCCGTGGAATTTTTCCGGCAAGGGCCGCAATGCCTTTGAAAGCAGGCGCACCTCGCTGCATTTGATGCTCAATTCGCCAGTGCGGGTCTTGAACAGGGTGCCGACCGCGCCGACGATGTCGCCGAGATCCCAATGCTTGAAACCGGCGTAGGTCTCTTCGCCGACGCCATCCTTGCTCACATAAAGCTGGATGCGCCCGGAAAGGTCCTGAATCGTGGCGAAACTCGCCTTTCCCATCACCCGCTTCAACATCATCCGCCCGGCAACCGAAACTTCGACCGGCAATTCTTCCAGCGCCTCCGTTTCCTTGGCGCCGTAGATTTCGTCGAGTCTGGAAGCCGTATTCTGGCGGGAAAAATCGTTGGGCCAGGCATGGCCCTCCTGGCGCCATTCGGCAAGCTTGGCGCGGCGTTCAGCGATAACGTGGTTTTCGTCCTGGATGATTGTTTTCGGCGTTTCTTTCGTTTCAGGCATGATGTTCCATGAATATAAAATTGTGGGGAGTCTTAAGGATACTCTGAGTGCGCTGCGGATTGGGATGGGATGCCAGACGCAAACCACAGCCATAGCCGTCGCTATGGCGAGGATTTGCAACGCCGCAGACCGCCCAACTCCGCAGATGTGGATAACGACCCCCGCGCTCAACGGAGTTCGCTGCCCCCCAAGGGGGTTTGTGCCTCCCTTGAGGCGGCTCGGCAGGAGG
>WQZF01000048.1 GCA_009780885.1 Betaproteobacteria bacterium | reverse complement strand
GGGGGGGGGGGGGGGGTGATGACTACGGAATATGCTAAAATAATATTTTCCGGTGAACGGGGAATTCTGCTGGACACCTCATTCCTAAAAAAGCGCCGGGCACTTTTGCGCCATGAATTCTTCATTTGTCCGGCCTCAACACGGCGCTGTCTGCGGGGCGGCAGTGACTTCTACCACGAGTTTGTTGTTTGCCAATTCGCTGTCGACAATCTTGAACGCATAGCCCGAAGTCATGCTCTTGACCTTGGAATCCGGGACGCCCTGCAGGTCTTCCGCTTGAATGAGGACGATCCGTTCGCCAGGCTTGAATTTCCCTTCGACGGCGACGCCGATTTGGGCGCCAGCGCCGAGGTTTGCCAGCCTGCCGATCTCGGAATTGTTGACGATGAGCATGGCTTTGTTCCCCAGGTTCGCGGGAATCCGGAAATCGAGTTTTTGAAAGCAGGCCATTCCATCGACGGTGACGCCGCCGAGAGCGAGCTTGAGGATGTTGCCGGTGGAGGTGGCGCTGCCTCCTTCCCATAGTCTCGAAGCAGCGCCGCCGTAGAGGGTGACTCCCGGGCCGATCACGGCGTTTTCGCCGATCTCGACGGTGTTGTTCGAGGCAATGCAGGCGCCGCTGCTGGTTCTGATCTGGGCGTGCCCGCCGTAGATGAAGAGGTTCGTTATGGTGCCGCCGCTGATCGATACGATGTTGTTCGAGGCGGTGCAGATGCCGGACCAGAGGGAGGCGTTTCCTCCGAAAAGTTTGTTCATGAAACCGGGAATTCCGACCGTGCCGCCGGAGATCGACACCGTGTTGTTCAAGGCTTCGGCAGAGCCATTGTCGCCGCATTCGGCATCTCCGCCGATGGCGTGTTCCATCTCGCCATCGAGGATCGCTACCCTGTTTCCCGTGGCTTTGGCATTGCCGTTGGCGGATGTGCTGGCGTAAGCCCGGCCGCCGGTGACTTCGGACACCTTGCCGCCCCTGTCTATGATTACGGCATTCCCTGTCGCGCTGGCGTAGCCCCCGTCTCCAACGTTGGCGGCCCCGCCTATGGCCAGTACAGCCTCCGCGTCTGCGCCGACGACGCTTAGCTGATTCGCCGTTACTGCGGCATTCGACAGGTTCAGGAGAAGCGCGCCATAGACCTCATCGGCAATCTCACGAACGATGACATTGTTGTTCTTGATTTCAACGGTGTCCGGGGTTTTTTGCCGGGAGTCAATATTCATTGTGGAGGCGCTCTTGAGCATGGTCAGGTTGCACAGTGAAGCGGGATTGAGACCGGCCCGATCCCCATCAGGATTATTCGAGTTTCTGCAGACATCATTTCTGACGATCCCCAGGGGATTTCTGTAGGCCGGCGCCCCGGACATCGCCGGGATAAAGGGCGCCGCCAGCAGGGCCGCGTCACCCAAGGCGTTTGGGCAAGTTTGTTTCATCGAATGCTTTTCCCTTCAAGGATCGAATTAGAAAAAAAGCCCCCTTCCGGGAGGGAAGATAGGGCGATTTTATATATGGGGCGTGCAAAATAATGCTAAATAAATGCGGGGGGCGGGGGGGGTATGCCATAACAATATTTTTTGATGGCGCAAAAATGCTCAGGCCATAAGTTTCCTTTGTGAAAGAAAATCGGGCGCCCTTGCGCCATGGACCGAACATGAATTTTTGCTCCTGCCGCTATTTGAGATGGGCGATATATTAAGGGAAATTTTAGATTTCCAGATCTCGTTTCTTGCTCAGTTTTGGAGTCGATTTGTTGTTTCTTGCTCTTTTGTGTCAATGAGATAGATGTCAATTGAATTGAAACGCTCTAGAAGTGCCGCCTGGAAGGGGAAATGCCGTGGACTTTCTGGAAGGCATTGAAAAAGGCGGAGTAGGATTCAAAGCCGCTGGCATTGGCGATCTCGGCCAGCAGCATATCGGGGTGACGCGCAATCAACTGGCGGGCGTAGGCAGCCCGGCAGTAGCGCACGTATTGCCACAGGCTGATCGACGTCGCTTTCCGGAACTGGCGGCACAGGTGGAAGGGGCTCATGTGAACATGGTGGGCGATGTCCTCGAGCATCATGGATTGCGACAGATGGCTCCAGATGTAATCCTGTACCGAAGCCAGCTTCTTGGGCGTCAGGGCGCTGGCTCGGGCAGACAGGGCGAGGCTGCGGCCATCGGCCCGGTAAAGGATGACCAGTTGCAGGCTCATCGCCAGCAGGGAGATTTCTTCGTACAGGCTGCCGTTGATGCACTTGCCCTGGACGCACTCGTCGAGCGTGAACACCAGCTCGGTCAACTTCTGATCGTCCCGCTCTCCAACCAGGTGACTGCGGAGCATCCGGGAACCTTCTACCTTGAGCATGTCGCAGGCCCAGGCGATGTTTTTCGGATCGACCGACACGAACAGCCCGTCCCATGGAGCCAATGAAGTACAGGAAAAACTTTCTTCGGCAGCGCGCAGATAGGCCCGGCCAGGAACCGCGTGTCCGCTCAGGGTCTTGCCTTCGACGCACCAGGTGATGGAGAAGGGCGGCATCGGGGCCACCGGAATGCTCAGGATATGGGTCGGCGAAACCGTCGTGGGAAGCATGACAGGCGGCACGAGATGCCGTTCCAGCAGAACGCCATGCCAGGAAAGGGCTGCGCTGCTGTAGACAGGCGTGCAATGACCAGCCGGAGCCAGCCTGCCATCCGGGCCTCGAACTCTCAGTCCCGTAGACAGCTCAGGCGAAATGGCGCTCATCGTTCTCTTCTCCCGCACGCATCTTGTTTTGACCTCGCCGCAAAGGGGGGAAGGGCGCGCGCATCCGAACCGGGAAGCGCAGGCCAATCCGTATTGCACCCAGCTCGCGACGAGGGAGATGGGCAATGAACCGACCCTGGGTACGGTTTGGAGTGAGCTGGGCGGGCTGCTATTGCGGTGTGGATGCCGCAATGACGATTTTTTGACAATGTAATTTTGTCTCAAATCGTTTTTGCATCACGCTAGAATCGCTTTCCACCAAGTAATCGCACCGCATACCTTTTGAGTTCCGCAAGTCTAGTGAAAAGTGTTGTCGCAAACTTTTCGTTTCTTGCTCAGTTCAGGGCTCGATTTATCGTTTCTTGCTCACTTATGCGGAATCGGCGTGCCTCCCTTGCGAAAAGGGGGGTATTTGAAACTTTTTTCCTTGGAGGAAGGGGGAGAAAATCTTCATTCGTTCGGGATGAATTTTGCTTTGTTTTACCCGAATGGCATGTCTGAAAAGCAGCTATTATTGCCCGGATCTTAAATACTCTGATTATGTAGGATGGGTAGAGCGAAGCGAAACCCATCGTTTCTCCATCTGAAATTCCGATGGGTTTCGCTGTGCGCTCTCAAGAAACACCCCATCCTGGGCACTGGATCCTGCGAATCGCGCAGGATGACGGAGTGTGGCCCCTGACCCGTCATCCTGCGCGCAGCGAAG
Source organism: Betaproteobacteria bacterium (assembly GCA_009780885.1). Taxonomy (GTDB): domain Bacteria; phylum Pseudomonadota; class Gammaproteobacteria; order Burkholderiales; family Rhodocyclaceae; genus WQZF01. The sequence continues at coordinate 17,142 of WQZF01000048.1, read as the reverse complement.
CGGAGTCGCAGGATCCAGAGGAAGATGCCAATCCCTGCTCCCGGGCTTCTTCGGTGCGATTTGCGGCGGCGGGCCGATTGCCGCTCACCCATCCTCCCCGGCCTTGGGATGATCTGATTTTTCTCAACCCTTGGTTGCCGGACGAATAATTTGTATTTTTTGAGTATGCAGGCGGATCATTCGCCGGAGGCGATGAGCCGCTTGGGCCAAAGGCGGTTTTGCGCGTCGCGTTCGCCGATGCCGAGGAGGCGGGAGTCGTGGTAGACGCGGTATTTTTCGGCGCTGGCGCCGGAGGCGGGCAGCGAAACAGGGTTTCCGTGCGCGAAGCGTTTTGTGGCTTCGGCGTCGAGTTCGATGTTGGGGAGGGAGGAAAGCAGTGTGTCGAGCGGCAGCAGGGCTTGCGCTCTTTCGGATTCCGGGAGCGCGGCCAGGGCTTCCAGCGTCCAGGCGCGTTCAAGGTCGAGGGCGCCAACTCCAGTGCGGCGCAGCGCGATGAGATGCGCGCCGCAGCCGAGCGCGGCGCCGATGTCTTCGGCGAGGGTGCGGATGTAGGCGCCCTTGCTGCAGGTGACGAAAATGCGCGCCGAAATCGCATCGGCATCGAGCAGCTTGAGCTTATGAATCGTGATTTCGCGGGGCGCACGCTCGATTTCGATCCCTTGCCGCGCCAGTTCGTAGAGGGGTTTTCCCTGGTGTTTCAGCGCTGAGTACATCGGCGGCGTTTGGCGGAGGGCGCCGGTGAAGCGGGGCAGCAGGGCGGTGAGATCGGCGGGGGTGTGCGTGACCGGGCGGGTTTCGATGATTTCGCCTTCGGAATCGCCGGTGGCGGTGACGATGCCGAAACGCAAGGTGGCTTCGTAGCTTTTGTCGGCGTCGAGAAGGTCGGCGGAAAATTTCGTCGCTTCGCCGAAACAGAGCGGCAACAGGCCGGAGGCGAGCGGGTCGAGGGTTCCCGTGTGGCCTGCCTTGGCGGCATTCACGAGGCGCCGCGCCTTTTGCAGCGCGTCGTTGGAGGTGATGCCGGAAGGCTTGTCGAGCAGCAGCAATCCGTCGATGCGCTGCCAGCGGCGTTTGTTTTGCACGGGCGGGGGGTGTTTATTCGCCTTCGGAAATCCGGTTGGCGGATTCGGATTCGCCGGAAAGATGGACAGCTTCGTCGATCAGGCGGCTGAGTTCGGCGCCGCGTTCGAGCGAGATGTCGCGGACGAAATGTAGTTCCGGCGTGGTGTGCAGGCGCACGCGGCGGCCAAGTTCGCGGCGCAGGAAGCCTGCGGCAGCGTTCAGGCCGGCGAGGATTTGCGCGTCCTCGGCGGCCAGGGTGCTGAAGTAGATTTTTGCGTGGGCATAGTCCGCCGAAATGTCGACGGCGGTGAGGCTGATCATCCCGATGCGCGGGTCTTTCAGCTCGCCGTCGATCAGCGCGGCCAATTCGCGGCGGATTTGTTCGTTGATCCGGTCCTTGCGCGAAAAACCCTGATGGCTTTGATGGACTTGCCTTGCGTGGCTTCTTGTCATGATGTTTGATTACAGGGTGCGGGCGATTTCCTGGATTTCAAAGATTTCCAGATGATCGCCTTCCTGGATATCGTTGTTGTTCTTCAGCGAAATGCCGCATTCGAAGTTGGCCTTGACTTCCCGGACATCTTCCTTGAAGCGCTTGAGCGAATCGAGTTCGCCTTCCCATTGCACGACGTTGCCGCGCAGGAGGCGGGCGCGCGCATGACGGCGCACGGCGCCTTCGAGCACGTAGCAGCCGGCGATGGTGCCGATCCTGGAGGCGCGGAAGACCTGGCGGATTTCGACCAGGCCGATGACTTCCTCTTTCTTCTCCGGCGCCAGCATTCCGGAGAGCGCGGCCTTGACCTCGTCGACTGCGTCGTAAATGATGTTGTAGTAGCGAATATCGACGCCGAAATTTTCCGCCGCCTTGCGCGCGCCAGCGTCCGCGCGGGTGTTGAAGCCGATGATGACGGCTTGGGATGCCTGCGCCAGATTGACGTCGGATTCGGAAATGCCGCCGACGCCGGCGTGAATGACGTTGACCTTGACTTCGCCGGTGGAAAGCCGCGTCAGGGATTGCGCCAGCGCTTCCTGCGAACCCTGCACATCGGCCTTGATGATCAGCGCCAGGGTGCGCGCCTCGTCTTCCGCCATTTGCTCGAACATGTTTTCGAGCTTGGCGGCGTGTTGTTTGGCGAGCTTCACATCGCGGAATTTGCCCTGGCGGAAGAGGGCGATTTCGCGCGCCTTGCGTTCATCCATCAGCACCACGGCTTCCTCTCCGGCGGCGGGAACGTCGGAAAGCCCCTGGATTTCGACCGGGATCGACGGCCCTGCTTCCTTGATTGGCTTGCCGTTTTCGTCGAACATCGCGCGCACCTTGCCGAAGACATGTCCAGCGAGAAGGATGTCGCCCTGCCTGAGCGTGCCGGACTGCACCAGCATCGTCGCCACCGGGCCGCGTCCCTTGTCGAGCCGCGCCTCGATGATCAGTCCCTTGGCGGGAACGGTGGTCTGTGCGGCAAGTTCGAGAATTTCGGCTTGCAACAGTACCTGTTCGAGCAGTTCGTCGATGCCCTGGCCGGATTTTGCGGAAACGGGGACGAAAGGCGAATCGCCGCCGTATTCTTCCGGAACGACCTGCTCGGTCACCAATTCCTGTTTCACGCGATCCGGGTTGGCTTCGGGCTTGTCGATCTTGGTGATGGCAACAACGATCGGCACCTTGGCGGCATGGGCGTGGTGAATTGCTTCCTTTGTCTGGGGCATGACGCCATCGTCTGCGGCAACGACGAGAATGACGATGTCCGTCGCCTGCGCGCCCCGGGCGCGCATCGCGGTGAAGGCTTCGTGGCCCGGCGTGTCGAGGAAGGTGATCATGCCGCGCTGCGTCTCGACGTGATAGGCGCCGATATGTTGCGTGATGCCGCCGGCTTCGCCCGTGGCGACGCGGGTACGGCGGATGTAATCGAGCAATGAAGTCTTGCCGTGGTCGACGTGGCCCATGACGGTAACCACCGGCGCGCGCGGCTGTGCCGGCGCGTCGTGATAATCCGCGTGTTCGGCGAGAAAGGCGTCCGGATCGTCAAGTTTTGCGGGAATCGCGCGGTGGCCCATTTCTTCGACCACGATCATCGCGGTTTCCTGATCGAGCACCTGGTTGATCGTGACCATCGAGCCGATCTTCATCAGCATCTTGATGAGTTCGGTGGCCTTGACGGCCATCTTGTGCGCCAGATCGGCGACAGTAATGGTTTCGGGGACATGCACTTCGCGTACCTGCGGCTCGGTCGGCGCCTGGAAGCTGTGCTGCGGCGCTTCCTCGACGTGGCGTTTTCCGTGTTTGCCGTCGCGCCAGGCCGGAGTGGCGGCGTCGGCAGCGGCCTTGTTTCCGCTGCGCGCCTTGCCGCCGGGGCGGCGTTTGCCTGCGCTCTGGGGCTCGCCTTTCCACCCGGCATCCTTTTTCGCGCCTTTCTTCGGCGCTTCCCTGGTTTCGGGTTTTTCCTGCGCGGGGGCTTCGGCGGCGCTTTCCGCGTTGGTCTGTTCGGTGACCTGCCGGGTGACTTCCGCCGCTTCCTTGGCGGCGGCGGCCTTTTGCTCGGCTTCCTGCTTCAGGCGGACGAGTTCGGCCTCGCGTTCCTGCTTTTCCTTCAATTCCTGCGCCTGCCGCGCCAGAAGCTCGGTTTGGCGGCGCGCTTCTTCCTCGCGCTGTCGGCGTTCTTCCTGATCGATGACCGGAGCGGCAGCAGGCACAGGCGTCTCCACCGTGTCCCGCTTGGCCATGATGCGCTTTTTCCGGACTTCCACATGCACGGTGCGGGCTTTTCCGGAGGCATCCTGCAACTTGATTTCGGAGGTTTTCTTGCTGGTCAGCGTGATTTTGGTTTTGCCCTTGGGCTCTCCATGCACGCCGCGCAGATAGTCGAGCAGTTGTGATTTGTCCTGCTCGGAGAGCAGATCGTTGTCGTGGGCCTTGTCAAGACCTGCCTTTTTCAATTGCTCAAGCAGGGCAGGGGCGGGCATTTTTAGTTCGTTCGCGAACTGGGCTACGCTCAATTGCGCCATATTCAGGGGACTCCTGTTACTGTTCGAACCAGTGCGCGCGCGCACCGGTGATGATCCTTGCGGCGCGCTCGTTGTCGAGACCCGTCATTTCGACCAATTCGTCGACAGCGAGATCGGCAAGATCGTCGCGGGTCTTGATTCCGCTTCCGGCCAGTTGCACGGCCAACTCCTTGTCCATGCCTTCGAGCGCGATCAGCGATTCATCGACGCCTTCGAGTTGCTCCTCGGTAACGATCGCCTCGGTCAGCAAGACATTGCGGGCGCGTTCGCGCAATTCCTGTACGGCCGTTTCGTCGAAAGCCTCGATTTCGAGCATTTCCGAGAGGGGCACATAGGCGACTTCTTCCAGCGTGGAAAAGCCTTCGGCGATCAGGACGTTGGCGACATCCTCGTCGACATCGAGCCTTTCCATGAAAAGCACGCGCAGGGCGGCGGTTTCGGCTTCCGACTTCTTCTGCGATTCTTCCTCGCTCATCAGGTTGATCGTCCACCCGGTGAGTTCGGAAGCCAGCCGCACGTTTTGCCCGCCGCGCCCGATGGCCATGGCCAGGTTCATTTCGTTGACCACCACATCCATGCTGTGCTTGTCCTCGTCGACGACGATCGAGGAAACCTCGGCCGGGGCCAGCGCGCCGATGACGAATTGCGCCGGATCCGGCGACCAGAGGACGATATCGACACGTTCGCCGGCCAGCTCGTTGGTGACGGCCTGGACGCGCATTCCGCGCAGGCCCACACAGGTGCCGATCGGGTCGATACGCTGATCGTTCGAGAACACCGCAATCTTGGCGCGCATCCCCGGATCGCGCGCCGCGCCCTTGATTTCCATCAGTCCGTCGTCGATTTCGGGCACCTCGATTTCAAAGAGCTTCATGATGAATTCCGGCGCGGTGCGGGAAAGAATGACCTGCGGGCCGCGCGCGGTACGGTCGATGCGCAGCAGGAAGGCCTTGATGCGGTCGCCGTTTCGCAGATTCTCCTTCGGGATCATCTGCTCGCGCGGCAGGAAAGCTTCGATCTTCCCCGATTCGACGATTGCGCCGCCACGCTCCATGCGCTTGATCGTGCCGGAGACCACATGATCGCCGCGCGCCAGGAAGTCGGAGAGAATCTGCTCGCGCTCGGCGTCGCGGATTCTTTGGAGGATCACCTGCTTGGCGGTCTGCGCGCCGATGCGCCCGAAATCGATCGGTTCCAGCGGTTCCTCCAGGTACTCGCCGACCTGAATGTCGGGAGCTTCGACCAGCGCTGCAGAAATCGGGATTTCCAGGGCCTCGTTGTTGAAAAGATCGTCCGCGACCACCTGCCAGCGGCGGAAACTGTCGAAATCTCCGGTCTCCCGGTGAATCGATACACGCACATCGGCTTCGTCGTGAATCCGTTTTTTCGTGGCCGAAGCCAGTGCATGTTCCAACGCACCGAAAACGACATCCCTGGCGACGTTTTTCTCACGCGCCAGCGCGTCGACCAACAGCAGAATTTCGCGGCTCATTTTTCCTTATCTCCTTAACTTTCTTTCGATTTCCTTCAGGGCGGCTCAATCGAACTTCGGCACCAGCCGGGCGCGTCCGATTTCCCCCAACTCCAGTTCCAGTTCGGATTCTGGCTTTTCTGCGGATGAGGATCCATCTTCGACGAGCAGAAGGCATACCTTCCCGTCCCGCATCCCACGCAGGATTCCGTTGAAATTGCGCCTGCCGTTTTTCGGCTCGCGCAGCTTGATGTGGATTTCCGCACCGGCGAAACGCTCGAAGTCGCGTGCTTTCTTGAGCACCCGGTCCAGCCCGGGCGAAGAGACTTCGAGGCGGTCGTAATCGACATTTTCGACTTCGAGCACATGCGTCAACTGATGGCTGACCTGTGCGCAATCATCGACATTGATGCCGTTCGGGTTCTCCGGATTGTCGATAAACACCCGCAACAGCCGTCCGCGCGGGCTGATTTCGACATCGACCAGCTCGAAACCCAGACCATTCACGGTCGTTTCCAGAATTTGCTCCAAACGTTCCAGACTCATCGCTTTAAATCGCAGAAATAAAAAATGGGCGAAATGCCCATCCTGAAGTGCCCTCCATGATCGCAGCCGGCAAAACCCGCTGCCGACCGGGGGAGCGTAAAAGCCTTCGATTATAACCTTAAAGGCGAGGCGGGTAAATTGTTTAGCTTCGCCGGTAGTGTCTCAGTTTGAATTTTTTAAACGGTTTTCCGTAGGGGCGACCTGTGGTCGCCCGAGCCTATCGCCGCCTGTTGCCGATTCAGGATCCTTCCATGCGGGAGTGCTTGCCCATGCACGGGCGACCACAGGTCGCCCCTGCGAGCCTATGCCATACCATTCCTGCGCTCTTTCAATCCTTGATTGTCGGGTGAATAATTGCCGGGCGAATAAAGAGTGACAGCGAAACCCATCGTTTCTTCGTCCGGCCCCGAAGAGCTTCTATTTTCTAAATTTACTTAAATAATGTTTGGCTACTGTAGTGATTTTTATCAAATAATTATTACAGTAATTTAGAAAATTGAGATCCTCCTCCGCACGCTTTTGCGGTGCGATGGTTGTGCTTTTTTGACCGGCCTGCGAATGACGCCGGAAAGGGGACGCAGTAAAATAGCAAATTTTTCCGGAGTCTTACGCGTTTTATGGATTTGTTGCTGGCCTTCGTCGATCTCCTGCTGCATCTCGACCGGCATCTTGCCGCCCTGGTGCAGGAATATGGCATATGGATTTATGCGATTCTTTTTTTCATTATTTTTGCCGAAACCGGTTTTGTGGTGACGCCGTTCCTGCCGGGGGATTCCCTGCTCTTTGTTGCCGGGGGGCTGGCGGCGGTAGGCGGGATGGATTTGGGGGTTTTGATCGCGGTGCTCCTGGCGGCGGCGATCCTGGGCAATCAGGCGAATTACCATATCGGGCGTTTTTTCGGGCCGAAGGTGTTTCATTGGGAAAATTCGCGCTTTTTCAACCGGAAGGCGCTGGAAAAAACGCATGCGTTTTACGAGAGGCACGGCGGCAAGGCGGTCGTCATTTCGCGCTTTCTTCCGCTGTTCCGTACCTTTGTGCCCTTCGTCGCCGGGATCGGGGCGATGAACTATCTGCGGTTTTCCGCTTTCAATATTACCGGCGCCTTTCTCTGGGTCGTGTTGCTCACGCTGGCCGGCTATTGGCTCGGCAATGTGCCGTGGGTCAAGCAGAATCTTTCGCTGGTGATTGTGACAATCATCCTGGTGTCGCTGATTCCGGTCGTTCTCGGCTGGTGGAGGCATCGCCGCGAGGGTATGGCTGAACGTCCGCAGGATGGGTAGCCCGCAGGATGGGTAGAGCGCAAGCGAAACCCATCATTTACGTCCTCTGAAACCCCGATGGGTTTCGCTGCGCTCTACCCATCCTACATAATTGAAACCCATCAATCATAGATTTCACTCTGGCTTGAAAAATGAAAAAGATCAGCATCCTGATTTCCGGACGGGGCAGCAATATGGAAGCGATTTTCGCCGCGATCGACGCGGGCGAGTTGCCCGCCCGGGTGGTTTCGGTGATCAGCAACCGCCCGCAGGCAGCGGGATTGGCAATGGCGGCTGCGCGTGGAGTACGCACGGCAGCGGTCGACCACCGCCAGTATCCCGACCGCGCATCCTTCGACGCGGCGCTGGCCGCCGAGATCGACCGCGACGTGCCGGAGATGGTCGTACTCGCGGGCTTCATGCGCATCCTGACGCCGGGTTTTGTCGAATCCTACGCGGGAAGACTCTTCAATATCCATCCTTCGCTGCTGCCGTTGTTTCCGGGGCTGCACACGCACCGCCAGGCGCTTGAAGCCGGGGTGCGCATCCACGGCTGCACGGTGCATTTCGTCACCGCCGCGCTCGACCACGGGCCGATCGTGGCGCAAGCGGCGGTGCCGGTCTGCGACGGCGACGATGAGGAAACCCTGGCAGCGCGCGTGCTGCGCGAGGAACACCGGATTTATCCGCGCGCCCTGCGCTGGTTCGCCGAAGGCCGCCTGCGGCTGGAGAAGGACGAGGCGGGCGTGGAGCGGGTGCGTGTGGAAGGCGTGCATGAAAGCGATCCTTGCCTGCTCGCGCCTTCGCTTTTGACGTCTTGAGGAAGGGATGCGCCATCCTCTCGCCGCTCCGTTTTGCCTGTCGCTGGCCTTGCACCTTGCCGTGCTGCTGGCGCCGGACTTGCGCTTGTCGGCGACGCCTCCGCCGCTGCAACAGCCGATCGAGGTGTTGATCAAACGCCCGGCAGTGCAGAGAGTGCTTGAGCAGCCGCAGGAAGCGCCACCGCCGGAAATGAAGAAGGAAGTGGCGGAAAAAACGGTAGCGCCGCCGCAGAAAATCGCCGTCTCCGGAGGCGAGGAAAAAACGGCGCCCTTGCCGCCTGAAAATCCCCCCGTCTTGAACAATGCGCTGGTTCCGGAGCTGGCGAAGCAGGATTCCAGCCAGGGCGACGGCATGAACAGTGAAGCAAAACACGAGGAAGCCGCTGCCGATGAGCCGTTTCGCCTGCCGCCTTCGGGCGTGATCCGCTATACGATTTTTTACGTCGATCAGGATGGCCCGATCATTGGGCGCTCGCGCAGCGAATGGTCGATCCGGAACGGCGGCTATCGTATTGTTTCCAACCTTGAGACGGCAGGATTGGCAGCGCTTTTCAGGGATTCGCGGATCGAGTATGAAAGCGTCGGTCTTATCGCTCCGGAAGGATTGCGTCCGCAACGCTTCACGAGCCGGCGCAACGGCGAGGACAGGGGCGAGAACGCCAGCTTCGATTGGGACAGGAAAACTGTCCGGGTCGGGCGCGACAACGCCGAATCGCCGCTGGCGCCGGGCGCGCAGGATTTGCTTTCCCTGCAATACCAGCTCGGCTGGATTCCCGAAATTCTCAAGGGCATCGACCTGCCGGTGGCGACGGGGAAGAAATTCAACACTTACCATGTCGAAGTGCTCGGCCAGGAGTTGCTTTCGACGCCGCTTGGATTGCTGCGCACCCTGCATACGCGCAGTGCCGGCGACGATGTGACCGAACTCTGGCTGGCGATCGATCTGCGGCTGCTGCCGATCAAGATCCGTTTTACCGACCGCGATTCGCACATCTTTGAATCGATTGCCGATGAAGTCACCTTTTCCGGCGAGCAGGCGTCTCCCGGCGCAGATCCTCCCCCTGTGCCGCCGGAAGGCTTTTTTTCTTCCCGCCCGCCTCCGGACAAATCCGGCATGGCGGGAGGAAGTGCAGGAAGACCCCCGGCCCAGATTTTCAGGCCCCCCGACAATCTTTATTGAGGGATTCGATTTTCTAAATTACTGTAATAATTATTCTATAAAAACCACTACTGTAGCCAAACATTATTTAAGTAAATTTAGAAAATCAAGCCTGCTCTTTCAGCTTTTTCCTCTGATTTCTTTTGCCTTGCAGCTGCGGTAGCATCCCTGCTTCAATCTTTCAGGAATTTTTGATGAATCCCTTTTCCCGCACGATGCTGTGCCTCTGTTCCGCGCTTGCCCTGGCGGTTTCGTCCGTTGCCGTGGCGCAGGAAGCGCCACGGACATCTTCGCATCCGCTGCATCCCCGGCATTTGCCGATGCAGGGCAGGATCGAATACGCAACCCATTACGGCGGCGAGAACGGGCCGGTGATCGGCGCCAACGAAGTCGCATGGACGCTGCGCGGCGCGTCGTACCGCATCGTTTCCGTTTCGCGGACGGAAGGATTGGCGGCAGTGTTCAAGCCGCTGACGGTCGAGCAGTTGAGCGAGGGAACGGTGAGCGCGGAAGGATTGCGCCCGGAACGTTTCAGTGTTCGTCATAACGGCGCCGGCAAGGGGGAAAATGCCGTGTTCGACTGGGCAGGCGGGATCGTCCGCACCGGGCCGGAAAGCGCGGAAGCGCCGCTGGTTTCCGGCGCGCAGGATCTCGTGTCGCTACAGTACCAGTTGGGCTGGATGAAGGATCTCGACGCGAAGGTGCAGGGTTTTGAGATGGCGGTGGCGACGGGGAAGAAATTCAACCGCTACAAAATCGAGGTTGCCGGAACCGAATTGCTCGACACTTCGCTCGGACGGCTGCGCACGCTGCATGTGCGCGCGGTCGACGAGGATACGACCGAACTCTGGCTGGCGCTCGACCGTTATATGCTGCCGGTCAAGGTCCGCTTCATCGACCGAAAGGGCGCGCGCTTTGAATCCCTGGCGCGCAAGATCGAATTTTCCGACGCGGCTCCGGAATGAGCGCGCACTGACTGCCATGCGTTTGAACTCAACTCTCATTGCCCACGCCGAAGCCGCGCTCGCCGCGCTGCTGAAATTTTCGTCTCCTGCAGATGCCGTGCTGTCGCGCTATTTCCGCGCGCATTCCGCGCTGGGGCAGAACGACCGCGCCTTCATTGCCGAAACCTGCTACGCCGCGCTGCGTCATCTGCGCAGTTTGCGGGCGCGGATCGAAGAGGCCGGAAAGGCGCAGAAGCAGGAACCGGAACGGAAACAGAAACCAGAACCGGAAACCCGGCGTCTTTTGCTGGCGGCGCTGTTTTGTCATCGCGGCTGGAACCTGGCGCAACTGGAACCGCTTTTGCGCAGCGGCGACAGCGAATGGCTGCGCGCCGCGCGGATGCTGGACACGGCTTCGTGGCCTGCGGCGCAGCGCTGCGATTTTCCAGACTGGCTCTACGAGGAACTGGTTCCCACGCACGGGGACGATCTCGAAACGCTCGCGGCGTCGCTCAACCGTCCGGCGCCGCTCGACCTGCGCGTCAACCCGCTGAAGATTTCGCGCGAGGAAGCGTTGCAGCAACTGGAGGCTGCGGGAATCAAGGCGGCTGCGTCTCCCTGTTCGCCGCTGGGCATCCGGGTGGCGGGAAAACCGGCGTTGAACCGCCAGCCGCTTTTTCTCGAAGGCGCAATCGAGGTGCAGGACGAGGGCAGCCAGTTGCTCGGCTTTCTCGTGGCGCCGAAGCGCGGTGAAATGGTCGCCGATTTTTGCGCGGGCGCGGGCGGAAAGACCCTGCTGCTCGGCGCCCTGATGCGTTCGCAGGGACGGCTGTACGCCTTCGATGTGGATCAGAAACGGCTGGAGCGTCTTAAGCCCCGGCTGGCGCGTTCGGGCCTGTCGAATGTTTACCCCGTGCTGCTCGGCTCGGAACGGGACGACAGGGTCAGGCGGCTTGCCGGAAAATTCGACCGCGTGCTGGTCGATGCGCCCTGCTCGGGTTTCGGGACGCTGCGCCGCAACCCGGACCTGAAATGGCGGCAGGGCGCCGGGGACGTTGCCGAACTGGCGCAAAAACAGACGGCGATTCTCGAAGCGGCGGCGCGTCTGCTGAAACCCGGCGGGCGGCTGGTCTATGCGACGTGCAGCCTTCTGGCGGCGGAAAACGAAGCCGTGACGATGGCCTTCCTGGCCGCGCATCCCGAATTTTCGGTACTTCCTGCCGAAGAAATCCTGCGCGGGCGGGAAATCAGCTTGCCGGGCAGCATTCCCCAGAACGCGGACGGCTTTTTGCGCCTCTTCCCGCATGTGCATGGAACCGACGGATTCTTTGCCGCAGTGATGGAGAAACGTTGATGAATCTTCCCCCGATCATTCAGGGCGTCTGGGCCGATTTCCAGAGTCCGGCGGTGCTCTGGCAAATCCTCATTCTCGTTTTCTGCCTCGGAATCGGCTTCTGGCTGGGTCGACATTTTCGGCGCTACTTGCAGGCCAGCAAAGAAGACGCAGAAGCGAGGGATCATGGCACCTGGCGTTTCGCTCAGGACAGCGTAGCCGGCGCAGTGATCCCCGCCTCCTTGCTCTTGCTGATCCTGGTGCTTCGCCCGGTGCTTGCCTTGTGGCATCCGGTGCATCTTCTCGACTTGTGCCTTCCGCTGCTCCTGTCGCTGGCCCTGGTGCGGATCGCGGTCTACATGCTGGCCTGCGCCTTTCCGAACGCCCGCTGGCTTGCCGCCTCGCGGCGATGGATCGCGATGCTGGTCTGGGGATGCGTCGTGCTCTATATCGTGGGTCTGGGGCCGGTAATCGTCGATGCGCTGGAAAAAGTGAGTTTTTCGTTCGGCGCGCAGAGGCTCAATCTCTGGATACTGTTGCACGGCGCGGCGACGGCGCTGACGACGATATTGTTCGCGCTGTGGGGCGCGGGGATGATCGAGCGCCGCCTGCTGGCGGTGGGAACCATCGACTCCAGCGTCCGGATTTTCCTTGGCCGCGCCCTCAAGGCGCTGATGCTGCTGATTGCGATTCTGCTCAGCATGTCGCTGGTCGGCATCGACGTGACGGCCCTGTCGGTATTCAGCGGCGCGCTGGCTGTCGGCCTGGGCCTGGGCTTGCAGAAAATCGCCAGCAATTATGTTTCGGGGATGATCCTGCTGCTCGACCGTTCGATCCGGATCGGCGACCTCGTCGCGCTCGACCCGGCGCGCAACATCTCCGGCACCGTCACCATCATCACGACCCGTTATACCGTGCTGCGCGCCCTGGGCGGGATCGAATACATCGTTCCGAACGAGCATATCGTCAGCAACGTCATCCAGAACCAGTGCTATACCAGCTCTTCCGTGCGCGTCGCGACCTCGGTGCAGGTGGGCTATTCGTCCGATCTGGACCAGGTGCTCGCGCTGATGGTGTCCGCCGCGCAAAAACAGCCGCGCGTGCTCGAATCGCCCGCGCCCTCGGCGCTGGTGCTCAATTTCGCCGACAGCGGCATCGAACTCGAAGTCGGTTTCTGGATCGCCGACCCGAACAACGGCACCAGAGGCTTGCGCTCTGCGGTCAATCTGGAAATCTGGCGTCTCTTCAAGGAACACGGAATCGAAATCCCGTTCCCGCAGCGCGAAGTCCGCATTCTCAATCATCCTGCCGCGAGCGGCGGATAGCAGAAGCAGGCGATGGCGGCGCCGGAAACGCAAATAAAAAAACCCCGCAACAAGTGCGGGGTTTGAAACCCATCTTGAGACGATGGGGTCAGGGGGAGGTTCAATTCAAATTCTATGGCTTTACTCAAAAAATATCTGTAGTTCTTGCGAAAGGATTCGGTAACGTTTTTTGTCCACAGGCAGAAAAATACCCGTACATCCGGAAGTTGTATTCAGAATGAGATGCAAAATAAATAAATGGGCGGCAGGGGAAAAAACTCCAGGTTTGGGGTAGCCTTGATCAAGCTTGCCTCTTCGAGGGAGGCTTGATACCTCGTTGTCCCCTTCCCCGAAGGTGGTGATACTGAGGAGGCTGGTAAATAGCGCGCAGTGCGCAGGATGACGGAGTGTGGCCCCTGACCCGTCATCCTGCGCGCAGCGAAGCGGAGTCGCAGGATCCAGGGGAAGATGCCAATCCCTGCCCCCGGGTTTCTTCGGCGCGATTTGCGGCGGCGGGCCGATGAAGCGCTACCCATCCTGCATACCTGCGGGACAATTGCCGGTAGTGGATTCTGCAGCCGCGCTTCGCTTTGCGCAAAATGAGGCAAAAAAAATCCCGCAACGAGTGCGGGATTTGAAACCCATCTTGAGACGATGGGGTCAGGGGGAGGTTCAGGTTCAATGCTACGGGAGTTGCGCCGGCATGTCTATGGCCCTTGCGCTTCCCTTTAGTAACGCTGTGTAATTGATTGTTTTAGTCGGATATTATCTCCAAAGCCTTGCCCATTCGGGGTTTGGGCCCCTTCCAGGATTCCGCGCGCAGCGCGGATTCCGCTCCTGACCGCTCCTTCGAGCGTCGCCGGAAAATCGGCGTAAGTGTAGTCTCCGGCCAGCCAAAGGCCCGGTTCGGGGAGGAGATAGCCGGGGCGTTTGAGTCCGGGCGTACAGGCAAAGGTGGCGCGTTGCTCGCGGATCACGCGATGCCACAGGGGGGGCGGAAAAGGCCCAATGCTGGCGCCGAGCAGTGGAGTGAGCAGCGAGAGCAATTCCAGATGCAATTCGACGGCGAGCGTATCGTTATCAAGTTCCTGCCATGGCCCGCGCGTGGAAAGTACACAACCCAGAAGGCCGGGACTGCCGTTGTCGGCGATGGCGCCCCGGTCGAACACCCATTGCCCGTGGCTGCCGGCTCCGCCGGGAAAGGCGAGCATCGGAACGGGAAGCCGCACCTGGGGCGGATAGCCGAACCAGACAGTGGCAATCGGCTCGTAGGCGTAGCCTGCGATGGCGCCCAGCAGTTCCTCGTAACCGGGGCGTTCGATCAGGAACGAAGCAAGGTGCTGTGGCGCGATGGCGAGGATGACGTGATCGAAATATTCCGTACCGATCCGCCATCCTTGTTCCGGGCGGTCGATGCGTTGCAGCATTTCGGGATCGACGCGCGCGCTCAGGTGGATCGTTCCGCCGCAAGCGCGGACGAAAGCCGCCGCCGGTTCGGCGAAAAGGCTGCCGAGATCGGTGCGCGGCAGCAACAAGTCACTGTCGGCGCGCGTGCCGCCGATCACGTCGCGCAGAACGTTGAGGAAAACCTGTGCCGAGGCTTCCGCCAGAGGGGTATTGAGCGCCGACAGGCAAAGCGGTTTCCAGAGCGCGCGGATAACTTTCTCGCTTTGGCCGTGGCGGTGCAGCAGGGCGGCAACGCTGCAATCGTGGGGCAGGCGGTAATTCCACGCGCGCATCCAGAGCATGAAGCGGGTGACGGCGGTTTTTTCCGGAAGCGAAAGCCCGCGCGCGCCGAACAGGCCGAAAAGCAGATGCAGGGGAGCAGGCAGGCGCGGCAGGGAAAGATCGAAAGAATCGTGGGAGGGAGAAAAAAAACGCAGGGGCAGGCGCAGAAGATAGCGTTCCGGGATGACTCCGAGCAGCCGCAGGAGCCGCAGGGTTTCCCGGTAGGCGCCGATCATGATGTGCTGGCCGTTGTCGAGCCAGCGCCCGTTGATGTCGAGCCGGCGGGCGCGTCCGCCGAGTTGCCGGGCTGACTCGAAAATGACGACCGGGCATCCGCTGCGGGAAAGCTCGACCGCTGCGGAAAGTCCGGCCCAACCGCCGCCGATCACGGCGACACGGGGCGGGAAAGGCGCTTGCGCCGCCGCGTTCATCCCTTTCTCGCCCTAACCTTCCCGCACCCAGGCGCGCGCGGCAATCCAGAGTTTGCGCAGCGGCGTGAGCGCAGTGCGCTGCGTCAGCACTTGGCAGCCGTCGCGCCGGATCTCGCGCAGCAGCGTGCGGTAGATCGCCGCCATGATGAGCCCCGGGCGCTGCGCCTTGCGGTCGCTCGCGGGCAGTTTGTCGAGCGCGCGCTGGTAGTGCTCCTCGGCGCGATCGATCTGGAATTCGATCAGGCGCCGGAAATTGTCGTCGTGCCGCGCCTCGAAAATCTGGCTTTCCGAAACGCCGAAACGCCGCAATTCATCTTCCGGCAAATAAATGCGGTCGCGCCGCGCGTCTTCGCCGACGTCGCGGATGATGTTTGTCAATTGAAAGGCCAGTCCCAATTCATGCGCGTATTCGGCGGTCTGTTCGTGTTGATAGCCGAAAATCCGCGCGGCGAGCAA
Source organism: Betaproteobacteria bacterium (assembly GCA_009780885.1). GTDB lineage: Bacteria > Pseudomonadota > Gammaproteobacteria > Burkholderiales > Rhodocyclaceae > WQZF01. The sequence goes on along the minus strand of WQZF01000048.1, from coordinate 1,625 downwards.
ACCGACGACACCCGCGACGCAGTGGCAATAGTGGACAAGGGCGGAAAAATCCGGATAGCGCGAAATGTCCAGATCCATTTTCATTCCCGCGACGATTTCCAGCAGCAGCGATTTTTCGATCCCGAATCCGGAAATCGCCGGATGCAGGGCAAGCATCGCAGGATGGGTCGGCGTGCCCTCGTAGAGAGCCTCGATTTCGCCGCACCACCAGCCGAGTGTGGCGGCAGCCAGCATCGGGTCGCGGCATTCGTCGACCACATCGTCGACTTCGCGGCAAAAGGCATAAAGCGCGGTAATCGCGCGGCGGCGCGGCGGCGGCAGGAACAGGAAGCTGTAATAAAAGCTCGACCCGCTGGCGGCGGCCTTTTCCTGGCAGTATTGATCGGGCGTCATGGGGCGGGTTCAGGAATGTGAAAAGGAAGTATCGTCCAGCAAAGGAGGGGAATACAAGAGGGGGCTACCTCATTCGTGCCGCACGCAGCGCCATCAATATCCAGTCGCGGGCGCCGAGCACGGGGCGATGATGGAAAACATCGCCGGAGACGGCGCGGATCTTTTCGATGATCCGCTGCCCTCCCTGCACTGTCAGGCGGATTTCCCAACCGAGGCGTCCCGGCAATTGACGCGCCAGCGGCGCACCCCGAAGCAGCAAAGCCTGTGCGTAATCGAGTTGGGCGGCGATGAGCGCCTTCCATTGCGCCTCCCATTCCGGAGGCATTCCTGGCGCATCCGGCCCGGCGGCGCGGGCAATCCCTTCCTCGCCGATTCCGAAACGCGCCATCTCGCTTTGGGGAAGATAGACGCGCCCCTTTTTCCAGTCGATGCCGATGTCCTGCCAGAAATTGATCAGTTGCAACGCGGTGCAGATCGCGTCCGAATATTCCAGGCTCGCGGCGTCGGAGCGGCCATTGAGCGCAAGCACCAGGCGTCCGACCGGATTCGCGGAACGGCGGCAATAATCGCCAAGCGTCTCATAGTCGGCGTAGCGCCGGACGCTCACATCCTGCGCGAAGGCGGAAAGAAGGTCGTAAAAGGGTTCCAGCGGCAAGGCCCAGGTCTGGACGACCACGCCCAATTCCCGAAACAGCGGAGTCTGCGCCGCAAGCCCGCGAGAGAGGCGATCCAACTCTTCCACATAGCCGCGAAGGCCGCGCAAGCGCTCTTCCCCGGCGGCGTCGCCCTCGTCGGCAATATCGTCGGCGCTGCGCGCGAAACGGTAAATTACCTCGATCGGACGCCGCAGGCGGCGCGGCAGGAGAAGGGAAGCAACGGGAAAATTTTCGTAGTGATCGACGGGCATCGGGGGAATGTCGTCCCTGTATTCTGGTGCGGACGGAGAGACTCGAACTCTCACGCTGAAAGCGCCAGAACCTAAATCTGGTGCGTCTACCAATTCCGCCACGTCCGCATGAGTAGCGCATTCTAGAGGCTTTTCTGCCAGAGCGGTATTTTTTGAACACCTGTCGAGCGCAATCCTAAGCCATTCATGGCGGGGTCAGCGGGACATGGCGTAACAGGCGCCGAAGGCGCCCCGCATTGTGTAGGGGCGGGTGGTACGGGCGGGTTTCAAACCCGCCCCTACGCCGCCCGTACAGGAATCCCCAAGCTTCAGGTTGGGGTGACTC
>WQZF01000047.1 GCA_009780885.1 Betaproteobacteria bacterium | reverse complement strand
AGCGCAATCCTAAGCCATTCATGGCGGGGTCAGCGAGACATGGCCTAACAGGCGCCGAAGGCGCCCCGCATTGTGTAGGGGCGGGTGGTACGGGCGGGTTTCAAACCCGCCCCTACGCCGCCCGTACAGGAATCCCTTTCAGGTTGGGGTGACTCAAAGGATAAGGATGTCGACTTTTCAGGAAAATCTCAAAAAGCTGCCGGGAATTTCCCACCTGGCTGCGCTCAACCTGCTCGATGAAGAGGGATCGGTCGTCGCCAGCATCGAAAACAAGGCAGGCAGCCAGGGCTCGCTGGCGATCTACAACCATTTGGCGTTGACCTACGGCGCCATCGGCGCCGAAGCGGCGCAAAAGGGAATCGAGCTTTTCGCGGAACAGGGCGAGGAGGCGCGCGCGCATCCCGGAAAACATCCGAATATCGACCGCTTGTTTACGCTGCTGGAAGAGGGCGGGCGCTGGCGCGTGAAACACGTATTTGCGCTGTAGCGCGCCTCAAAACCTTGGGGTTCGCTGCGTCACCCCAAGCTATGCCTGCGAAGGCTTTTTCCTGCCGGATGGCGTCTTGGCACTTGCCGGAGCGGACGCGCGCTTTTTCGGCGGCTGGGCGGCTGCCGGGGCTTTTTCCTGCTGAGAATCCCTGTGCTGCGCCTCCTGCATTTGGGCATGCATCTGCTGCATTTGCTGCATCATGTTCCACGGCCACAGGGCGGCCTGCGCGAAAGCGGGGGAAATTTCGGGCGTTCCGGAATTCGCCTTTTCCTCGGGCGGCTCGGCGGGTATTTCTCTCTTCGGTTCGGACAGTGGCGGCATCGCCAGCGATTGGCTCGCCTGCGCGGTTTCCTGCACCGAAGCCGAAGCGAATTTTCCCATCGCGCGCACTGCGCCGATCGTCGAATGCTGCATTTCCAGATTCTGGATCGTCAATTGCAGCACCGAAAGATTCATCCGGAGCCAACCTTCCACGGCCTTCAAATCCTCGATCCGCTTTTGCAGTTCGTCGGCATCGAAAGTCGGCGTCACCATGCCTGGAAGCGAAAATCCCATGTTGCTCCACAGGTGGCGGACGAAATCCAGGGGAGCGTTGGCGTTTGGAGGAAGGGACATGGAAGGTTCCTTGAAAAATTATGCGGAAAGAGTGCAGGGAGCGCGGAGACGAAAGCTTATAATTATAGCCCTGCGTGAATATCGCAGTGCCCAATATTGATGGGCAGCATACAGGCGGGGGAGAAAAAAAATGTTGAGAATATTGATCGTCGAGGATCATGCGCTGGTTCGGGAAGGGCTGGCGCAGACCTTGTACCGTCTCGACGATGAGGTCGAAATCCTTGAGGCGGGCAGTGGCGCAGAGGCGCAGGGATTGCTGGAGCGAGCGGGCGTCATCGACCTGCTGCTGCTCGATTTGGCCCTGCCCGGAGAGGACGGATTCCAGTTCTTGCTCAAATTGCGCCGGAACTGTCCCGAGATTCCGGTCGTCATCGTTTCCGCCTACGACGATGCCATCACGATACGCCGCGCATTGCGGCAAGGCGCTTCGGGTTTTGTGCCCAAGGCGTATTCCGGCGAGCGCCTGCTCGCTGCCCTGGAAGCGGTACTGGAAGGGGAAATCTACACTCCCGAATACCGCCCTTCGCAAAACGGATCTCCGGCGATGCTGCCTTTCGGCGGGTATATTTCAGCGCAGGATTTCGGGCTGACCGAGCGTCAATCCGAAGTGCTCGCGCTGGTCGTGCGAGGCTGCTCCAACCGCGACATCGCCGATCGCCTGGGAATGGGGGAGGGAACGGTAAAAAGCCATATCAACGCCATTTTCAAGGCATTGAATGTAAGCAACCGCGTCCAGGCGCTTGTGGCGGTGACGCAGTACGGGATCAAGGTTTAAGGCGTTTTGGATTTATTCCCGAATAGCCCGCGAAAGCCAATCCTCCGGCACAATAGCGCCTTTGGCGAATCGCCATAGATGCGTTTTCGACCTTTTCACTTTCCGGATTCCTCTATGAAACGACGCAATTTTCTTGGCGCTGTTGGCGCTTCACTCGCTGCGCTCCCCTTGCTGAAGGCAGACGACGCCTGGGCGACAAACAAAAGCTCGACGAAATCCTCCGCCACGAAAAAGGGCACGGTAAAAAAACCGGCTTCCGCCACTTCTTCCAGGACTTCCGCCTCCCCTGCCGTCGACAGCAGCCGCGTGCCGCTTTCGGCCAGCGCGTTCAGCGCGCCGCAGCCGCCGGAAGAACCATGGCGCGGCTACGAGCTTCTCATCCGCATCGCACGCCTCGATACGGGCGGACCGGCCCGTGCCTGGCTGCCGCTTGCGCTCACGCACGACACCGACTGGCAACGCCTGCGGGCGCATCGCTGGCGCGGCAATTTCGATCGCGCCGGCCTGGAGCGCAGTGATGTCGATGGCATGGAGATTTTTGGCGCCTCCTGGGACAAGCCTCCCGCCCCTGCCTCGAATGCAGCCGGAGCGGCGCCGCTTCTGGAAATCGTTTCCCGCATCGAAGTGCGGGAACGCCGTTTCGACCTGACGCGCCGCTACCGCGCCGAAGAAGACGCCGAAACGCTGCGCCGCGCGTTGCGTCCCCTGTCCTTCCTGGCCGATCCCGCGCGCTTGCGCCAGAGCGCCGAGCAGATCATTGGCCGCGTCAAGGATCCCCTGGCGCGCGGCAAGGCGATTTATGACTGGCTGCTGGAATCCCGCGCCTCCTTCACCGCGCCGGAAAACGTCGGCATCGCCACGCTCTTCGCGCAGCCGGAGGCGATTGCGACGGCAATGCCAGGCGCCGTCGACGAGGGCACGGCGACGACGCTGCTCTTCGTTGGGCTATGCCGCGCCGCCGGCCTCCCGGCGCGGCCGCTCTTTGGATGCTGCGTCGATTCTTCGCGCCTTTCGCCCAGCCTGGGATGTTCGGGGCAGGCGGACGAAGAAGGCTGGTTGAGCGCCATGCCGCGCTGCCGCGCCGAATTTTTCGCGCCGGGTTACGGCTGGATTCCCGTCGCGCCCGGAGAGGCAAGGCAGGCAATCTTGCAGGACGGCGGCAACCTGGGCGAAAGCAAAAGCAAACTGTTGAAGAAACTTCTTTTCGGTTTCTGGGAAATGAACTGGATCGCGTTCAACGCCGCGACAGAGGTCGTCCTGCCGGATTCCGGCAACAGCGCGCTGCCGTTTTTCACCGCCCCCCTGGCGGCCAGGAGCGGCGGCGCAAATGGAAACGGCGGCTGGCTGGAGCAGCCCGGCGCTTTTGCCTGGCGCCTGGCCGCGCGCCGGGTCGACCCGGATGCCTTGCCCGCAAGCCCTTCCGTTCCGGAAAAAGCGCCGGAAGAAAAGGCCGGAAAACCCGCAGCCCCGGCCCAGGCAGGAGAAAAGGAATGAGCAGGACTTCCACCTCCTCTCCTGCGGATTCCGCCGCCGCCCCGATCGACATCTACACCGATGGCGCGTGCAGCGGAAACCCCGGCCCCGGCGGCTGGGGCGCGCTGCTCGTCAGCGGCGCGCACGAAAGGGAACTCTGGGGCGGCGAAGCCCAAACGACCAATAACCGCATGGAACTCATGGCGGTCATCTGCGCGCTCGAAGCCCTCAAGCGCCCTGTCGTTGCGCGCGTCCATACCGATTCGCAATATGTGCAACGCGGCATCAGCGAATGGATCCACGCCTGGAAAAAAAACGGCTGGAAAACCTCGTCCAGGACCCCGGTCAAGAACGCCGACCTCTGGCAGCGCCTCGACGCGCTTTCCGCCCGGCATCGCCTGCAATGGCTCTGGGTCAAGGGTCACGCCGGCCACCCCGGCAACGAACGCGCCGACGCGCTGGCGCGGCGCGGGATCGGCTCGCCCGGGAAAAACTGAAAACTGCCCTGGGAAATAGTGGTGCTTCGCGCCACCTCCTACGAAGAGGGAGGCTTGAGTTCCGGCGCGTTGCGCCGCAGATAATTTTTTCTAAATCTGTTTAAATAATTATTGCCTAAAACTTTTTACAGTAGCGAAACATTATTTAAACAGATTTAGAAAATTTAAAGCCTGCGCTTCGTTCGAGGATGGGGCGGGGTGGGCGGGGAGAGCGGAATCTCTGGCAGAATGGCCTCTTCGTGATTTTTTATATGACATGTTTTTATGGTCGAAATCGCCGCCGTTGCTGCCTTCCTGGTGCTGCTGTTTTATGCTGTGATCATTCCCGTTCTGGCGTTTTCGGCGCTGTCTTCCAGCGGTCGCCAGAAAAAGGAAGTGGAATCCCTGAAACTCCGCCTGGCCGCCCTGGAGAAGCAATTGGCCGCACAGGATGCGGAATTGCGGGCGATGCCCCGGCAAGCGGCCGAACACGCAGCAGCGCCTCCGGAAAAGACGGAACGGCAGCCCGAGCGCCGGGAAACGGAATTCTTTGTTCCTTTTCCGATCGAAGCGCTGCCTCTTTCCCCGGACGAGGAAGAGCCGATTGTCTTTCCGGAAATCCCATTCATTCCGGAGCTTCCGCCCGCTCCGGAGACGCCCCAACCCCCGATCCGCAGGCCCGTTCCCGTCCCCGCGCCGAAGGCCGAAGCGGCGGAGGAGCGCCCGGAATGGGCGGATCGCTTTCTTGCCTGGTGCATCGGCGGCAACCCGCTGGTGCGCGTCGGGATCGTGATCCTCTTCTTCGGCGTTTCCTTCCTGCTCAAGCTGGCGGTGGATCACAAGCTTTTTCCGCTCGAACTGCGCCTGGCGTGCGTGGCGGCGGGCGCGGCGGTTCTGCTCGGGATCGGCTGGCGGCTGCGGGAGAAGCGCCGGAATTACGGGCTGCTGCTGCAAGGCGGCGGGATCGGGATCCTGTATCTGGTGATCTACGCGAGTTTCGCGGTTTTCAAATTGTTTCCGGAAAATTCCGCGCTGTTTGCCTTTCTTTTGCTGTTCGCGGTTTCCGTCTTGTCGGCCTTCCTGGCGGTGCGGCAGGAGGCTTCCACGCTGGCGGTGATGGGAATGGCGGGCGGTTTCGCCGCACCGGTGCTGATCTCGACCGGCAGCGGCAACCACATCATGCTGTTCAGCTATCTCGCGCTGCTCAACGCCAGCGTGTTCGGGATCGCCTGGTTCCGCGCCTGGCGCGCGCTCAACCTGCTTGGATTCGTGTTTACACTCGGCGTCGGTTCCATGTGGGGGCTGAAGTATTACCACCCGGCGCATTTGTTCAGCGTCGAATGCTTCCTCATTTTGTTCTTTCTCTTTTACGTCGCTGTCGCCCTTCTCTACGCGGTGCGCCGCGAACTGGAACTGAAACGCTACGTTGACGGCACCTTGCTTTTCGGCGCTCCGATCGCGTTCAGCCTGCTCCAGTCGCAACTCGTCGATAAGATCGAATTCGGCATGACCTGGAGCATGGTGGCCCTCGGCGCGCTTTATCTGCTTCTGGCGGCCTGGCTGGCGCGCTTCCGTCTGGAGCGCCTGCGTCTCGTTTTCGAGTCGATGCTCGCGCTCGGGGTGTTGTTCCTGACGCTTTCCGTGCCGCTGGCTTTCGAGGGCACGCGATTGACCGCCGCGATCTGGGCGGTCGAAGGCGCGGGGCTGTGCTGGGTCGCCGTGCGGCAGCAGCGCCGGCTGGCGCTGGCAAGCGGGTTGATCCTGCAAGCCTTCGCGGCCCTTTCGTTTTTTCTCGATCCTTCGGGCGGTATCGTTCCAGGAGCGCCGCTGGCGCTCAACGGCTGGTATCTCGGCGCCCTGATGCTCGCGTTGTCTGCGCTTTTCTGCGGCTGGCAGTTGCGCAGCGACGCGGCAATGTCGTGGCTGGGATCTTCCGGGCAAGTCCTGTCGCTCGTGCTCGGCGCCGTCGGCCTGTATTGGTGGATCGGCAGCGGCATCATGGAAATCCACTCCCATATCGGGCCGTTTGCAAAGGCTTCCTGGGCCTTCCTGTCGTTCTTCATGCTGACTGCATGGCTTGCGCACTGCGCCTGCCGCGTCCTGCGCTGGGCAGAAATGGAATGGGTGGCGCTGGCGCTTTCTCCGGCGCTGCTGCTTGCCGCGTGGCTTTCGCTCTCGCTGGATGTGCTGCCGCTCGCCGGTTGGGGCTTAACTGTATGGCCGCTGGCGGCCGTTTCGGCCTATACCCTTCTTTTCCGGCAGGAACGCCAGGCTTCTTTCGCCGGAATCCTGGGGCCGCTGCACGCGCTGATGTTCTGGACGCTGTGCCTTGTCGCCGCGCTCGAATTCCACGATTTTGTCGGCGCCCATGTGCCCGGGGGCGTCTGGCAATGGAGCAGTTGGGCCTTTGCCGCTGCCTTGCTGCTGCTCGCGCTGATTCATATTGCTCCTCGCTTTTCCTGGCCGGTCGGGCGCTTCCGTTCGCATTACCTGGGGCTCGGCGCCGCGCCGGTGCTGTTGCTGGCGCTGGGATGGGCATTCCTGGGCTTTGGCAGCGACGGCAATCCCGCGCCCTTGCCTTACCTGCCGCTGCTGAATCCGGTCGAGCTATGCCAGTTGCTCGTCTTCGCCGCGCTGTTTTCCTGGGGACGCGCGAACAGGGAATTTTTCGGAATCCGCCAGATGCCCGTCTTCACCGCCGTGCTCGGAGGCAGCGGTTTCCTCTGGCTGAATGCGATGCTCCTGCGCGCATTTCACCATTGGCTTGAAATCCCGTACCGCTTCAATGCCCTTTACGCTTCGACTGCGGCACAGGCCGCGCTGTCGCTGCTCTGGAGCCTCCTGGCGCTGATCCTGATGGTCTGGGCAGTGCGCCGCGCGCAACGCGCGCCGTGGTTTGTCGGCATCAGCTTGCTGGCGCTGACGGTGGGGAAGCTCTTTTTCGTCGAGCTTTCCCGCATTGGCGGCACGGCGCGGATCTTTTCATTCATCGGCGTCGGAGCCTTGCTCCTGCTGATCGGCTACCTCGCGCCGTTGCCGCCGAAAAAGAAGGAAGAGCCTTGATGACGGGCTGTTTCCGGGCGCTTCCCGGCATCATCAAATCATGCGCTTTCGCAAAATCCGGGGATCGAATACCATTGCAGATTCCGCCGTAACGACGCAAGCGCGGCACGCCGAAAAGACGAGAAAGGAACTTGAAAATGCTGGTACGCGAAATGCTCAACTTCGGAGAAACCGAAGTTCATACCGTTGCCCCGCAGCAACCGCTGTCCGACGCGCTGGCGACGATGGCCGAACATCATGTCGGGGTTCTGGTGGTCATCGAAAGCGAGGTATTGGTCGGTATGTTGACGCACCGCGAACTGATTTCGGCGATTTACACGCGGCGCGACATCGAGCATGCCCCGATCGGCGATTTCATGCTCAGGAATCCCGTGACCGCCACGCCGGAAATGCACATGAACGACCTGCGCCGCCTGATGGTGACCAGCCGCAGCCGCTATGTGCCGGTGCTCGAAAACGGCAAATTGAAGGGCGCCGTCTCCTTCCTCGATGTCGCCAAGGCGGTGCTCGAAGAACAGGATCTGGAAAACAGGATGCTGAAACAATACATCCGCCACTGGCCCGAAGGCGAGGCGCCGAAGCAGGGGTTCGGCTGAAAGCTTCCGCCATGGGCATCCCTTTCGACGATCCGCTGGAACAGGAAATCTGGGCGACGGTACGCGCGTTGAACGATGCCTGGACCAAGGGGAATCCGGACGATCTGGCGGAATTCTTCCACCGGGACATGATCGCGATCACGCCCACGGATCGCCTCCGCCGCGAGGGAAGCGCCGCCTGCATCGCCGGCTGGAAAGAATTCGCAAACACCACGCGCATTCGCCGCTGGCAGGAAACCGAGCCTGTGATCCAGGTCTACGGCGACTCCGCAGTCGTGGCCTATTACTTTGAAATCTCATTCGAGATGGGAGGACAAGTCCTCGAAACGAAGGGGCGCGACCTGTTCTTTTTCGTCAGGGAAAATGGCAAATGGCTGGCCGTGGCGGATCAGTTTTCTCCTTATCCCGGTTGAAGGCATTCGTTTCGCAGGCGGGGCTTCGCTGTGCTCACCCCAAGCCATGATTTTCAGGTGGTTTTCGGCCTGAATTTTCTAAATTAGTGAAATAATGTTCCGCTATAGTAGTGATTTTAAACAACGAATTCTTTAGTCTAATTTAGAAAACAAATTCCATGTTCGAGCTTCTTCTGCTTTTTCTGGCCGTCCTGCTCCTCCTGATTCTTGGCTTTCAGCTTTTCTTTTTCTTCCGCGCGCGCCAGCGCGATGGCGCGGATTCCCTTCTTCCCGAGCAATTCAAGGGCATGGCCGAAAACCAGGAGCGGCAGCGGCGCGAGCTGGCCCTGGAATTGCGCCAGGAAATACGCGAAGAAGAAACGCGCACCCGTCTCGAAGCTACGCAGGCCGCGCGCAGCGGGCGCGAGGAATTGAGCCTCGCGCTGGAGCGTCTCGCCAAGACGCTCTCCGAGCAGCTTGGCCGTCAGGGCGGCGTCCAGGCGCAGCAGCTCGACGCCTTCGCGCAACAACTCACCCGGCTCACGCAAAGCAACGAACAGCGCTTCGAGCAATTGCGCGAAGCCGTCGAGGCGCGGCTGACCGCGATCCGCGACGAGAACGCGAACAAGCTCGAAGCGATGCGCCAGACCGTCGACGAGAAACTGCACGCGACGCTGGAGCAACGCCTGGGCGAATCCTTCCGCCTCGTTTCCGAACGTCTCGAACAGGTGCACCGGGGGCTGGGCGAAATGCAGACCCTGGCCGCCGGCGTCGGCGACCTGAAAAAAATGCTGGGCAACGTCAAGACGCGCGGCACCTGGGGCGAAATCCAGTTGGCCGCGCTGCTCGAACAGATGCTCGCCGCCGGGCAGTACGCGAGCAATGTCGCCGTGCGTCCGGGGCGCGGCGAGCGCGTCGAGTTCGCGCTGCGCCTGCCCGGACGCGAGAGCACGAGCGCTGGCAACGACGAAGGGGCGCCGGTATGGTTGCCGATCGACGCGAAATTCCCGATCGAGGATTTCCAGCGCCTCTCCGAAGCCCAGGAGCGCGCCGATCCGGCCGCCGTCGAAGCGGCGGCGAAGGCGCTGGAGGCGCGGCTGCGCGACGAGGCGCGAATGATCCGGGAGAAATACATCGAGCCGCCCTATACCACCGACTTCGCCATTCTCTATCTGCCGATCGAGGGGCTGTACGCCGAAGCCCTGCGCCGCCCCGGCCTTGTCGAAAGCCTGCAACGCGACCAGCGCGTCACGCTGGCCGGGCCGACGACGCTGGCGGCGCTGTTGAACAGCCTGCAAATGGGATTCCGCACCCTCGCCATCGAGAAGCGTTCCTCCGAAGTCTGGGCGGTGCTCGGCGCGGTCAAGACCGAATTCGGAAAATTCGGCGAGGCGCTCGCGCATACGCGGAAAAAATTGCAGGAGGCGACGAACTCGATCGACAAGGCCGAAGTCCGCACCCGTGCCGTCAGCCGCCAGCTCAAGGCCGTCGAAGCCCTGCCCCAGGCCGATGAATCCTTCCTCTCCGAAGAGGCGGAAGAAAATGACGGCGAAATCCGGGACCAGTGAAGGCGGGCCATCGGTTGCGTCGATCCAATGATCCCGTTCGCCCGTTCGGCGACCTCAAGAGTTCTTTGATGCAATCCGGTCCCTAAAAAACATAAAATCTCCGCAGGAAAAGAATCTAAGCTTTTGAAGAGGAGGTTGCGCGATGAACGAACGAAACGATGAATGGAAACATCTTCTGCTCTGGCGGCACGCCGAGGCCGAGGATGAGAATGATCGCGGGAATCTTGCCCGTGGCCTGACCGCTCGCGGAAAAGTCCAGGCGCAGGCCGTTGCCGCATGGCTGTTGACGCAGCAACGGCATGGAGGAGTGCCGCAGGATCTGCAGATTTTTGCCAGTCCGGCCGAGCGCGCCCAGCAGACTGTCGCGGCGCTCAGGCAGCCCTTTACGACCGATCCATGCCTTGCGCCCGGCGCCTTGCCCGAAGATTATCTGAGGCTTGCCGGCTGGAACCAGGGGCCGGAGGACTTCAGTTCCGTGGAATGCTGGGAGGAAGCCAGTTGGCTCGAAGAGCGCCGGGAAGCCTACGCGGTTCTGATCGTCGGGCATCAGCCGACGCTGGGGCAAACCGCTGCGCGTTTGCTGGCGCAGCAAAAAGCGGTCTGGAACATCCGAAAGGGCGCGCTCTGGTGGTTCGCGCAACGCCAGCGCGCAGGCACGCCCCAAAACGTGTTGCTGGCGGCCATCGACCCACGGACAGCGGCGGCGTCGATGCGATGAATCCGGAATCCGGAAGGAATCCCGCAGACCGGACTCGCCGCTTCGGCGGCGTTGAGCGTTTGTATGGCGTTGCGGCGCTGGAAACCTTTCGCGCGGCTCATGTTGCTGTCATCGGCCTGGGCGGGGTTGGGTCGTGGGCGGCGGAGGCGCTGGCGCGCTCCGGTATCGGGCGGCTGACGCTGATCGATCTGGACATGATCGCCGAGTCGAACCTGAACCGCCAGATTCACGCGCTGGAAGGGAATTTCGGCAAGGCCAAGGTCGAGGCGATGAAGGAGCGGATCGCCGCGATCGACCCGGAATGCGCCGTCACGACGGTCGAGGATTTCATCACCGTGGAAAATGCTGCGGAATTCTGCGGCAAGGGCTACGATTTCATCATTGACGCGATCGACCAGCGCAGGCCGAAAACGGCGCTGCTCGCCTGGTGCCGCCGCCACCGCATCCCCGTGGTGACAACCGGCGCCGCTGGCGGCAAAAGCGACCCGAGGCGCATCGTTGTGGACGATCTGGCGCGTACCGTCGCCGATCCGCTGCTCTCGAAAGTGCGTGCGCAGTTGCGCCGGGAATTCGGTTTTCCGCGCGCGGCAGACAAGAAATTCGGCATCTCCGCCGTCTTCTCGACCGAAGCGGTGCGCGCCCCGGAAATCCAGGAAAAATCGTGCCATGCGATAGATGATATAATGACAGAATCAAAAAAAGGGCCTGCGGAATTACATGGGCTCAACTGCGGCGGCTTCGGTTCATCGGTCTGTGTGACCGGAAGTTTTGGCTTTTTTGCGGCAGCGGCAGTTCTGGAATATCTCGGCAAGCCCTCGGGCGAAAAACCAGCCGAAAAGAATAAGGATTTTCATGATGCAACATAGCGGCGACCACATTCTCCCTCTCGCGCCGGATGGGAGACTCATTGCAAAGCCGCAAAAGGGCGTCAAACCGCAACAATTGATTTTATTCCTCGCGCTGGCAGGCATCTTTCTGGGCTTCATCGCCCTGCTCGGATCGGAATTGCGCGATTCCTACAAGCGCGACCTCGATTTCGCCACCCGCGACCTCGTCACGCTTTCCCGCATGATCGAGCGTCACACTGCGAAAATCATCGACAAGGCAGACATCACGCTGAACGCAGCCGCCGCGATCAGGATGCAGGAAGCGGCCGTGAAATTAGGGTATTCCGGAAACAGAAAGGCCATTGAGGCCGAATTGCACAGTTTTCTCCATGCCGCCCCGGAACTCGAAGGAATATGGATTACGGACGAAAACGGCGTCATCATTCATAAAGCCTCGACGGTCGATTACCTCAATCCCAGCCCCGACGTCACTGACCGCCCCTACTTCCAGCATCACCGGGACAATCCCGACGCCGGCCTGCTGGTGTCGGAGCCTCTCTCTTCCCATTTTTTCGGGAAGCGCGTCATCGTGTTGAGCAGGCGCATCGATGACCTCGACGGACGATTTGCCGGAATCGTCCTCTCGGTCATTTCGGTTGCGTATTTCGACTCGTTTTATAAAAGCCTCGACATCGGAAAGGACGGAGTCATCGGGTTGATCGACGATCATTTCCAGTTGGTCGTGCGCACGCCCCAAAACGGAACCCGGACCGGGCAGGATGTCAGCATCATGAATACGAGGAAGAACCTGCAAATCAGCCCGCATCAAAGGGTGTTTCGCACCTTCTCCGCCATCGACGGAAAGGAAAGGCTCTATGCCACCCGCGAACTGGAAAACGGGCCGATGATGATCATCGTGGGCCGGTCGTGGGAGGAGATCGTTCTTGAGTGGCAGCAAAAAGCCATGATCTACGCCCTGGCAGCCTCCTTCCTCCTGTTCTCGCTCGCCGGGATGTTTTTCTTCTGGCTGCGCGGCTATCGGAACGCCATTGTCATCGCCAAGGAACTGCGCCTGGCCTACGACGAAACGATCAATCGCACCCGCGCGCTTCTCGACAGCCTTCCCGACCCCGCCTGGCTGCGCGACCGGGACGGGCGCAATATTGCGGTCAACGAAGCCTTCCTGCAGCTCTGCGGCAAACCTTCCATCGAAGTGATCGGCAAAACGGTCGAGGACATCTTTCCGCAGCCTCTTTCGATGAACTTCAGGCTGCTCGACGACGAAGCCCTGTTGCGCCAGAAACAGGTGCGTACCGAGGGCGTCCTGCAGACGCCTTCCGGCGATACCAAGTATTTCGATTTCATCCGCACCCCCGTGCGCGATGAGAATGGCGAAATCGTCGGTGTTGCCGGCTTCGCGCGTAACGTGACCCTGTACAAGGAAGCCGAGGCGCGCGTCACCTATCTGGCCGAATACGATTCCCTCACCGGCCTGCCGAACCGGGTGCTGATGAAAAAGAACATGTCGCTGGCCATCGCGCGGCTGCTCGGCAAGAAAATGTGGATGGCGCTCCTCCTGGTCGACCTCGATCACTTCAAGAACATCAACGACAGCCTCGGACATACGGTTGGCGACAAGCTCCTGCAGGAAGTGGCCAATCGCCTGCGCGGCATTCTTTTCGACAAGGATACGATCAGCCGCCAGGGCGGCGATGAATTCGCGGTGCTGCTGGTCGACTGCGCCAATACCTCGACGATCGCAATCATCGCGCAACGGATCATCGACGCGCTGAACCAGCCATTTGACATCGACAACCACGAATTCCATCTCTCCGCCAGCATCGGCATCAGCGTTTACCCGGACGACGGCGACGATATCGACAGCCTGCTGCAAAACGCGGACACGGCGCTATACAGCGCCAAGAAAGCGGGGCGCGACTGTTACCACTTCTTCGCGCCGGAAATGAACCAGCGCGTCATCGAACGCGTACAGATCGAGCGCCGCCTGCGCAAGGCGGTCGAACGCAACGAACTGGAACTGTATTACCAGCCGCAATACGAGCTAAGAACCGGCCGGGTGACCGGCGTGGAAGCCTTGCTGCGCTGGCGCTTCAGGGGTGAATTGATCCCGCCGGACCGTTTCATCCCGATCACCGAGGAAACCGGATTGATCCTGCCCATCGGCGAATGGGTGCTGCGGGAAGCCTGCCAGCAGGCGATGCGCTGGCGCAAGGAAGAGGGCATGCCGCCGTTCGTGATTGCCGTCAATCTTTCCACCGTCCAGTTCAGGGCGCGCGACCTGATGTCCTCCGTCATGGGCGCGCTCGAGAATTCCGGCCTGGAAGCGCGATGGCTGGAACTGGAAATCACCGAGAGCGCGCTGGCGGATGACATGGAACATGTCATGAAAACGCTTGAGGAACTGCGCGCATCGGGCATCAAGGTCGCCATCGACGATTTCGGCACCGGCTATTCGAACCTGACTTATCTGCGGCGTTTTCCGCTCGACAAGATCAAGATCGACCGCTCCTTCATCCGCGACATCGCCACCAACACCGAAGATGCCGCCATCGTCCAGGCCATCATTGCCCTTGCCTCGAAACTGGGCCTGAGAGTGATCGCCGAAGGCGTGGAAACACAGGATCAGCTCAAGATACTTTCATCGTATGGCTGCAACGAAGTGCAAGGCTTTTATTTCAGCCACCCGCTTCCGGCGCGCGAAATCCCCGCTCTTTCGCGCGATCCCGAAGTCTCTGCCAAGGCCCAGTCCATCGCGGAATCAAAAAAGCGCAACCTTTTCAGGGCGCGCAAAAAAACGCAAGGCGAGTGATCCCTCTCCTTGCGCATCCCCGGTGCAGGGAAGGGGCGGATAGCGATCCGCCCGTGTTCCCCTTCAGGAAGGAAGAAACGGCAGGGGCGCAGGCTTCCCGTTGATCTGCAAGCGGCCTTCCTTGAGTTCAATGCGCGTTTTGATGGAAGCGCCTTCCCGTATCAGGAAGTTTTTGACGACGCCTTCATTGATCTGTTTTTGCAGCCCAGCCTGGATCTGTTCAGCCTCTTCCGGCGATTTGCCTTGCGTGGCGATTTTTCCGGGCAGCGTCTCGGGCCATTGCAGGTCGAATGCGATACCGATTTTCGAGAGCGCGTCCAGGAAATTGAAGTTTTCTTCCGTCATTCCACTGGACTGCATCCTGATTCCGGAGAGCACCTTGCCTTCGGAAGTGTCCAGATCGAGATTGGCTTCCATCGCCGGATCGCGTTTGAGCAGCCCCACCAGGAGCGTATCGAGTTCGTCGATGTCCGGCGATCCCTGTTCGCAACGCAGGAGCTTCCCGGGCCCGTACATCCGGTTCAACGCGGCGAGGGCTTGCGCGTCGAGATTGCGCGCGCTGCCGGTGAATTTTCCGGGGCCGAAGTTTTGCCCGCCAATATTCTTCAGATTCTGCATCTGTGCCTGTGAAGAAGTGCTGACCAGCCCGTCATCGAGCTTCGACCGGGAACTGAAGTGGATTTTCTCGGCAAGAATATTCGTCAGCTCGCCTGGCTTCTGAATCTCCTCTTCCAGGCTTGGGAATACGATGTCCAGGTGGTCAAGCCCATATTCCTCCTCGCCGAGAAACAGGAATTCCATTTCCTCGTTTTTGTTTGCGCGAATGCTCAATCCGTCCAGTCGAATCGAGTATCCATCGCGCAGCCCGATTGTCAGATGCGGCCAATGGAGGTTTCCATCGAAATGCTTCAAATGCTCATCGAAGCGCAGCCCGATTTCCAGGGGCTGCCAGGAAGTCGTTTCGGGTGAATTTTCGTTGCCGGGCGGAAATGTTGCGCCAGAGACGAGGATTTGAAGCGTCGAATCGCCGCTGTAACTGAGCTTTCCGGAGATTTTCAGCGGATCGGCGCCCTTGAAAATCCTTGCCAGGGCGGTCTTTGCCTCTTCGCTGAACACCGGCGCGGTTTCAAAGCTGGCCAGCCCAAAGCCCGAAGCCCCAAGAAAAGGACCATGCCGGACGCTGCTATGCAGTTTGATTTGTTTTTCCGGCAGCAGCGCCTGGCTGATGGGGTCGTGTTCATCGCCTCCGCATCCGAACCCAAGCACGATTTCCTCGGAAGAGTTGAAAAAACCCGGCTGGTAATCGTGCGCGACGACCTGCACGAAGGGATAGCGCTCCGAGATCCGCTGCAATTTTTCGGACATTGCCTGTTGGTAGGAAACCCCCGACCACCACGTCGCGCCGGCATAGGCTGCGCCCAGGAGGACGAGCGCGACTGCGGCGAAGATGCTTTTTTTCAAAATACTCTCCTGTTGAAAATTGAGTCACCCCAAGCTGAAGCTTGGGGATTCCTGTAGGGGCGGCGTAGGGGCGGGTTTGAAACCCGCCCGTACCACCCGCCCCTACACAATGCGGGGCGCCTTCGGCGCCTGTTAGGCCATGTCTCGCAGTCCCCGCCATGAATGGCGGGGGACTGCGCTCGACAGGTGTTCAAACCGGAATCTTTGCGTGCAGGGCTTCAAAACCTGCGTCCTCGATGGCTGCGCAGAGCGAAGCTTGCGCCGTCCTGGCGGGATCGAAACGAACCCGCGCCTCCTGCGCCGCCAGGGAAACTTCCACGCTTTCCACACCGGGAAGCGCGCGCAGGACGCCGCTCACATTCTTCACGCAGCCCTCGCAACTCATGCCGCCTACCTTGATGATGACCGTTTGCATTTTCCGGTTCCTTGCCAGAGAAAAAGTCCGATACTATCCGGAAACACTCGATGCCGCACAGGCGGCGCCCGTGTTTTTTCAGCTTGCCAAAAAAGCCAATTTTCTAAATTTGGTTAAATAATGTTTGGCTACAGTAGTGGATTGCATTTAAGAATTATTTAAACAAATTTAGAAAATTTTCCCGAGGATATTCTCATGCGAATACTGAAAGATGCCGGATTCCCCGGCAGGAAAACGCTTTTGCTGGCGTTCGTGATGATGACATTGGGAATGCCTGTCATGGCGGCGGACGCGAAATCCGATGCGCAGGGCACCGGCCAGATTGGCCGCCCCGTCCGCTTTGAATCGCCCGAAGCTGCCGCCACGGCATTGGCGGCCGCATTCGGGAACCACGACATCGAAAGCGCGAAAAGGATTTTTGGCGCCGGCAGCACCAGCATTCTCTATTCCGGGGATCCGGTGCAGGACCGGAATTTGCGCGCCCATTTCACCACGGCCTGGGCAGAAGGCCACCGTTTTGCGGAAAGGGAAAAGGGAATCCTGGAACTCCTCGTCGGGCGCGATCATTGGCCTTTTCCCGTTCCCCTGGTCGAGCGCGCGTCCGCTGCGGGCGGCGGATGGAGTTTCAACCTGCCGGCAAAAAAACGGGAAATCCTCGACTGGCGCTTCGGCGTCAATCAATCCGACGCGATGAAGGTATGCCGGTTCCTGACGGCGGCGCAGAAAGAATATTACGAGAGGAATCCCATGCAATCCGCCGCCAGGGAATATGCCCGCATGATTGTTTCCTCGCCCGGAAAAAAGGACGGACTCTACTGGCCGCCCGAAAGGGGAGAAAAGGCTGGCCCGGCCGGGGCAGTGTTCGCGGCCATCGAAAGGGAAGGGTACCGGATGAGCTGGCAGGAGGATGGATCTGCGCTCTACCACGGATACCGTTTCAAGGTTCTAGGCGGACAGGGGCCCGCCGCGCCCGGCGGCGCAAAAAGCTATCTCGTCGACAACCGGATGAGCGGCGGCTTTGCGCTCTTTGCCTGGCCCGCGCAATACGGCGCCTCGGGCCTGAAAAGTTTCCTGTGCGGCAGCGAGGGGGCGATTCACAGCAAGGATCTGGGGCAAAAAACGGATCGGATCGCGCCGGATCTCACGCTCTACAACCCCGGCGACGGTTGGAAGCGGGAAGAGTTTCCAGGGCAATAGGTGAGGCAGTTTTCTTTTTTCAACAAAATTTCAGCTCTTCGCTGTTGTTCCGGAACGCTCTGGAGTAGACTTTTGCCTCTTCAAACTTTGGCGTTGAAAAAACAGTTTCCGATCCCGAAACGGTTTCCGGGCCCAAAATGCTTTTCAAGCCCTTTTCAAGCCCTTTTCCTTCATATGGATTATCTCGGCTTTTCCCTGCGCAACCAGTTGTTCGTGGCCCCGATGGCGGGGGTAACGGATCGTCCGTTTCGCCAGTTATGCAAGAAAATGGGGGCCGCGCTGGCGGTGTCGGAGATGGTGACTTCCAACTCCCTGCTCTACGGCAGCACCAAGACCCTGCGCCGCGCCAACCACGAGGGCGAGACGGCGCCGATCGCGGTGCAGATCGCTGGCGCCGATCCGAAAATGATGGCCGAAGCAGCGCGCCATAACGTCGGAGGCGGAGCGCAAATCATTGATGTCAACATGGGTTGCCCGGCAAAAAAAATCTGCAACGTCATGGCCGGCTCGGCGCTCCTCAAGAATGAGCCGCTGGTGGCCCGCATTCTCGAAGCGGTGACAAGCGCGGTGCCGGATACGCCGGTCACGCTGAAAATCCGCACCGGCTGGGATTGCCAGAGCAAAAACGCGCTGTCGATCCTGAAAATCGCCGAAAACGCCGGTGTCCGCGCGCTGGCGATCCATGGCCGCACGCGCGCCCAGCAATACCACGGCGAAGCCGAATACGACACGATCCGCGCGGTGAAGGCCGAGGCAAGGATTCCGATCATCGCCAACGGCGATATCGACAGCCCGGAAAAGGCGCGCGAGGTGCTCGACTTCACCGGCGCCGACGCGCTGATGATTGGCCGCGCGGCGCAAGGGCGGCCCTGGCTGTTTTCCGAAATCGAGCATTTCCTGAATACCGGCGAGCATCTGCCGCCGCGTTCCGTGACCGAAATCCACAGCATTCTTTCCGCGCACCTGGAAGCCCTGTACAGCTTCTACGGCAATGAAACCGGCCTGCGCGTCGCACGCAAGCATATTTCCTGGTACACGCGCGGGCTTTCCGGATCGGCGGGATTCCGCTATGCGGTCAACCGGCTGCCGACCTTGCAGGCGCAACGGCAGGCGATCAATGATTTCTTTTTCGCGCTGTCCCTCAAAGGCAGCGATACTAACGAAGGTCTCCGAAGTGCGGCCGCATGAAACAGGCCAGCAAAGGGGAGAAATTGAAAAGAGGAGAGCCCATAGCATGTTCAAGAGCGAATGCGATGTGTCTGCATGCGTCCGAAAGTCCCTGGAAAAATATTTTTTCGATCTCGATGGCGAGAAGCCGTGCGCCATCTATGACATGGTTTTGAGGCAGGTCGAAAGGCCGATCCTCGAAGTCGTGATGAAGGAAGCGAAGGGCAACCAGACCACGGCTGCCCGGATCCTCGGCATCAACCGCAATACCCTGCGCACAAAGCTCCTTGACTACGAGCTTCTGTGATTGCGGTTTTTTGCCTTTTCATGAACCTTTCCTGAATTCCCGTATCCCCCGAAATGAAAATCCGACAAGCCCTGCTTTCCGTTTCCGATAAACGCGGCATCCTCGAATTCGCCCGTGGACTTGCCAACGACGGCGTCAAGCTGCTCTCCACCGGCGGCACCGCAAAGCTGTTGCGCGACGCAGGACTGGAAGTCGTCGAAATCGGCGATTACACCGGCTTTCCCGAAATGCTCGACGGTCGCGTCAAGACCCTGCATCCGAAGGTGCACGGCGGCATCCTCGCGCGCCGCGATGTGGATGCGCATATGGAAACGATCGCCGCGCACGGAATTCCGGCAATCGACCTGGTCTGCGTCAACCTCTACCCTTTCCGCGAAACCGTCGCCAGGCCGGGAGTAACGCTGGAAGAGGCAATCGAGAACATCGACATCGGCGGCCCGGCAATGGTGCGCTCGGCGGCGAAGAATTACGCAGCCGTCGCGATCGTCACCGACCCCGGGGATTACGCCGCGATCCTGGAAGAAATGCGCGGCAACGGCGGCGCGCTGACGCTGGAGGCGCGCTTTGCGCTGGCGAAAAAAGCCTTTGTCCATACCGCGCGCTACGACGGCGCAATCGCCAACTGGCTCACCGCGCTCGACGATAAAAACGCGCCGCGCCTGTTTCCGGAAAAACTCCAATTGGCCTTCGATTGCGTCGAAGTGCTGCGCTACGGCGAAAACCCGCATCAGGAAGCCGCGTTCTACCGCGACCCGGCGGCGCTGCCCGGTTCCATCGCCCACTATGTCCAGTCCCAGGGCAAGGCGCTCTCGTACAACAACATCGCCGACGCCGACGCCGCCTGGGAATGCGTCAAAAGCTTCGACGCGCCCGCCTGCGTCATCGTCAAGCACGCCAACCCCTGCGGCGTCGCCATCGCCGGAACGCTTCAGGCCGCCTATGAAAAAGCCTTCAGGACCGACCCGGCCTCGGCCTTCGGCGGCATTCTCGCGTTCAACGGCGAAGTCGGGATCGACGTGGTCGACGCGCTTTCCGAACGCAAGCATTTCGTTGAATTGATCATCGCGCCCGGATTCAGTTCCGCCGCACGCGCCGAACTGGTGAAAAAAGCCAATCTGCGCCTTCTCGAAGCGCCGCTCGAACGCGCCCCGAACGCGCTGGAGATGAAGCGCATCGGCGGAGGAATGCTGGTGCAGACTGCGGATTCCTTCGGCATCTCCGCCGAAAATCTCAAGCTCGTGACGCGCCGCGCCCCGAGCGCGGAACAGATCGAAAATCTCCTCTTCGCCTGGCGCGTGGCGAAATTCGTCAAATCGAACGCGATTGTTTTCTGCGGAGACGGCATGACGCTCGGCGTGGGCGCAGGGCAGATGAGCCGCATCGACTCCACGCGCATCGCCGCGATCAAGGCGCAAAACGCGGGATTGCCGCTAAAAGGCGCCTGCGTCGCTTCCGATGCCTTCTTCCCCTTCCGCGACGGAATCGACGCCCTGGCCGAAGCCGGCGCCGGCGCGGTGATCCAGCCCGGCGGATCGGTACGCGACGAAGAAGTCATCGCCGCCGCCGACGAACACGACCTGGCAATGGTGTTTACCGGGGTACGGCATTTCCGGCATTGATGCCGGAAAGATAAAAACAACTGGCTTTTCCCGAAATTACCCGTTTGCAACCACCGGGCGGCATTCTGCCGTCCCTGCAAACCCCTTTCCAAAATACGCCTTGGGTGGGGTTGATAATGCTGCAGGCAACTGGCTCTTGCAGTGCCTACTTCAGCACATCCCCGATGCACAAATATTTCATCTCGACGTACTCGTCGATGCCGTGGCGCGAGCCTTCGCGACCCAGGCCGGACTGCTTCACGCCGCCGAAGGGCACGTGCTCGGTGGCGATGATGCCGACGTTGACGCCGACCATGCCGTAGTCCAGCCCTTCGCTGACGCGCGTGATGCGGCCGATGTCGCGGGCGTAGAAATAGCTGGCCAGGCCGTATTCGGTGGCGTTGGCGGCGGCGATGGCCTCCTGCTCGGTCTTGAAGCGGAACACCGGCGCCAGCGGGCCGAAGGTTTCCTCGCGCGCTACCAGCATGTCGGCGCTGGCCTCGGCCACCACGGTCGGTTCGAAGAATTGCCCTTCAAGCTTGTTGCCGCCGGTCAGCACCTTGCCGCCTTTCCTGATGGCGTCCTTGAGGTGTTTTTGCACCTTGGCGACGGCGGCGGGCTCGATCAGCGGGCCTTGCTCGACCCCGGCGTCGAAGCCGTTGCCGACCTTCATGGCCTTGACCCGGGCGGCGAATTTCCTGACGAACTTGTCGTACACGCCGTCCTGCACGTAGATGCGGTTGGCGCACACGCAGGTCTGGCCGGCGTTGCGGTATTTGCTGGCGAGGGCGCCCTCCACCGCCGAATCCAGGTCGGCGTCGT
>WQZF01000046.1 GCA_009780885.1 Betaproteobacteria bacterium | reverse complement strand
GGGGGGGGGGGGGGGGAGAGTTGTTGCCCCGCCGCGGGGGGGGGAGAAAAAAAAGTGAAAAAAAGTGGGGGGGGGTGGGGGGGGGGGGGGGGTGATGACGACAGAATATTCTATAAGGATGTTTTTCCCTAAACGGAAAGCTTCGCCCGACGCGGCATTTTCAAAAAGGCTTGGGGCGCTTTCGCGCCATGGATTCGTCATTGGCCGGGGTTTCCGTACGAGATTTCTATACCGCGCTTGAAGCACTTGGGCTTGGGTGGATTTCGATTTTGTAAGACTAGCGGAAACGCTCACGCCCCGCTTGTCGTTTCTTGCTCAGTTTGGAATTTGAGTTATCGTTTCTTGCTGACTTGCATGTGCGGACTTCCCTCTCGACTTATGCAGGGCATCCTTTAAACTTCTTTCTTCCCTTCACGGTGAAAGAAACGGCGGAACGCATGGACAAATCCCAAAGCCTGAAAAGCATCGGCCTGAAAGCGACCTTTCCACGGATGAAAATCCTCGATCTCTTCGAGAAAAGCGAGGTGCGCCATCTTTCGGCGGAAGAGGTCTATCGCTTGTTGATTGCGGAAGATATGGATATCGGGCTGGCGACGGTCTACCGGGTGTTGACCCAGTTCGAGCAGGCCGGGCTTCTGGAGCGGCGCTATTTTGAAACCGGAAAGGCGGTGTTCGAGCTGAACGACGGGAAGCACCACGATCATCTGGTCTGCGTCGACTGCGGCCGCGTCGAGGAATTCTACGATCCGGAAATCGAGCGGCGGCAGAAAAGGATCGCGAACGACAAAGGCTTCGAGATCCAGGAACACGCCCTTCATCTCTATGCTTCGTGCATCAAATCCGATTGCCCGCACCGCAAGGAGTGATTTTCTAAATTACTTAAAGAATTCTTTGTTGTAGATCGCTACTGTAGCAAAACATTATTTAAGTAAATTTAGAAAATTTAGTCGCTTATTGATCCGGCACTTATTCACCCGGCAATTAAGGGTTGATTTTGAGTCACCCCAACCTGAAGGTTGGGGATTCCTGTAGGGGCGGCGTCCCCTACGAGGCATCTGCTGCTACGAATGCGGCCCCTGCCTTGTCCGCCTGCGTCCTCAGGCAATGATCCGGTTTCTCTCAACCCTTCATTGCCGGGTGAATAAATACGCTCGTTAGGCAGGATGGGGTGAGCGGCAATCGGCCCGCCGCCGCAAATCGCGCCGAAGAAACCCGGGAGCAGGGATGGGCATCTTCCCCTGGATCCTGCGACTCCGCTTCGCTACGCGCAGGATGACCGTCTGCGACTCCGCTTCGCTACGCGCAGGATGACCGTCTGCGACTCCGCTTCGCTGCGCGCAGGATGACGGGTCAGGGCCATCGGTACGCACACTCCGTCATCCTTCGTCGAGCGGGCCCTGCTGGGCCCAGGCGGGTCAGGGGGCGTCGGTACACACTCCGTCATCCTGCGCGAAGTCGCAGGATCCAGTGTGCAGGATGGGGGGGTTCTTGAGAGAGCGACAGCGAAGCCCATCATTTCTCCCTCTGCAACTCCGATGGGTTTCGCTTCGCTCTACCCATCCTACGCACTGCGCGGAGTCGCAGGATCCGGCTTCAGCACCGAAACAACGCGATGGACTCCACATGCGAAGTTTGCGGAAACATGTTCACAACACCCGCGCCGAGCAGGCGGTAGCCTTTCTGGTGGATCAGGATCGCGGCGTCGCGCGCCAGGGTGGCCGGGTTGCATGAGACGTAGACGATCCGCTGGGGACGCAGGCTCGCTTCCGCCCCGGCATCTTCTTCCCCCGCAAGCGCCTTGATCAGTTCGGCGGCGCCTTCGCGCGGCGGGTCGATCAGCATCTTCGCGCACGGGCCGAGTGGCGAAAGGCTCCCGGGCGTCGCTTTGAAAAGATCGGCTACCGCGAATTCCGCGCATTCCCCAAGTCCGTTTTTCAGCGCGTTTTCTTCGGCGCGGCGCACCAGCGCCGCGCTGCCCTCGATCCCCAGCACGCTGGCGCCGAGCCGCGCCATCGGCAGGCTGAAATTGCCCAGGCCGCAAAACATGTCGAAAATCCGCTCGCCGCGCCGCACTTCCAGAAGCGCCATCGCGCGCCGCACCAGGACGCGGTTGATCGCGGGGTTGACCTGGGTGAATTCGGTGGGGCCGAACGCAAGCTCAATGTCGAAATCCGGGAGGGAGTAAGACAAGAGGCCGCTCTTTTCCGGATAAAACGGAACGACCGAATCCGGGCCGCGCGGCTGTAAATGGATGTGAACGCCGTGACGCTGCGCGAAGTCCCGCGTCAACATTTCATCCGCTGCGGAAAGCGGTTCCAGCACGCGCAGCACGAGCACCGTCGCGCGCTCTCCGACGGCAACCTCGACCTGCGGCAAGCGTTCGCGGATCGACAGGGCGCCAAAGAGTTCGCGCATGGGAAGCAGGAGTTTCGCCAGCGCCGGCGGCAGCGTATGGCATTCGCGCATATCGGCGATATAGCTGCTGCGTTTCTCGTGGAAACCGACCAGCATTCCGCCTTTTTTCTCCACCAGGCGCACCGAAAGCCGGGCGCGGTGGCGGTATCCCCAGGGGTTGCCGTGGATCGGCGCGAAAATTTCCTCCGGCTTCAATCGTCCGATATGCCACAGATTGTCTTCGAGCACGCGCTGCTTCGCCGCGACCTGGGCGGCGGGATCGCAATGCTGCATGCTGCATCCGCCGCAGACGCCGAAATGCGCGCAACGCGGCGGCACACGGCTGGACGAAGCGCGGATCAGTCTTGTGATCCGCGCCAATTCGTAGGTCGGCTTCTTGCGAACACTGGAAAATTCGACCCGCTCGCCGGGAAGCGCGCCTTCGACAAAAACCGTTTTCCCGTCCAGGCGGGTAATGCCGCGCGCCTCGTGATCGAGGGATTCGATGATTCCGGTGGGCATTGATGATCCTTATGACGAGAAAAAGCGCAGAAAAACCGCGCATTTTATATGCTGCGCCGAAAAAACTCCCGGAAAATTTGTTGTAAAAACACACAAATCGGGTGTTGCATTAATGAATTACAGGATTGATGCGATGCATCAATTAATTCTTGCCAGACTTCAGTCGTGCTATCATAATTCGCTGGTCAACGTGCACGATGACCGCTCCAAAGCAAAAAACTGAGGTGTACAACTCTCTCTTTATCGATAAAGGATGCCAACGATGAAACAATCCTCTCTTCTTATTGCCACCTTGATTGCCGCCGCTGTTGCTGCCTGTGGTGGCGATGCGCCGCCGCCGAAGCCTGCCGCTGCTCCTGCTCCTGCCCATGAGGCTGGCATGTCCGGTATGTCCGGCATGTCCGCCGACCAGAAAGGCATGTCTGGCATGTCCGGCATGTCGGGTATGTCCGGCGAACAACAGGGCATGTCCGGAATGTCTGGAATGTCCGGCCAGCAAGGCATGGCGGGAATGTCCGGCGAACAGCAGGGCATGTCTGGAATGTCCGGTATGTCCGGCCAACAAGGCATGTCTGGAATGTCCGGGATGTCGGGTATGTCCGGCCAGCAAGGCATGTCTGGAATGTCCGGTATGTCCGCCGACCAGAAAGGCATGTCCGGAATGTCCGGGATGTCCGGAATGTCCGGTATGTCTGCTGACCAGAAAGGCATGTCCGGTATGTCCGGTATGTCCGGAATGTCCGGTATGTCCGGTATGTCCGCCGACCAGAAAGGCATGTCCGGTATGTCGGGCGAGCACAAGCACTAAGGCGAGCCCCGCATGCGAAAAAGCCGGCCATTGGCCGGCTTTTTTTCATGGCTCGCAGCAGGATTCCGGAGCACGAACGGAGTGCGAACGATGATATTTCCCGGTATTTTACCGATGCTTTCGGGCGCGATTCTCGCTGGCGGGCAAGGGCGGCGGATGGATGGCGCCGACAAGGGCTTGCAGTCGTTTCGCGGCAAGCCCCTGGTCGTCCAGGTTCATGAACGTCTGCGCCCACAAGTCGACGAAATATTGATCAGCGCCAACCGGAACATTCCGGATTACGCGGCGCTTGTTCCGGAGGCGAACATCGTCGCCGACCGGATTTCCGGTTTCGCCGGACCCCTCGCGGGATTGCACGCGACGCTGGTTTGCGCGCGCCATCCCCTGTTGCTGACGGCCCCCTGCGATACTCCCTTTCTTCCGCAGGATCTGGCCGAACGCCTCCATGCTGCGCTTGTCCGGCACAAGGCCGACCTGGCGTTCGCCTGCGTTTGCGAGCGGCACTATCCCACTTTCAGCCTTTGCCGCCGCGAACTCTTTCCCGCCCTCGAAGCCTTTCTGGACAGCGGCGGGCGCAAGGCAAACGATTGGCTTGAGACCATCAACGCCGTCCCGGTAGCTTTCGACGATCAGGCCGACGCCTTTCTGAACATCAATACTCGCGAGGATTTGCTCTGCCACGAAAGCGGGCGGAAATGATATGCTGAAAAATTCCAGCATATGCAAAACACATTCGCATCGAGGGATGGGGACAAAATGACAAAAATCCTTTATCGCGCAAACCCGCCGGAATCTCCGGAAGGGCCGCTGGAAGCGGATTATGTGGATGCCGCGACGGAAAGGGAGGCCGTAGCGGCACTGAAGGCGAAAGGCTATACCAATATCCTTCTGTATGAATTTGTGGGGCTGGCAAGCCTGAACAAGGATCGCGACAAGCTCAGCCCCCGCCTGGCCAGGATGACGGCGCGTTCCGACGTGGAGTTGTACGAAGCGCCGTGCTGGCGGACGCTCATCAGGATGTTCCTGCGTCTCGCCGCGTATTCTTTCTGGTTCCCCCTGTCGATTGCCCTGGTGTTCCTCCTCCTTGAGATGTGGCGGACGGCTGCCATCGTGCTCGCTGTCTTGCTGTTGCTGGTCGTGTACCTCTTCTGGCAGTTCGGCACACTCATGAATTATGTTCGCCTGGTCGAAAGCTGGTCGATCGGCGACTGGGATTCCGTACTGCGCCTGGGCAGGCGATTGCGCGCCAGCAGGGCAAAGGCGGCGCAGGCGGCGCTTGTTCCATTCGATGTCGAGATCAGATCCGCTTATGCCGAAATCGCCCGCGCGGAGCAAGCCGCTCCGGAATGCCTGCAAGACATCCTGCGCAATCTGATGACGTGGTCAAACAAGGTTCCGGTCCCCGGCATGTACGAAAATCATCTCGCGCTGCTCCATCACAAGGCCGGAGATTATTCCGGTTGTATCGCGATGATGCGGAAGGCATACGAAACCTCTCCGGACGGCCCCATGCTGCTTTACGATTGGGCGCTGGCCGAAGCGCGGCTGGGCGATACCGCAACCGCCGCGCGTCTGATGGCCGGAATCGATCCGGAAAGCCTGCCTGCGCTGGCGCAACCCATGTATCTCTGGCTCAAGGGGATGATCGCGCTGCGCGAGAACCGCAACGAGGAAGCGCTTTTCCGGCTGCAAGCCGCCGTCGACAGCTTTCTCGTGTTCGCAAAAAACCCGTCGAGCTGGTCCGCGTTCGGGCTCTGCGCTGGCGCGTGCGCCCTGGCCCAGGCGCGCGCCGGGCGAATCGGGGACGCAAGGACACTGGTGATGCGCGTCTTGCCGATCCTCGAAGCGCATGGCGACCGGGCCTTGATGACGATGATCCGGCGCGAGGTTTTGGGGCACAACGGCCAAGGCCATTTTCCCGATCAGGTTTACAATCCCCGTTGAGCTTCCTGCTCTCCTCTCCTCCTTCCGTTCCAGGATTTCACGATGACTGCTTCCACTTCCAGCTCTCCCGGCGGCTTCACTCCTGCCGCCAAGGCTTCGGTGCTTGCCGAAGCGCTGCCGTACATCAAGCGTTTTCACGGCAAGACCATCGTCGTCAAATACGGCGGCAACGCGATGACCGACGAGCATCTGAAACAATGCTTCGCGCGCGACGTGGTGCTGCTCAAGCTGGTCGGCATGAATGTCGTCGTCGTGCACGGCGGCGGCCCGCAGATCGAGAACCTGCTCGGTCGCGTCGGCAAGAAGGGCGAATTCGTCCAGGGGATGCGCGTCACCGATGCCGAAACGATGGAAGTCGTCGAGATGGTGCTTGGCGGCCACGTCAATAAGGAAATCGTGCACCTGATCAACCAGCATGGCGGCAAGGCCGTCGGACTGACCGGGAAGGACGGCAATTTCATCCGCGCGCGCAAGTTGATGCTGCCGAACAAGGAAGCGCCGGGCGATTTGATCGACGTCGGCCAGGTCGGCGAAATCATCCATGTCGATCCCTCGCTGATCGGGCTTCTCGATTCCGGCGCGTTCATTCCGGTCATCGCCCCGATCGGCGCCGGCAAGGATGGCGAAACCTTCAACATCAACGCCGATGTCGTTGCCGGAAAGATCGCCGAAGTCCTGAAAGCCGAGAAGCTGATCCTGCTCACCAACACCGCAGGCGTCCTGGACAAGGCGGGCAAGCTCGTCACCGGCATCACGCCGGAGCAGATCGAGGAGATGGTCGAAGACGGCACCCTCTCCGGCGGCATGTTGCCGAAAATCGGTTCCGCGCTCGACGCGGCGAGAAACGGCGTCCGGAGCGTGCACATCATTGATGGCCGCGTCGAACACGCGCTGCTGCTGGAAATCCTCACCGACCACGGCGTCGGCACGATGATCCGCGCCAGCGCCTGAATCAACCCGCCGCACGATGAACCTTCGCGCCGCGCCCACCTGGCTCTTCGATCTCGACAATACCCTGCACGACGCAAGACCGCACATCTTTCCCCATCTCAACCGGGCGATGACGGATTATGTCCGTGAGCATATCGGCTGCGACGAAGAGGAAGCGAATCGCCTGCGCGACGATTACTGGACCCGCTACGGCGCGACGATGCTCGGCCTCGTGCGGCATCACGGCGCCGACCCGAACCACTTCCTGCGCGAGACGCACCGCTTCGCCGACCTGCCGCGCATGATCGTCCATGAGCGCGGCCTCAAGGCCATGCTCAAACGGCTGCCGGGGAAGAAGCTGCTCTTTTCCAACGCGCCGCTGCATTACACCGAAGCCGTACTCCGGGAAATCGACATCGCGCGCCTTTTTTCCGCCGTTTACTCGCTCGAACGCTTGCGCTTCCAGCCCAAGCCGATGCTGGGCGGCTTTCTCCGCCTGCTCAAGAACGAGAGACTCGATCCGCGCCGCTGCATCATGGTCGAAGACAGCGCGGCTAACCTGAAAGCCGCCAAGCGGCTCGGCATCAAAACCGTGTGGGTGAGCACCAGCACACGCCGCCCGCCTTATGTAGACGTGAAAATCGCCTCCATTCTCGATTTGCCGCGCCGCTTCGGACGGCTATAATTTTTCACTTCACTTTATTTCCAGGGAAGCTCCATGTCCAAACCGGGCGAACGCAAACTGCAAATCCTGCAAACACTGGCGGAAATGCTGGAAACGCCGAAAGGCGAAAAAATCACCACCGCCGCGCTCGCCGCGCGTCTCGACTGTTCCGAAGCGGCGCTCTACCGCCATTTCGCCAGCAAGGCGCAAATGTTCGAGGGCTTGATCGACTTCATCGAAACCAGCCTCTTCGGCGTCATCAACCAGATCTGCGGCGAAGAAACCGACGGAATGCGGCAAGTCGAGCATATCCTCGCGCTGCTGCTGCGTTTCGCGCAGAAAAACCGGGGCATGACCCGCGTGCTGACCGGCGATGCCTTGGTCAACGAAAACGAGCGCTTGCAGGCGCGGATCAACGCCCTCTGCGACAAACTCGAAGCCGCGTTCAAGCAATCGCTGCGCATCGCCGCGACGCAGGAAAGAATCCCCGCCGGATGCGACATCGGCGCGCTCGCCAACCTCCTGCTCACCTTCGCCATTGGTCGCTGGCAGCTCTACGCCAAGACCGGCTTCACCCGCGAACCCTTGGCCCAATGGCCACAGCAATGGGCGTTGTTCTATCTGGCGTGTGTGAATGCGCCGGGGTAGGGCCTCATTCTATTTTCTAAATTCGACTAAAGAATTCACGCAGAACAATCACTACTGTAGCGGAATATTATTTAAGTAATTTAGAAAATTCGGCAATCGTTCGCAATTCCCGTGACTTCCCTCGCCATTCTTCTCATCGGTTTTTCGATATTCAGCGCCTTCACTCTCGCGCTGACGCATTTCCGTGGCGAACATTACCAGGATCAGGCGCTATCCAGGGTCATGGGCCTGGTGCTGCTTCTGGCGCTTGTCGCCCTGCAAATGGCCCATTTTTCATGGCTCTATTTCGGCCAGGAGTGGGTGGCGTCGATTCCGTACCGCATGACGCTGTTTGCCGTAGCGCCCGCCTTTTTCCTGTTCAGCCGCCCATTGATACGCCCGCAGACCGATTCAATCATTCGGCGCTCCCTGCCGGGGCACGCCATTCCTGTTTTGATTTCTCCCTTTTTTCCAAGGGAGTTGGCCTTGCCGCTGGCGTTCGTCATCGGATCCGGTTATTTGTTGTGGCTTGCGCATGGACTCCATGCGCTTCGTCGGGAACGCGCCAATTTCCGTCTTGAAATGATGATGCTGGGAACGGTTTTCGCGATTGCCCTCGTCGTATCCGGTTTGGGGCTTGTGCAGGCGGCGTTGCCGGAAAAGCTGTTTTTCAGTCTGTACGCCATCGCGATTGGCCTGGCCTTCTTTCTGGTTCAGACGACGCTCGCCCTTCGACCGCGCTTGAATGTCGAGATCAGGGAAACGGCGCAAGCATCCTATGCCAGGTCGACGCTCGACAAGATTGATTGTGAGGACACACTGACCAGATTGGGCGCCTTGATGGAGACAGACCGAATCTACGTGGATCCGGATCTGAGTCTGCCAAGGCTCGCGGAAAGACTGAAACTCAGCCCTCATCAGCTATCGGAGTTGCTCAATGCCCGGTTGGGGAAAAGCCTTTCCCGTTACCTGCGCGAATTGCGCGTCGCCGCCGCCAAAACCATGCTGCGCGACGAGCCTTCCGCTTCGGTTCTGTCCGTAGGAATCAATGTAGGCTTCACCTCGCAATCGAATTTCTACGAAGCCTTCCGCGAGATCGAGGGGATGACGCCCGGCCAGTTTCGCAAGCTCAATACCAGGAACGATTCCGCGAAATAGCGCGGCGCCGGGGCAGCAATCGCTCCGGAATGATATTTCCGGATCGGAAAAATGTTCCTTTCCGATAAAAACGGAAGATTTTCCGGTTCCAAATCGCAAGACTGAAAGCTCCAGCGATCTGCAAGGAGCCTTTCATGAATACCCTCGTCCAGATGTTTGTCGCCTCTTTCGTCAGCATCGCCCTCAGCGTTGCTGTTCTTCTCGTGTTGTCCTCTCCACTGATGAACATCCTTCGCCGGCTCTGCCCGGACGAAGCCGCTGCTTCTTTCTGGTTGAGCTATACGAAGCTCATGTTGACGATTAGCCCCTTGCTTCTCGTTCTGATCGCCGACATGTTCGCGCATTTCAGCAACCCGCTGGACAGCGTTCGACTTGCACTGATGGCGGCCCTGGCAGGTTTGTTGGCCGGCCTTTACCTGATCGGAAAACGCCTTGTCCAGTTCGTGAAAACAAAACCGGGGAGCACCCCATGAATGTGCTTCTCACCGGCGCCAGCGGCTTCATCGGCCGCAATCTTGCCGCCGCGCTCGTGAGCGCAGGCCACTGCGTCACCCCGGCATCCCGCAGCAAGGGATTCGATTTCTGCCGGATGCTTTCTCCGGGAGACTGGAGTCCCCACCTCCGGGGAATAGACGTTGTCATCAACAGCGTGGGCATCATCGGAGAGACCGGGAGGCAGCGGTTCAAGGCGCTGCATGAGCTTGCGCCCTCGGCATTGTTTCGGGCCTGCGCGGAGGCCGGAGTACGCCGGGTGCTGCAAATCTCGGCGCTCGGCGCGGACGAGTCCGCCTTTTCTGCCTACCACCTGAGCAAGCGGGCGGCAGATGACACTCTTCGCGGCCTCGATCTCGACTGGTTCGTGTTGCGACCTTCCCTGATTTATGGCCTCGGAGGCAAGAGCGCCGGCCTCTTCATGCGGCTGGCAAAACTGCCGATGATTCCGGTGATTGGAAACGGGCAGCAGATGATTCAGCCGGTGCATATCAGCGATGTCATTGCAACCCTGATGCAGTGCCTATCCTCCCCGGAGCCGCGCCAAACGCTGGATATCGTCGGCACGGAAACGATCTCTTTTGCCGAATGGCTGCAAACGATGCGCCGGGCGCAAGGATTGCCGCGCGCCCCGATCCTTCGCTTCCCGTTTCGGCTGGCGATGCTGCTCACCGGCCTTGGCCGGCACTTCAGCCCGATGCTGCGAGCGGAAAACCTGCGGATGCTGCAAACCGGAGTTTGGGCAGATTTCCGGCCGCTGATCCGGTTTTTGGGGCGTCCGCCATTGACGATTAAAACAAGCCTCTTCTTCACGAATGCCAATTGAGACATCATGATCTACACCCTGCTCAAAACATTGCATATTCTCAGCATGGTGCTGCTCTTCGGCACCGGACTCGGCAGCGCGTTCTACAAATGGATGGCCGACCGGAGTGGCAATGTGGCCCACATTGCAGTCACCAACCGGCATGTCGTGCTGGCAGACTGGATTTTCACCACGCCGACAGTCATTTTCCAGCCTGTCAGCGGTCTGTGGATGGTCACTCTGCTTGGGATACCGCTATTAACACCATGGATTGCCGTCACTCTGTTCCTGTTCGTTCTTGCAGGTATCTGCTGGTTGCCGGTCGTCTGGCTACAGATCCGGATGCAAAAAATTTCCGCCGAAGCTGCCCGTTGCGGCACGCCATTGCCCGCGCTTTACTGGCGAATGGCCCGAGGCTGGTTCTGGCTCGGCGTCCCTGCCTTTATCTCGATGGTGATCGTGGTGGCGCTGATGGTCTTTAAACACATTCCGGGAATCGAATCATGAAAAGTCTGATGCAACGCGCGCTTGGCGCCGACTGGGATAAATTGCCGCCAGCCTTGCAGGCGCACTATCAATTCGGCGAAACGATCGACACCGGCGCGATGGATGTCGAGTATCCGCGACTCATGCAGCCCTGCCTGAATGTCCTCGGGATTCTCGGCGCCCTGGTCAATCGCAGTGGGCGGGATGTACACACCGTCGTCAAAAAGCGCGTCGTCGGTGAGCGGCAATATTGGCGGCGAACCCTGACATATCCGAACGGGAAAGTGGTCTGCTTCAACAGCTTCTGGATTTGCGCCGGCGAAGGGCAGTTGATCGAATTCGTCAACCCGGTGCTGGGCCTGCAAATGGCGCCCACTGTGAAAGACAGCCGGCTTCACTATCGCGGCGTCCGTTTCGTTGCGAAGCTTGGGCCACTCATGCTGCCGATTCCGGAATGGCTGGTGCTGGGACACACCACCATCGTCGAGGAGGCCATCGACGAAAATCACTTCATCATGGATTTCCGTCTCACGCATCCGCTGTTCGGGCAGGTGTTTCGCTATTCGGGGAAGTTCGAGGCCGCAGCGGGGGAGAATGTTTAGAGGGTGCTCATCCGGCACCAAGCGTCGGATGGCGCTTCGCTTATCCGACCTGCGCGGGCTTACTCAATACTCAACACCAGTCGCTTGCCGAGCACGCGGGCGGCGCGATCCAGTGTCTTCAGGCTCGGCCAGTGCGCCGGGTCTTCCAGCCGCTTGGCCTGTGGCCAGCTTGTATCCAGAGCGCGCGCCAGATCGGCAAGCGAACGGTCGCCGCGCGCGTACCGCAGCAGCAGAACGCTCTGGGTCTTGGCATCCGGAGAGATGTAGTGGGCGCCATCGACATTATTACTGGGAGCGGGTACGTCCATGCCTTCGGCAATCCGGCCTTCAAGCGTCAGCGTCAAAACCTCGGCGGCGTTGAACAGGGCCTCTTCCAGAGATTCTCCCTCGGTAAACGCTTCGTCCAGATCAACGAACTGAACGCAGAAGCCACCCTCCGGGGCTTCTGACAGTAATGCGGGATAACGGATTTCCATCAGGGGTCTCCCTTATTTCAATCTCACGCCGGTCTGGCGTTCTATTTACAAGCGCGGAGCGTTCAGCGGGGATTGTGTCGTCAGAACGCATGACTTGTGAGCAATTTTCTAAATTTGACTGAAGAATTCACTCTGCTCAATCACTACTGTAGCGGATCATTATTTAAGTAATTTAGAAAATCCGCAGGGATTTGCGCCTCACGGCTTCCCGCTGAAAAACTCCCGCAGCCTTTCGGCGATTTCGTTGGGCGGCTGCGTATACGGAAAATTTTTCACCAGCGCACCGTCGGGGTCGAGCAGGTAGATGCCTGCGGTGTGATCGACGAGATAGTAATCCGGCGGGTGGCTGGGGTCGCGCACTTTTTCGTAGCGCACGCGGAACTGGTTGGCCACGCCCCTGGTCATCGTCGGGGAGCCGGAAAGCCCGAGAATGCGCGGGTCGAAGAATTGGGTGTAATTGTTGAGCACCGCCGGAGTATCGCGTTCCGGGTCGACGGTGATGAAAATCGCCTGCACCCTTTGGGCGTCGGCGCCCAGGTCTTTCAGGACTTCCGCAATTTCCACCAGCGTCGTCGGACAAACGTCGGGGCAGAAGGTGTAGCCAAAGCTGATCAGTTGCCACCGCCCGTAGAACTGGTCGTTCGTCACCGTTTTTCCGTCCGGGCCGATCAGCATGTAGCGCGGGCGGCGCGGCGCTTCGGCGGGGGCGGCATTTTCTTCCGTCGCCGCAGCAGCCGGAGGTTCTGCCGCAGGCGCGGGGATTGGCGCGAGCAATGCCGCCAGCGCGCCGAAGAGGAAAGGCGCGGCGCGAGAGAAACACAGTGGATTCATTGCGCCCTCCCTTCTACGAGCCTTGCGCCGGCACACTCTGGCGTAAACGAGTCGCCGTCGTTTCTGTCTGCTTGTTGATTTCTGCATCCCCCGGGCATGGCGCTGCGCCGGGTTTGCCTTGGGCGAGGAAAGCTTCCTGCGTCGCAGCCTCGAAGGCTTCGCCGTAGCGCCGCGTTTTCGGCGCGGTATTGATCACTACGCGCTTGATCCGCTGCGCGATCACGGTCTGCCCGCACGCCAACGCGACTCCGTTCAGACGCCCGAGTTCCTGGACTTCGCTGATGCCATCGGCAACGGGCGCGGAAGGCGAAGGATCGGCGGCGAATGAAGGAAGGGCGCATGCGGCAAGAAGGATGCCAAGCCATCCTGTCCGGCGGCTATGTTTTCCGGAAGACCGGAGATGAAGCTGCTTTTCATTGAGCATATGTGTCCTCGTCACTGTGGATTCAAAAGACTGGGTGGAAAATCATCCTTCACGCAACCAGGCGGCGGCATCGAGCGCGAAATACGTCAGGATGCCGTCGGCGCCGGCGCGCTTCATCGCCAGCAGGCTTTCCATCACGCACTTTTTCTCGTCCAGCCAGCCGTTCTGGAAGGCTGCCCGCAGCATCGCGTATTCGCCGCTGACCTGATAGACGAAGGTCGGCGCCCGGAATTCATCCTTGATCCGGCGCACGATGTCCAGATACGGCATTCCGGGCTTGATCATGATCATGTCGGCGCCCTCGGCCAGATCGAGCGCAACTTCGCGCAGGGCCTCGTTGCTGTTGGCTGGATCCATCTGATAGGTGTTTTTGTTGCCCTTGCCAAGGCTGGCCGCCGAGCCGAGCGCGTCGCGGAACGGCCCGTAGAACGCGGAGGCATATTTGGCAGCATAGGCAAGGATGCGGGTGTGGATGAAACCCCGCTCTTCCAACGCGGCGCGAATCGCGCCGATCCGCCCGTCCATCATGTCCGAGGGCGCAACGATATCGACCCCGGCTTCGGCATGGCAAAGCGCCTGCCTGGTGAGCGCCTCCACCGTTTCGTCGTTCATCACATAAGCGCGCGGATCGTCAGCGGCAATCAGGCCATCCTGCCCGTGGCTGGTGTAGGGATCGAGCGCAATGTCGGTAATGACGCCCAATTCCGGAAATTCCCGCTTCAGCGCCCGCACCGTACGCGGCACGAGACCTTCGGGATCCCAGGCAGCCTCGGCCCCCGGCGACTTCAACGAGGAATCAATGACCGGAAACAGCGCCAGCGCCGGAACGCCAAGCCTCAGTGCGCGTTCCGCAGTTTTCAGCAGAAGGTCGAGGCTCTGGCGCTCAATGCCGGGCATCGAGAGCACCGCCTCGCGCCGTTTTTCGCCGTCGAGGACGAAGACGGGGTAGATCAGGTCGTCCGCGCCAAGCACGGATTCACGCATCATGCGGCGCGAAAAATCATCGCGGCGCATCCGGCGCATCCGGATGGAGGAGTATGAAGGCATGGTTTTCATGGAGGACTCAGGCAGGATTGAAGATCGTTGATGGGCAAGGAGATTGGACTCTATCAGGGAGCCTCTTCGGCGGAAAATTGCTGCGGATCGAACCAGGTCGACAGCGCGGCCTCGGCTTCGTCGATTCCGGTTTTCTTGAGGCTGGAAAAAAGCTGCACCGAGCATTGTTCCCCGAACTCCACCAGCGCCGCCTTAACCTTGCGCAAAGCTGTGCCCTGCGCCTGTCGGGAGAGCTTGTCGGCCTTGGAAAGCAGGATATGGATCCGCTTTCCGGTCAACGCGAACCATTCCAGCATTTGCACATCCAGCTCGGTGAGCGGATGGCGGGAATCCATGATCAGCACGATGCCGGCAAGCTGCGGGCGGTGTTTCAGATAGGGCGCGAGCAGCCATTTCCAGGAATTCCGCACCTCTTCGGGCGCCTTGGCGTAGCCATAGCCGGGCAAATCGACCAGATAGCAGTGCGGCGCGAGCGTAAAAAAATTCAGATGTTGTGTACGGCCCGGCGTTTTCGAGACAAAGGCCAGGCGCGCGCGGCCCGCCAGGGTATTGATCGCGGAAGATTTTCCTGCGTTCGAGCGCCCGACAAAAGCGATTTCACAGCGCGCATCGACCGGAAGATCGGAGAGTTGCGCGACCGTCGTATAAAAAGTTGCATTGCGGAAAAGGGACATGGGGACTGCGTCCGTAAATTCAGGAATGTTATAGAATACTCGATTAGTTTTTTAATTTTTCACTCTACTACTTCCAATACTTCCAACCCCGACCCGATCCGGCATATCGCTCATGATCCGGACCGCCACAAGGAGTTTGAAAATGATTCACAACCCGGCGCAGCTTTCAAGGATGCCAGCACCCGCCAAGGCTTTCATGCAGTCCCGTGTCCAGAAATTTCTCGCGGCAGCCGCCGCCATGGCTTCACTGACGCTCATCGCGGCCTCCCCCGCTTCTGCTGCCGGAGCGCCTCCGGCGGCGGATCCCGAAAAGGCCAAGCCAATCGTTGAAACCGTCTGCGTCGCCTGCCACAGCATCGACGGAACCAGCGTAGTGCCCATGTATCCGAATCTTGCCGGACAAGGCCGCGCCTATATTTACCGCCAACTGACCAATTTCAAGCCTGCCGACGAAAAGACCCCGGCAGCGCGCGTCAACGCCGTGATGGAAGGCATGGTCGCAACCCTCTCCGATGAGGACATGCACAACCTCGCCGCCTATTTCTCGCAGCAGAAACCCGTGCAGGCGCCGCCAAACGAGGAAAAGAAAGCCCTGATCCCCGAAGGCCAGAAACTCTGGCGCATGGGCGATTTCGCCAAGGGAATTCCCGCCTGCGCCGGCTGCCACGGCCCCCGGGGCGCTGGCCTGCCGGCGCAATATCCCCACGTGGCCGGGCAACACCAGGAATATACGACCACCCAGTTGAAAACCTTCCGCAGCGGCGAGCGCGCCAATGATCCGGAAGGAATGATGCGCGCCATCGCCGACAAACTCTCCGACCGCCAGATCGACGCCCTGTCCGAATATATGGCGAACCTGCACTGATCACGGGGACGCCTTAAACCGGCACGATCTCCCCTGTAAATCCAGCCGGCGGCATCCCCTTTCTGCGCCGCTTCGTTCCGGTTTCCGGAGAAGCGGCGCTTTTTATGACGACTCCCGGAAGCCTTCGGCCCTTTACATGAGCACGACCCTGAAACAGCTTCTTTCCGGAAAACCCCGGACGCTCGTCTCGGCGCACCCTGAAGATACCGTCTTCCACGCGCTGCAGATCATGGCGAAAAACAACATTGGCGCGCTTCTGGTCCTGGAAGGAAAACGCCTGGTCGGCATTTTCTCGGAACGCGATTACGCGCGGAAAGTCGCCCTGCTCGGAAAATTCTCGCGCGATACCAGGGTCCGCGACATCATGACCAAAAAAGTCTTTTACGTGAGCTCGTCGCACACCATCCCCGAGTGCATGGCGATCATGACCGACCGCTGCTTTCGTCATCTGCCGGTACTCGACGACGACTGCGACCTGATCGGCATCGTCTCGATCGGAGACATGGTCGCAGAAACCCTCCGGGAACAACAATTCACGATCGACCAACTCGAACACCCTGTCATCGACGGACAGCACGGCGAGCCTCGAATACCTGCGTAGGTTGGTTTTCGGGACGATTGCCCTCATCCTCTGCGAAGCCTTTCATCCTTTTATTTTCTAAAATTACTTAAATAATGTTTCGCTACAGTAGCGCTTTTTATAAATAAATTATTACAGTAATTTAGAAAATTTGATTTCTTCTCCCGCCGCCTCCTCACCCGGCGCGCGCATTCGCGCGACGGGCTTGCGGCGAGGCCGCCGGGCACGCCGGGCCGAGGAAAATGGAATAAGATAGCAACATCATTCGATCACCACCGTTTCCGGGCTGCTTGAAGGCGGTTCGGGTTTCCAGCCGCTTTTTCCATACGCCCGTCCATCGTGAAATCCTTGTTCCCGCCACTGCCGCGCCGCGCGCAAATCTTGCCGATGGCGCTGCTTTTGTTGTCGCTTCTTTTTCCACAGGCAGCCATGGCCGAGCCGGCGCGTCCTTTGGAACAGGGTGCAGCCGCTGAACGGAATCCGGAACATTCCGGGCAAATGCCACAGCAGGAGTCTCCTTCCGCATCTGCCGCTTCCTCGCCGAAACAACCGGCAGACGCTTCCTTCCCCGGCCATCCCGCTTCCGCTGCGGGGACGGCGTATTCGCCGGCGCTGGATGCGAGGAGCATCGTGCAGACCTTTGCCGCGCTGATTCTGCTTCTCGTCCTGTTCTTTGCGGGGGCCCTCGCGCTCAAAAGATCCAACGGCGGACGCGCCTTTGGCGGCAATGCCGTCATGCGCGTGCTGGGCGGCATCGCGCTGGGAACGCGCGAACGCGTGGTTCTTCTGGAAGTGGGGGAAACCTGGCTCATCGTGGGCGTCACGCCCGGGCAGATGCGTACCCTGCATACGATGCCGCGCGGAGAAGTGCCGGCTTGTGCCGCAGAAGGGCAAACGCCTTTTTCCTCATGGCTGAAACAATTTTCGGAACGGCGCAATGAACAACGGTATTGAACTTTGCGGCAGGAATGCCGCGCAGACGCGATTGTCGTGGCTGCCGTGGCTTTGGATCGGCCTGCTGTTTGTTTCAGGCCCGGCGCTGGCGCAGCAGGCAGGAACGCCGGGATTGCCCGCCTTTACCAGCACCCCCGGCCCCGGCGGCAGCACCACCTATACGCTCGCGCTCGAAACCCTGCTGCTCCTGACTGCGCTGACTTTCATTCCGGCGGTATTGCTGATGATGACGAGTTTTACGCGCATCGTCATCGTGCTGGGCTTGTTGCGTCACGCGCTGGGCACGCAGACTTCGCCGCCGAACCAGGTGATCGTCGGGTTGTCGCTGTTCCTGACTTTCTTCGTGATGGCGCCAGTGGCAGACCGGATATACGATGAAGCCTACCGTCCGCTCGCTGCCAACCAGATCAATTTCGTGCAGGCGATGGAACGCGCTTCGGTGCCGTTGAAGTCCTTCATGTTGAAGCAGACGCGGGAATCCGATATCGCGCTTTTCGCGCAACTGGCGAAGGTCGATAGCATTGGAACCCCGGAAGAAACGCCGATGCGCGTCCTGGTGCCCGCCTATACGATCAGCGAGTTGAAAACCGCGTTCCAGATCGGATTCGTCATCTATATTCCCTTTTTGATCATCGACATTGCCGTGGCCAGCGTGTTGATGTCGATGGGGATGATGATGATGTCGCCAGTGATGGTGTCGCTGCCGATCAAGATCATGCTGTTCGTGCTGGCCGATGGATGGAATCTTCTGATGGGCGCACTGGTGCGGAGCTTTTCGGCATGACGCCGCAAATCGTCATGGAACTGGCGCGGGAGGCGGTCTGGGTGGTCCTGCTCGTCGCCGCGCCGCTATTGCTCGCCGCCCTCGCGGTCGGGCTGTTGATCAGCATCTTCCAGGCGGCAACACAGATCAACGAGGCCACGCTTTCCTTCATTCCCAAAATCGTGACGATGCTCTTCATGCTCGTCCTTGCCGGCCCGTGGATGTTGCAGACCCTCGTGCAATTCATGCGCCACCTGTTCGAGAGCATTCCGTTCGTGATCGGATGATCTCCTGCAAGGGGATTTGCCCCAAAAATCCTGAAAAACGGGCCCAAAAAAGGTGATCGTCCTTACTCAAGCGCAACTGGAAGCCTGGATCGCCGCCTTCATTTTTCCGCTGGCGAGGATGTTGTCGCTGTTCATGATTGCGCCGCCCTTTTCCAATGCCGGCCTGTCGGTACAGGTCAGGTTGATCGCCGGGCTGGCGGTAACGCTGTCCATCGCCCCGGCATTGCCGCCGATGCCGGCAGTCGCTCCGGCATCGTGGGAGGGGCTGTTGATCCTGGCGCAGCAAATGTTGATCGGCTTCGCAATGGGCTTTGTGATGCGGACAGTCTTTGCTGCGGTGACCTTCGCGGGCGATTCGATCGGCGTGCAGGTGGGCCTGGGGTTTGCAACCTTTTACGATCCGCAGACGGCAGGCCAGACGCCGGTGCTGTCCGAATTCCTGACGCTGATTGCCACCCTGTTTTTCCTTGCGATCAACGGGCATTTGATGATGATTGCGGGGCTTGTGCACAGCTTTGAAACGCTGCCGGTCGGGATGATGCCCGGACCGGGAAGCTGGGCCAACGTTGCCAATAACGGCGCCATTATTTTCAGCTATGGCGTCCTGCTGGTGTTGCCGCTCCTGGCCTCGATGCTGATCATCAATACCGCGCTCGGCGTGCTGACGCGCGCTGCACCGCAGCTCAACCTGTTCGCGGTGGGCTTTCCGATCACGCTCAGCGGCGGCTTGCTTATCCTGATGCTCAGTTTCAGCAATCTCTCCACGCCCTTGCAGCGCATTTTCGAATTCGGCCTGCAATCGATGACCGGATTTTTCACGCAGCCGGGGCAATAGTCGTGGTTCCGGAACAACCCATTCTCGAAGCTTCTTCCGGTGTCGACGCCGACCCGGTGTTCGATTCAACTCTTGCGCCCCGTCCGGTCAAGGGACGCGGCACCACCGCGCGGCCCGACCCGCGTTATGCCGTCTGGACGCGCCGCCGCGAAGACGATGGCTGGAATCATTCCGTGCTGCCGGAAACCCCGGAAAAGGCAGAAGGCGGGGCTTGCCCGGCAACGCAACTTTTGATCGACCACGCCAAAACGCTGATCAATTCCGTGGATTCTCCCGATCTGCCGTTTGACCGGAGCATCAATCCGTATCGCGGCTGCGAGCATGGCTGCATCTATTGCTACGCCCGTCCGAGCCATGCCTGGCTCGGCGATTCGCCTGGAGTCGATTTCGAGACGCGCATTTATCACAAGCCGGACGCGCTAAAACTGCTTCGCCGCGAGTTGATGAAGCCCGGCTATTGCTGCCGTCCGATTGCGCTGAGCAGCAACACCGACTGTTACCAGCCCTTCGAGCGTCATTTGCGGCTGACCCGTGGGCTCCTCGAAATCCTGTGCGAGACGCGCCACCCGGTTCTCCTGACGACCAAGTCGACGTTGATCGGACGCGACACCGAATTGCTGGCGGCAATGGCGCGGCGCAATCTGGCGCATGTTTCCATTTCGCTGACCACGCTCGATCCGCGCCTGGCCCGGCTGCTCGAACCACGCGCCGCCTCGCCTGCCGCGCGATTGGCGTTGATCCGCCAGTTGTCTTCTGCCGGAATTCCGGTCGCGGTGATGGCCGCGCCAGTCATTCCGGCATTGACCGACCGGGAACTGGAGGAGATTCTTGCCGCCGCGCGTGAAGCCGGCGCCCATGCCGCCTGGTATTCGGTATTGCGCCTGCCGGAAGAAGTCGGCGCCTTGTTTGAATCGTGGCTGCAATGGCATTTTCCGGAAAAGGCCGCGCATGTGCTGTCCCTGTTGCGGCAGATGCGCGACGGCGGATTGGACGAGAAGCGATTTGGCCTGCGCATGCGCGGCGCAGGCCCGTTTGCCGACATGATCCGGCAACGCTTCCGGTTGGCGCATCGCCGCCTCGGTTTTCCAGGATTTCCCTCGCTCGACTGCGGGCAGTTCACGCCGCCGGTTGCCTCAATCAGAGGAACACGCGGCAGCGAAGAACGGCAATTGAATCTGTTCTGACAGCGCAATGCGTTGTCATGGGCCTTATAACAAAATACGCCTCCAATGCCGGGGTTGGCTTGGGCTCTACCGGTCCTGCGTACCCTTTGGGTGATCCGGTTTTTCCAGCTAATTGATTGCCGGGGGAATAAAGTGAGGAAAAATGAGGCTTTTTGGGAATGTCCATGTTTGACAAAATCCCGGCGGTTGCCTCATAATTCCGCGCTTCGATTGGAGGGGTGCCCGAGTGGCTAAAGGGGGCAGACTGTAAATC
This sequence comes from Betaproteobacteria bacterium, assembly GCA_009780885.1. Lineage (GTDB taxonomy): Bacteria > Pseudomonadota > Gammaproteobacteria > Burkholderiales > Rhodocyclaceae > WQZF01. The sequence continues at coordinate 477 of WQZF01000046.1, read as the reverse complement.
TGTTGGCTTACGCCTACGTTGGTTCGAATCCAACCTCCTCCACCAAATCGCCGTAGCGCAAGCGCAGTAGCAGCAATCGTCGGTTGGCGGCCAAGGGTTTGTGCGGGTGTAGCTCAATGGTAGAGCAGAAGCCTTCCAAGCTTATGACGAGGGTTCGATTCCCTTCACCCGCTCCACATGCTGTGCCAGGGGTCAAGTTTAGTTGTCGTTTGCCCATGTAGCTCAGTGGTAGAGCACTCCCTTGGTAAGGGAGAGGTCGGCAGTTCAATCCTGCCCATGGGCACCAACGGTTGTGCCGAAAATAATTGATGCAGTGTTTGAAATTTCTGCTTTATTCAACGTCTTTAAGGAGCTGTAGACATGGCGAAGGGAAAGTTTGAGCGGACGAAGCCGCACGTTAACGTAGGGACGATCGGGCACGTGGATCATGGGAAGACGACGCTGACGGCGGCGATCACGACGGTGCTCTCGCGGAAG
>WQZF01000045.1 GCA_009780885.1 Betaproteobacteria bacterium | reverse complement strand
GGCAAACGGCTTCAAAAACGGCCTTTTGAAGCAAAAAACAGCTTCCGAGCATTTCCTCTTTGCCAGAGGCAGGATTTTTTACTTCAAGCATTGAAACACAATGGGTTGTTCAGAGATTCCCTTACCGAACGCCTCTTCTCGAAAAGCCGTCCAGAGGTCATGCGCTGTCCCGATGGATTCCTCGGTTCTGTTATTAAAATTATTCCCGAACGATGGACCAACCTGACTCTTCAGCTCAATGGCTGCGATTAGCTCACCCTTATAGATCACCAATAGATCCCACAACTTCGTCGGGCGGAAGTAACCGGGCAAGGTTAGCATCGCCTTGTTTTGGTGGATCTCTGCATGGGTCAATCCGTTGGCTTTGATGATATCGAGCACCAAGGCTAAAAAACCGTCCATGTTTTTGCCCCCGGTGACGCCGGCACGTTCACCTTGGTCAGCTTTTCCGGACTCAATTTGCTTCTGTCGTGCAGCCGCGCGGTTCCCCCAAAACGCCTTTACAGCGTCGCGGGCTTTCTGTTCGTAATTGACGAGATCAAGTGCCATTTATTCTCCGTTGCTGCCAAGGGCAGATCGTTCTTTGTGACTCAGGCCGTAGAGCTTGAACACAGCCCGGTTGCAAGCTTGCATGTCCCGCTTGATTGCAGCCTCGGCCAACTCACGGCGTAGCTGTTCAGACACGTCCATCCAGCGCGGAATGCGAATGCGGCGTAGATACTGCGCTTGGAAGCGCAGGAATCCCCCCCGCATTTTCGTTGAATAGGTTGCCACGAACAGGCGCGTGACAACAGACAGTAGCACCGCCTGCAAGGCTCGTAAGTCCCACTCGTCTGACGTCACGTAATAGAGGTTGTGGTGGGGATACAGCTCGCCGCCTTCAAAAACGACGTGAGCCTTGCCCTTGATATCTGGGATCAGGAGCTTCGGACTCGCAGCTAGCGCTGGGGTGATGCGGTCAATTGTGCGATACCAGTTGGCTGGAGCTTTCTGCGCACAGTGGCGCCCGGCAATCGCCTCTCGTCGAGCCTCAAGATAACGGCACAGGCGAGGGTACTTATCAAGATTGACCAGCCCACCTGAATCGGCAAAAGGATTGATGACCCCTTGACTGCGCCACCGAACCTCCCCGGTCATTATGTCCCCAGTTGTTACCAGTGGTAGTTTCCGATCTGGCTCAACGTCAAGCGTCTCGAAGTTTCCGATAAACGCTTTATCAGCACCAGTTGCGACACCGATCCCGATCTTGCACCCTACTTCTTCCAGTAAAGGAAAAGCACCTTCTAGACGACGAATAAGTGCCATCTGGTCAGCGGACTCCAGCAACCACGGTTCTGCACCATTGGTTACGCGAGCAAGCTCCCGCACTGGCCCCGCGTCCTTTGGCAACGCTGGCGCATGCAGCAATTCCGCCAATGTGGTCAGTGTCGCTTGGTCAATGGTCGGGCGGTGAGCGATGCGCGTTGCCCCAGACACTTCGCGACTGATGATGGTGATGGCAGGGTACGCAATTACCTCAGAATGGAAGGCCGGTGTGTCCACCATGTCAACATAAATTTTCAGGTGAAACCGCTCGGCTACGAGGTTGCGTAGCGGCCCACCATAGCGATTCTTCATCCAGCGATCTGCACAGATAAAACCCAGACTGCCACCATCCGACAAGACCAACAGCGACCGCTCAATGAAAGGAATGTAGATATCAGCCCGGTCATACATCGTCAGATACCGGCTACGGTATTCGGCAAGCAACGGTGCCGGGATCAACTCCTGACGGACATAGGGCGGGTTACCTACCACGAAATCGAATTGCCCATCCAACGGCGTTAACAGGAAATCGCCTTGCAATAACCAACAGTCAGCCAGGGCCAATGCAGTGTCTGTGGCGATTCCCTCACGTCTTAGCAACCTAACAACAGCGGCATATGTGCTGCGGTAAGTATCGTGGTGCAGTTCAACCGCTCGAATAGCATCGGTTAACTCGTCAAGTGCGGAACCGTTCGGCCTTGCCGATTTCCATGCATTTAATAGTCGTTCAATAATTTGCAATAGAAAATCACCATTACCAAATGATGGCTCCAAAAGCCGTTTTTTATGAAGCGATTGATCCTCTGTGTAACCAACCAAATCAAGAATAAAATTGACTACCTCGCGGCGCGTAAAAATGGCTCCGCGAGCCTCGATTCCTCCTTTCGTAGCTAACGATTCAGTCGCGGCCACGACAGAACATGCAGCAGTAGTAGCGGACTGATGAATAATGTTTGGAATAAATTCCATAAGAGTAACGGCCTCGCTAATTTATTTGGCAAGCAGCAGCAACAAGCTTAGGGCACACAGTATCCAATATACCTGCAAATGACTGCGTGTGAAGCACCATATCGTTCCAGGTACCGGTGTTGGTGTTTTCCTCGACGCAGCCTTCCTGGAATCGGTTGAATTCCTCACGGGTCTGGCGGTCGAGATCCTTGCGGTCCACGACGAAGAGGCACTTTTCGATATCGGGATTGGCCTTCAAAAGCGTGGCGGCCTTGAAGCTGGTGAGCGTCTTGCCGCTGCCGGTGGTGTGCCAGATGTAGCCGTTGCCGAGCTTCTTCTCGATGCACTCGACGATGTTCCTGACGGCATAAATCTGGTAGGGCCGCATCATCAGCAGTTTTTGTTCGCTGGCGACAAGCACCATGTAGCGGCTGATCATCTGCCCGAGGGTGCATTTGGCAAGAAAGGCATCCGCGAAGCGATCAAGGCCGCCGATCTTTGCGTTGTCCGGGGCGGCGTACTGGTAAATCGGGAGAAATTGCTCGTCGGCGTTGAAACTGAAGTGGCGGGCGTTGTTGTTGGCAAAATACCAGGTGTCGGTTCGATTGCTGACGATGAAAAGCTGGACGAAGCACAGCAGCGTGCGCGTGTAGCCGTTGCCGGGGTCGTTCTTGTATTCGACGATCTGCTCGATGGCCCGGCGGGGGTTGATGCCGAGCGTTTTCAGCTCGATCTGGGCGACGGGTACGCCGTTGATGAGCAGGATGACGTCGTAGCGGTGATGGCTGTAATCCGTATTGATGCGCAACTGGCTGACGACCTCGAAGCTGTTCTTGCACCAATCGCCAATATTGACGAGGGTGTAGTTCAGCGGCGTGCCGTCGTCGCGCGTGAAGGCATTGCGGTGCCGGAGCGTTTGGGCGGCGGTGAAAACGTCGGGGCTGACGATTTCATCGAGCAGGCGCTGGAATTCGCCATCGGTGAGCGTGACCCGGTTGAGGGCCTGGAATTTCTCGCGGAAATTCGCTTCCAGCGTAGCGCGGTCGTGGATGTCGGGCCGGAGGCTGTATTTGAGATCCGCCAGTTTCGAGAGCAAATCCCGTTCAATCTGGTTTTCTTTGGTTGTCATAAAGCAGCGTTTTCCCAAAACAAGGAAAACGAAACTCTATCCACAAGCCTGCCGGATGGCAATGAGCGGCCTTGCTGCGGAGCAGGAAAATGTTGGTGCTGCAGCAAAAATAATTTTCTAAATTTACTTAAAGAATGTTTAGCTACTGTAGTTATTTTTATCAAAGAATTATTACAGTAATTTAGAAATTTGGCATAGAAAACGGCGCGGAGCGCAAGCGCTTTGTCTGCTGCGGAGAGGGTGTCTGCGTTCCTGTGGAGGTTCTGAAAGAAGCACTCGACGCGGCGGCTTGCTCAGAGATACTTTAGAGTGAAACAGCCCTGAAAAGCGCTTGTAATGATGCCCTATAATGAATGTTTGACGAATTCCCTTTATCCCTTTTACCCCTTATGGAAAACGACGACGAATTGCTGTTCGCAGCCGAAGAGGAAACGCCCCAGACCGCTTTCCCTGTTGCGAAGACTCCCAGAAAACCCTGGAAAATAATGATCGTCGATGACGAGCCGGAGGTTCATACCATCACCCGGCTGGCCCTGTCCGGATTTGAATTCGAAGGGCGCCCCCTGCAATTCATCAGCGCCAGGAGCGGCGCGGAGGCCAAGGCGCTCTTTAGCGAACACCCCGATATTGCGATGGTGCTTCTGGACGTCGTGATGGAAACCGAAGATGCTGGCCTGGATGTGGTGCGCTACATCCGGGACCAGATCAACAATCGCATGACCCGCATCATCCTGCGCACCGGCCAGCCGGGACAAGCGCCGGAACGCCGGGTAGTGCTCGAATACGACATCAACGACTACAAGACCAAGACCGAGTTGACGGCGCAAAAGCTTTTTACCTCGATCGTTGCTGGCTTGCGCGCCTACGCCGATCTGGAAATCATTGAGCAGAACCGGCGCGGGCTGGAAGAAATCATCAACGCCTCAGCAAGCATTTTCAAGATCCAGTCGATGGAACGCTTTGTCCAGGGCGTGCTGACGCAACTGGTGTCGCTGCTCAGGCTCGGGGAAAATTCCTTTTGCGGTTCGGGTTGCTTCGCTTCCCACGAAGAACAATCCCTGCGGATCATCGCGGGCACCGGCGCCTTCTCGGAAGACGCCGGAAAACGCATCGAGGATGTGCTGCAAACGCCCATCCTGGATGATGTCAATACGGCCATCGTCCGCCACGAAAACCATTTTTCCGACGAATACATCGTGCTGTGCTTCATGAGCAGCAATAATCGGGGAGTCATCTACCTGGAAAATTCATTCGCCCTGAATGTTTTCGACAAGGATCTGCTCAACCTTTTCTGCGCCAACGTCTCGGTAGCGCTCGATAATCTCAAGCTTGCCAACGAACTCGAACGTACGCAAAGGGAAGTGGTCGAACGTATCGGCGCAGTGGCTGAAACCCGTTCAGAGGAAACCGGAAATCATGTGCGCCGGGTCGCGGAATATTGTTACCTGCTGGCGCAGGCGGTGGGCATGGACGAGGCGGAAGCGCAGATGTTGAAGGAAGCGGCGCCGATGCACGATATCGGCAAGGTCGGCATTCCCGATTCGATCCTGAACAAGCCGGGAAAACTCTCCGCCGAGGAATTCGAGATCATGAAGAAGCATGCGGAGCTTGGCAAAAAATTGCTGTCCAATTCCAAGAGCCGCCTGTTGGATGCTTCCGCCATCGTTGCCTACGAGCATCATGAATGCTGGGATGGTTCTGGCTACCCGCGCGGCCTGAAGGGCACGGAAATTCATATCTATGGCCGCATCACCGCCATCGCCGATGTGTTCGACGCGCTCGGCAGTCCGCGCTGCTACAAGGGCGCCTGGACAATCGACAAGGTGTTTGCCTACATGTACGAACAGCGGGAGAGACAATTCGACCCTGATCTGGTCGACCGTTTTCTTGAGCACAGGGAAAAAATCCTGGAAATTCGCGAGAGTTTCAAGGATTGAACACACGCCTTTTGCACAACCCCGGAATGCGCATCGGGCCCGTTGAGACGATGATTCATTGACCCGAAGATTTCCCTGAACGCTGCATCGAAAAATCCCGGCCCGAAAGAAGATTCCATACAGGAAAAGGAGTCCGCCATGTCCGCCATCGAAGTCAGATTCGGGAAGAGTTTCCATCCTGATGCGCAAACCGCCGTATATGAACTGGCCGCTCAAACCAGTGGCATCGATCCCGACTTTCTCATTTTTTTCTGTTCGCCGAAATACGATCTCCCCGCCCTGGGAAAAGCCATCAAGGCGGTTTTCGACTGTCCGGCCATCGGCTGCACGACCGCCGGTGAAATCCTCGGCAGCGCGGGCTACATCGAAGGTTCCATCGTCTGTGCCGCCATTTCTTCCGGAAAATTGGCCGCCAGGCTTTTCTTCATCAAGGATTTGCGGGCCTTCGCAAATGACCAGGCCCCCTTGGAGAAGCTTCCTGGCGTAGACCGGAAACGCAGCTTCGCCCTCTTCCTGATCGACGGACTCTCGATGCTGGAAGAACCCGTCGTCGCCCGCATCAACCAGACCCTGAAAGGCGTCCCGCTGATCGGCGCCTCCGCTGCCGATGGTCTCTCTTTCGAGCACGCTTATGTTTACCACGACGGCGCGTTTCACCAAAACGCCGCCATGCTGGCAATCGTTGAAACCTCGCTTCCCTTCCTGCCCCTCCATATCCAGCATTTCGAGCCAACCGAAAAACGCTTCGTCATCACCGCCGCCGATCCGCTGACGCGCACGGTGACGGAAATCAACGGGCTGCCCGCCGTCGGAGAATATGCCCGCGCCGTCGGCATGAGCATCGACACGCTGGGGGCGGAAATCTTCACGGCGCATCCGGTCATGCTGAAAGTTGGCGGAAAATATCATGTCCGCACGATCAAGAATGCGAATCCCGATGGCAGCCTCTCCTTCTTCTGCGCAATCGACTCCGGCATTGTGCTGACCGTGGCAAAACCTTCCGGAAGTCCTACCGAAAATCTGGAAAACAACCTGAACGAAATCCGGAAAACCATCCCCAATCCGGCCCTGATTTTCGGCAGCGACTGCATGCACCGCCGCCTGGAAATGCAGCGGGACGGCAACATCGGAGAGGCAAACAGCATTCTCTCCCACTACCCCTTCATCGGCTTTTCCACTTACGGTGAACAGTTCTACGGGGTGCACGTCAACTACACCCTGACTGCGCTGGTGCTTGGAAATGAAATGTGAATCAAACGGGCGACCGGGGACGGTCGCCCCTACAGGAAATGAAACGTGAAAACCGAATCGAGAAGTCCCGACCCGCAAGAAAATTCGATACAGGAAAAGGAGTCCGTCATGCCCTCCGTCGAAGTCAGATTCGGCAAGAGTTTCAATCCTGATGTACAAACCGCCGTGCATGAACTGGCCGCCCAGACCAGCAGCATCGAGCCCGACTTTCTCATTTTTTTCTGCTCGCCGAAATACGATCTCCCCGCCCTGGGAAAAGCCATCAAGACGACTTTCGATTGCCCGGCCATCGGCTGCACGACGGCCGGTGAAATCCTCGCCAGCGAGGGCTATATCGAAGACGCTATCGTTTGCGTCGCCATCGCCTCCGAAAAACTGAGGCCGAAACTTTTCTTCATCGAAGATTTGCGGGCTTTCGCAAATGAGATAGGCCCCGTCGAGGAACTCTCCGGCGCAGACAGGAAACGCGGCTTCGCCCTCTTCCTGATCGACGGACTCTCCATGCTGGAAGAACCGGTCGTCGCGCGCGTCAGCCAGACCCTGAAAGGCATTCCAGTGATCGGCGCCTCCGCTGGCGACAACCTCGCTTTCGAACATACCTATGTCTACCATGACGGCGCGTTTCACGAAAACGCCGCCGTACTGGCGATTGTCGAAACGACGCTTCCCTTCCTGCCCCTTCACATCCAGCATTTCGAGCCGACCGACAAGCGGATCGTCATCACCGCTGCCGATCCGCTGACGCGCACGGTGACGGAAATCAACGGACTGCCCGCCGTCGAGGAATACGCTCGCGTCCTCGACAAGAATGTCGACGAGTTGACAACGCTGGTCTTCACTGCGCATCCGCTCATGCTGAAGGTCGGCGGCAAATATTATGTGCGCACGGTACAGAAGGCGAACTCCGATGGAAGCCTGACCTTCTTCTGCGCAATCGACTCCGGTATCGTATTGACCCTGGCAAAACCCTCCGGGAGCGCCACCGTGAATCTGGAAGACAATCTGGAACGAATCCGGAAGACCATTCCCGACCCAATCCTGATCTTCGGCAGCGACTGCATCAACCGCCGCCTGGAAATGCAGCGGCACAGCGAACTGGAAGAGGCGAAGCGGATACTCTCCCGCTATCCCTTCATCGGCTTTTCGACTTATGGCGAGCAATTCTACGGGGTGCACGTCAATTACACCCTGACGGCCCTGGTGCTTGGAGACGAAGCGTGAGCAGCGATCCCAAACAGCATAAAACGGTTCCGGAACTCGAAAACCGGATTGCCGCGCTGGAGAAAACCAACCAGGCCCTGATGGATCGGGTCGAGCGCGCAATGGACGCCATCGGCAGCGATTCCTATTCCCTCTTCGTGCATAACCTGACCCTGCAACGCCATGTGGAGGAACAAACCCAGGAATTGCAGGAAAGCAACGATCAGTTGCAGGACGCGCTCGCCGATCTCAAGAGCGCAACGGAACAGATGGTGCAGACCGAAAAACTTGCCGCCCTTGGCGGACTGGTGGCAGGTGTCGCCCACGAAATCAATACGCCGCTGGGAATCAGCGTGACGGCAGCTTCCCATCTGGAAGAAACTGTCCGTATGCTTTCCAGGGCGTTTGAAGCGGGCACGATGAAGAAATCCGATTTTACGAATTTCATCTCGGATAGCCAGGAAACCGTGCGGATCATCCTGAGCAATCTCAGCCGCGCAGCAAATCTGATCCAGAGTTTCAAGAAAATCGCCGTGGATCAATCGAATGAAACCTGGCAAACCATCGAATTGGAGCCCTATCTCAAGGACATCATTATTTCGCTGACGCCCAAGCTCAGGAAAATCCGGGCCCAGACCAACATCCTCTGCCCGGAAACCCTGAAGATCAACACGATGCCAGGAGCATTGAGCCAGATCCTGACGAACCTCATCACCAATTCCGTGTTGCACGGCTTTTCCGAAGGCAAGAGCGGGAACATCACCATCACGGTAAAAACCAAACGGAATAGCACCGTGCTGATCTATACCGACAACGGCAAGGGCATTCCCCGCGAGAACCTTCCCAAAATCTTCGAGCCCTTTTTCACGACCCGGCGGGCGCAGGGCGGCAGCGGCCTGGGGATGCATCTTGTCTACAACATCGTCACCTCCAGCCTGGGCGGCACAATCACCGCCGACAGCACGCCGGGAGAAGGAGTGACATTTACGATCACGCTGCCGAACAGCGTGAGGGAATAAATCGTTTTACGGAGTCATTTCCACAGACGGAAAAGCGGGCTTCCTGCCCGCTTTTCTTTTTTATGCGCCAGGGCAATTCCCCGGCACAATTTTCTAAATTTACTTAAAGAATGTTCCGCTACTGTAGTGATTTATAGATAAGAATTATTACAGTAATTTAGAAAATTGAATGCTTTTCACAGTGGATCGCCTCCGCCCCGGCAGGCGCCTCAATCCGCGTTTGCGGCGATGAATTCCTTTACCGCAGCAACTTCAGCGGGGATGATGCTCACCCGTTGCGGGAGGCTTTCCAGATTTGCGAGGTCGGCGGGGAGCGGCGGGGTTTGCCCGGTGGCTTGCGCGATGGTGGCCGCGAATTTTGCCGGTTGCGCGGTTTCAAGGACGATGAGGGGGATTTCCGGCGGCAGCAAGTGGCGCAACTCCAGGGCGACAAACATTCCGTCGGCGGTGTGCGTGTCGATGAGGATCTGGGTGCGTTCCCGGATTTCGCGGATCGTTGCGAGGCGGTCGGCGTGACTGCTTTTTCCGGAGATGAAAGCGTAATCCGGCAGGCGCGCGTAATACTCCGTGCCGGAGAGGTTCCAGCCCTGCCCGCTCTCGACTTCCGCCCAGAGGGCGCGGATTTTCGCCGCGTCGCGCCCGACGAGGTCGAAAACGAAACGCTCGAAATTCGAGGCTTTGGAGATGTCCATCGAGGGGCTGGAGGTCACACGGGTTTCCGCCGCGCCGCGCGGGCGGTAGCCGCCGCTCCTGAAGAATTCGTCGAGCACGTCGTTTTCGTTCGTCGCCAGAATCAGTTTCTCGACCGGCAGGCCCATCATGCGGGCGATATGACCGGCGCAAATGTTGCCGAAATTGCCGGTCGGCACGCAGAAGGCGACGCGCTCGTCGTTGCTCTTCGTGGCAAGGAAATAACCCTGGAAGTAATAGACGATCTGGGCCAGCACGCGCGCCCAGTTGATCGAGTTGACCGCGCCGATCCTGTAACGCGCCTTGAACGCGGCGTCGGCGAAAACGGCTTTGACGACATCCTGCGCGTCGTCGAACATGCCGGTGACGGCGAGGTTGTAGATGTTCGGATCTTGCAGCGAATACATCTGGGCGCGCTGGAAGTCGCTCATCTTGCCGTGCGGCGAGAGCATGAAAACCTTGATCCCGGCCTTGCCGCGCATCGCGTATTCCGCCGCCGATCCGGTATCGCCGGAAGTCGCGCCGAGGATGTTGATGTGCTCGCCACGCCGCCGCAGTTCGTATTCAAACAGGTTGCCCAGAAGCTGCATCGCCATGTCCTTGAAGGCGAGCGTCGGGCCGTTGGAGAGTTCGAGCAGGCCGAGTTTTCCTTCTTCGAGCCAGGTGAGCGGCGTGATCTGCCGCGCGTCCTGTCCGGGACGGACATGGGAGTAGACGTCGGCACGCCAGGTTTTATCGCACAGGTTCTTGAGATCGGCGACGGGGATGTCGTCGATGAAGAGCGAAAGGATTTCGAGCGCCAGTTCGGGATACGAGAGCTTGCGCCAGCGTTCCAGGTCGGCGCGGCTGACGCGCGGATAGTTCTTCGGCAGATACAGCCCGCCATCGGGCGCGAGGCCGCCGAGAAGAATGTCGCAAAAGGATTGTTCCGGCGCCTGCCCGCGTGTCGAAATGTATTTCATCGTTTGATCCTGGTTCGCCTGGCTTACTGCAACATTTCCAGCCGCAGCCGCGTCATTCCACCTTGCACCGTCGGCAGCGCCTCGATTGCGGCGCAGGCGGCAAGAATCGATTTTTCCTGCGTCTTGTGCGTCAGCAGGATGATGTCGGCTTGATCTTCGCCCTCTTGCGGCTCTTTCTGGATCAGCGCGTCGATCGAGATGCCCTGGTCGGCGAGAATGCGCGCGATGTCGGCCAGCACGCCGGTCTTGTCCGCCACGCGCAGGCGCAGGTAGTAGCAACTGAAGATTTCGGCAATCGGCAGGATCGGCAGATCGACCACCGCATCGGGCTGGAACGCGAGATACGGAACGCGATGCTCGGGGTCTGCCGTGTGCATCCGGGTTACGTCGACGAGATCGGCGATGACGGCGCTTGCCGTCGGTTCCGCGCCGGCGCCCTTGCCGTAATAGAGAGTGGAACCGACTGCGTCGCCCTGCACCAGGATGGCGTTCATCGCGCCCTCGACGTTGGCCAGCAGGCGCTTGGCCGGAATCAGCGTCGGATGCACGCGCAATTCGACGCCGCTTTCCATTTTGCGCGTGATGCCCAAAAGCTTGATCCGGTAGCCAAGCTGTTCGGCGTAGCGGATATCCACGGCGTCGAGCCGGGAGATTCCTTCGATGGTCGCGCTCTCGAACTGCATCGGGATGCCGAAGGCAATCGCGCTCATGATCGTCAGCTTGTGCGCGGCGTCGATGCCTTCGACATCGAAGGTCGGGTCGGCCTCGGCATAGCCCAGGCGCTGCGCTTCTTTCAGCACTTCAGCAAACGAGAGCCCTTTCTCCCGCATTTCGGAAAGGATGAAATTCGTCGTGCCGTTGATGATCCCGGCAATCCATTCGATCCGGTTGGCGCTCAAGCCTTCGCGCAATGCCTTGATGATCGGCACGCCGCCGGCCACCGCAGCCTCGAAGGCGACCATGACCCCCTTTTCCTGCGCCGCAGCGAAAATTTCGTTGCCATGAACGGCCAGCAGCGCCTTGTTCGCGGTAACGACGTGCTTGCCGTTGGCAATCGCCTGCAAGACCAGCTCGCGTGCAATCCCGTAGCCGCCGATCAATTCAACGACGATATCGACTTCAGGATCATTGACCACGGAAAAGGCATCGTCGACCACCCTGGCATCGGGAGAAATCACGGAGACCATTTTTCGCGCACGCTCATGATCCTTGTCGGCAACGACCCTGATCTCGATCGGCCGCCCGGCGCGGCGGGTGATTTCTTCCTGATTGCGCTTGAGCACGGCAAAAACGCCGCCGCCCACCGTACCGATGCCCAAAAGGCCGACCTTGATCGCTTTCATGAATGTTTCCTGTTGTGAATCGTTGAAAAGGGGTTGGATGAAAACTCAGTTTCCGCGCCGCTTGCGGTAGCCATCGAGAAAACGCGCGATGCGCGCGATGGCATCCTTCAGGTCGTCCTCGTGCGGCAGGAAGACAAGGCGGAAATGATCCGGCTTGTGCCAATTGAAGCCGCTGCCCTGCACGAGCAGCACCTTTTCTTCCAGCAGCAATTCGGAAATGAAGGCCTGGTCGTCGTCGATCGGGTACATCTTCAGGTCGAGCCGGGGGAACATGTACAGCGAAGCCTTCGGCTTGACGCAACTCACGCCCGGAATTTCGGAAAGCAGCTCATACGCAAGATCGCGCTGGCGGCGCAAGCGTCCGCCCGGCGCGACCAGTTCGTTGATGCTCTGATGACCGCCGAGCGCGGTCTGGATCGCGTACTGCGCAGGAACGTTGGAACACAGGCGCATCGAGGACAGGATATCGAGCCCCTCGATGTAATCCCGCGCTTGCCGCTTCTCGCCGGAAACCACCATCCAGCCAGCGCGGTAGCCGCAGGAACGGTAATTCTTGGAAAGCCCGTTGAAGGTGATCGTCAGCACATCCTCGGAAAGCGAAGCGAGCGCGGTATGACGAACGCCCTCGTAGAGCACCTTGTCGTAGATTTCGTCGGAATAAAGCACCAGTCCGTGCGTGCGGGCGATTTCGATAATGTCGCGCAAGAGTTCGTCGGGATACAGCGCACCGGTCGGATTGTTCGGATTGATCAGCACCAGCGCTCGCGTGCGCGGGGTAATCCTGGCGCGGATGTCTTCGAGATCGGGGAGCCAGCCCGCCTGCTCGTCGCACAGATAATGCACCGGAGTCCCGCCGGAAAGGCTCACCGCCGCCGTCCACAGCGGATAATCCGGCATCGGCACCAGCACCTCGTCGCCGTTATCCAGAAGCGCGTTCATCGCCATCACAATCAACTCGGAAGCGCCGTTGCCGATGTAGATATCTTCGAGCGTCACGCCCTTGATATCCTGCTGCTGCGTGTAGTGCATCACCGCCTTGCGCGCCGGAAAAATTCCCTTGGAATCGGAATAGGCCGCCGCGTTCGGCATGTTCAGGATCATGTCCTGCTGGATTTCTTCCGGCGCGTCGAACCCGAACACGGCCAGGTTGCCGATATTGAGCTTGATGATCTTGTGGCCCTCTTCCTCCATTTGCTTGGCCAATGCCAGCACGGGGCCACGGATGTCATAACAGACATTGGCAAGTTTCGCGGATTTATAGACGGGTCTCATGGCATCGGTTCCAAAAAGGGGCGCGCTCGATCGGCGAGCGAAGGCAGGAGAATTTGGGCGAAAAGTTATAATCCTACTTTATCGTTTTGTGCACTGCAATGAAACCCGCCTCTATCTCGCCTGAAACGCCATGAAACTCGAATGGGATCGCATCGAAGGGAAAAACGCCTTCACCGGCTACGGCCAGAATTACGTCGAAATCAACGGCAAACGCCATGAAAGCGGCCTGCTCGTGCTTTCCGGGCAGATCATCGAAGGCTGGGGCCTCGCCGGATTCGAGGCACTGCAAGTCGAGGATTTCGAGCAACTGGCCGCGCTGGCGCCGGACATCGCCCTCTTCGGCAGCGGCCCAACGCTGCGCTTCCCCGCCCCGGAGCTCCTGCGTCCACTGATCGAGGCAGGCATCGGCCTGGAAGTCATGAACACTCCGGCTGCATGCAGAACCTGGAATATCCTCGTCAGCGAAGGCCGAAAAGTCGTCGCGGCGCTGCTGATGATCTGATCAACCGAAACCACTTTTTCCCCGCTATGGCCGGCCTCGACAAAAACACTCCCACCCCCGTTGGACTCGAAATCCACCAGAAATCCCGCACCCTCGAAATCATCTACGCCGAAGACGAGCGCCATGAACTTTCCTTTGAATTCCTGCGCGTCTTCACCCCCTCCGCCGAAGCGCGCGGACACGGGCCGGGGCAGGAGGTGCTGCAGGTGGGCAAGAAAAACGTCGGCCTGGTCAACATCGAAGCCGTTGGCACTTATGCCCTGCGCCTGATTTTCACCGACGGGCACGACAGCGGTTTTTATTCCTGGGATTTGCTTTACAACTTCTGCCTCCACCGCGACGAACTCTGGCAAAGCTACCTCGACCGGATCGAAGCGACGGGGCAAAGCCGCGAGCCGGCTGATGAGGAAAACCCCGCAAAAAACACATCCGGGATGGGATGCGGATCGAAAAAGGGATGCGGCTGAGGCTGGTTTCAAAGCCCCCCTGAAAACGGCAATTTCAACAATACGGGCTTTTCTATTCCTTCTGCGCGGGCCGCGCCGACCGTTCCTCGCAAATCCGGGCGGCGGTTTTTTTCGGCCATGTGATCTCGCCACGGCCATTCTTCAACACCTCGGTATCGCACACCTCGTCTATCAAGGCCACGGTTTGGCCCTGTGCATCGAGATAGCCCACCTTTCCGTCGTCCTTGAACATCGCCAGGCCATTGGCCTCAAAATCGAATACGAATTGGAACCTCGGCGGAATCCGCTTCTCGCCTTTGGTGTCGATATAACCGAACTTCCCGTTTTCCTCGATCTGCAGGAAGCCATTCCTGAAGAATGAAGAAGGCATTTTCTCGAAACTCGGCGGAATCTGCATTTTTCCCTGGGTATTGATAAACCCCCACTTCCCGCCTTCCTTGACCGCTGCCAGGCCATCGGGAGAAAAACCGGATATCGCCTCGAATTGCGGCGGAATCGCCATCTTCCCCTGCGTGTCGATGAACCCCCATTTTCCGTTTTCCTCAACCCCTGCCAGCCCATTGGCGGCAAAAGGCAATGCCGAAA
This sequence comes from Betaproteobacteria bacterium, assembly GCA_009780885.1. Classification (GTDB taxonomy): domain Bacteria; phylum Pseudomonadota; class Gammaproteobacteria; order Burkholderiales; family Rhodocyclaceae; genus WQZF01. The sequence goes on along the minus strand of WQZF01000045.1, from coordinate 7,270 downwards.
CCCCTTTTTTCAGCGGAATCGCCACCTCGCCTTTTGCGTTGATGTACCCCGCTCTCCCCTCTTTCCGGACAAGCGCCAGGCCATTGGCGGAAAAGGCAGATGCCGCCTCGAAGCCCGCTGGAATCAGTTTCTCGCCCCTCGCGTCGATGTACCCCCATTTTCCGTTTTCCTGAAACGCCGCCAGGTTATTGGCAGAAAAATCCAGGGCGCCCCCAACCAGATCCTCGAATCCAAACCCAAAACGCGGCGGAATCGCCACTTTGCCGCTGGTGTCGATATAGCCGTATTTCCCGTTCTCCACGATCACCGCCAGACCATTGGCAGCGAAGTCCAGGGCTTCCTCGAACTTCGGCGGAATCAGCTTCTCGCCCCTGGCATCGATGTAGCCCCATTTCCCGTTTTCCCTGACCGCTGCCAGCCCTCCGGGCAGCCCGCTGGCGGAAAAGTTCCTGACGCGCTCAAAGCCCGGCGGAATCGCCATTTCGCCCTTGCCGTCGATAAAGCCCCACTTCCCGTCCATCCGTATCCGGACGAGATCCTCTGCCCTGGAATCCGGCGCGCTTGCTTTCGAGATTTCCATGGCTGGCGCCCCGGCCTCGTTCTGCGAAGAACACCCGAAAAGCGCCATCCCGACCGCCAGTACCCATCCGATCCTCGCACAGGCAGACGCAAGTCTGGAAAGCTGCTTCCGGCAATCCGGGCAAACGGTCGACATGTTGAAACTCCACAAGGAATAAATATAGAAAAACGCATGCTACAACAGGCAGCAGCCTGGGGGGGAATGGTGCGAATTTGAGTCACCCCAACCTGAAAAGCTTGGGGATTCCTGTACGGGCGGGTTTGAAACCCGCCCCTACACAATGCGGGGCGCCTTCGGCACCTGCTGCACCATGTCTCGCTGACCCCGCCATAAATGGCGGGGATTGCGCTCGACAGGTGTTCAAGCTTCTGCGCTCAATGTAAAAAACGCCGTTTATTCAAATGATTTTCTAAATTACTTAAATAATGTTCCGCTACTGTAGTTTTATTAACAAATGAATTCTTTAGTCTAATTTAGAAAATCTGACAGAAATAAACGCTCGACTCATAGGTTGGCGGTGAGCTTGCGAACCCCAACATCATCAACTTGTCCCTGCTCCCCGAATGTTGGGATTCGCAGGCTCACATGCCCAAAGCATTTACCCCCGGCCCAAGCTACACCAGCGCCACCGCCTTGATCTGCAACCACACCTGCAATCCCGGCCTCAAACCCAGGGCCTCGTGGGAGCGGCGGGTGATGCGGGCGACGATGGGGGTGCCGGCTGCCGAGAGGCGCAGCAGCATGTGCGCGGGGTGTTCGGCGGGGGCGGAGGATTCGATGATTGCCGGGAAGCGGTTGAGGATGCTTGAGTCGACGTGTTCGCTCAAGGCGATGCTGACATCGCGGGCGTGGATGCGGATGCGCGCCGGAGCGCCGGTGGGAAGCGATTCGAGCGCCGGGGTGAGCGGCGCCCAGAGTTCGCCACCGGCAAAGGCGAGGCGCGCGAGGCGGTCGCGCGTGTCGATCTCTTCCATCCGCGCTTCGATCACGGTTCCCGCCTCTTCGGCGAAACCGGCGGGCAGATCGAGCCGGGAAAGGATTTCCGCCGGAGCGCCGCCAGCCGCCACCTTGCCCGCTTCCACCAGAAGCAGGTAATCCGCGAGGCGGACGACTTCTTCGAGCGCGTGGCTGACGTAGATCAGCGGAATGTCGAGTTCGCGTTGCAGGTTTTCGAGGTAGGGGAGGATTTCCTGCTTGCGCCTGAAATCGAGCGCTGTCAGTGGCTCGTCGAGCAAGAGGAGCGAGGGCGAGGCGAGCAGCGCGCGGGCGATGGCGACGCGTTGGCGTTCGCCGCCGGAAAGCATCTGCGCGCGCCGTTCGAGCAGATGCCCGATTCCCATCCATTCCACCGCCTGGTCCCAGCCGATGCGCCGTTCTTGCGGCGGCGTGCGGGAAAATCCGTATTCCAGATTGCGGCGCACGTCCAGGTGCGCGAAGAGGCTGGCTTCCTGAAACACCATCCCCAGGCCGCGCTGGTGGGTCGGCAGGAAAAAAGCCTTTTCATCGTCCTGCCAGCAGACGCCATTGACTTCCAGCGCGCCGCGCGCTGCCGGTTCAAGACCGGCGATGGCGCGCAGGATCGAAGTCTTTCCCGAACCGGAAGATCCGAACAGTACCGAGACGCCGCGCCCCGGCAATGTGAAGTCGGCATCGAGACAGAAATCGCCGTGATCGAGCAGAAAGCGGGCGTGAATGCTCATCTGCGCTCAGATCACCCGGAAATTGCGCCGCTGCAAGAGATAGAGCGTGAGCAGCACAATAAAGGAAAAGAGAAGCATCCCGCCGGAAAGCCAGTGCGCCTGGGCGTATTCCAGGGCTTCGACGTGATCGAAGATCTGCACCGAGACGACGCGCGTGCGGCCAGGAATATTGCCGCCGATCATCAGCACGACGCCGAATTCGCCGACGGTGTGGGCGAAACTCATCACCGCCGCCGTGATGATTCCGGGCCGCGCCAGCGGCAGCGCGACCGAGAAGAAGGCATCGAGTTTCGAGGCGCGCAGTGTGGCGGCGACTTCAAAGGGACGCTCGCCAATGGCCTTGAACGCCTGCTGCAAGGGATGCACCGCGAACGGCAGCGAATAAATCACCGAGGCGATGACCAGCCCGGTGAAGCTGAATGAAAGCAGCCCCCATCCCAGTTTCAACGTCAGCCAGCCGAGCGGGCCGTGCTCTCCCATTGCCACCAGCAGGTAGAAACCGAGCACCGTCGGCGGCAGCACCAGCGGCAATGTCGCCAACGCGCCGACGACGCTGGCCGCAAGGCTGCGCGAACGCGCCAGCCACCACGCCAGCGGCAGGGAGAGAATCAGCAGGATGACGGTGGTCAATCCGGCGAGTTTGAGGGTGAGGACGATCGCCGCCCAGTCATGCGAAGTTAACACGTGTCACGCCGCAGCACAGAAACCAGCGGGGCAAGCGCGCCCGCACGGAAAGGATGAAATGCGCCGATTATAGCGAGTTCAGGAAAGCCAGCAGCGCCTTCCGTTCCTTCTCGGGCAGCCCTGCGAATCGATCCCGCGCGATTTTTGCTTCGCCGCCGTGCCACAGGATCGCCTCGCTCAGATTGCGCGCTCGGCCATCGTGAAGATAGGAATGCGATTCACTGACCGCTTCGGTCAGGCCGATTCCCCATAATGGCGGCGTGCGCCATTCCCGCCCGTCTGCCTGGAAATCAGGCCGGCCATCGGAAAGTCCTTCGCCCATGTCGTGAATCAGGAGATCCGTGTAAGGCTGGATTTTTTGTTGCGACAACCTGGAAAACCTCGGATGCTTGCCCGTTTCCAACTCCTGCCGGTGGCAGGTGGCGCAGCCGATCCGGGTGAATTCGGCAGCGCCGCGCAACACTTCCGGAGCGTTGACATTGCGCCGCACGGGAAGCTCAAGATGTGCAAGATAGAACTCTGTTTCATTGAGTTGCTTTTCGGAAAGTTCCGGCGTGCCGCTGCTTGGAGCCTTCTTGCACGCTGCTTGCACCGAAGTGCAGTTTTCGTCGGGAAAAATGGAGGAAGTCAGTCCAAGATCGCCAGCAAAAGCACTGGCAATCTGTAAGCGCAGCGACGGCACATTGGCCTTGTAGCCGAATCGCCCGGTTTCCACACGCTGTGTTTCCGGGTTCCAGACATGGTTGACGCGTCCCTTGACGCCATCTGGCTTTTTCTCGTTTGCCATGCTTTCGAGCGTCTCTGCCGAAACGGCATCGAGATAGCCCATGCCGACCATTTGCTGGCCGACGCGCAACGAGCTCAGCGCATCGTCCAGCGTGCCGTAAGCCAGTTCCCGGAATTCGATTTCAGGACGCCGCAGCGACACCTTTTCTTCTCCCGGCAAGATGAGTTTTTCGACTTCCTTCCATTGGATAAAGGCGCGTCCCTCGCCGGGCACGCCGGGGATGCCTTCCTCATTCAATTGCTCGCCATAGGCCGGATGCGGTTTGGGGCCGCCGTGAGTATTCTCGCCGGGCACGGAAAGGCGCACAAGCATGGAAAACATGCGCTCCTCCGAATCTTCGGGGGCTTTCCCGCGCCCGTTGCGCGGATGGCATGAAATACAGGCCAGACGATTGTAAAGCGGCCCCAATCCGGCGATTTCCCTGTCCTTTGAAGGCGCAATCACCCAGCTTTGGCGAATCAGGCCGCGACCGCGCGCGAATTGCTCCCGCTCGGCATCGTTCATCTTCGGCATCGGCTGCGTAAAGGATTCGGCAAAGATGGCATCCCCAGCCACGGCGCCGGAGGCGAGCATGAAGGCCAGCAACCATGAATACCGCCGCTTCATGATTGATCCAGGAGTTTTTCGACGCGCGCCAGGCGGGCGTCGGTTTCCTCTGCCCATTCGCGCTCCAGAAGGACCGCCTTGCTTTCCGCCTGTTTATCGTCACGGCGATTGGCGAAAATTTGCTGCCAGTCGTCCTGATCTGCCTGCGCTTCACTGACCGGTACGCTTGAAAGCAGACGCACGGCTTCTTCTGCGCGCTTGCCTTCAAGTTTCCGCGCCTTGGGCCACAAAAGCGCCAATTTTTCCTGCCGCCGCACAAGCACGGTATCGAACAAGGCCGCAATCACCGGCAGACGTTTGAGGCCGCGTTTGCTGTCGTAGCTGAATTCACCTGCGGCGGCTGCGGCGAATGGATCGAAATAGTCCCTGCCGATGCCTTGGTAAACACTGGGGCGAACGGGCAAGCGGCGGATGTCGGGGTGGGTCAGCAGGCGCTGCCCGGCTTCGGAAAGCACGAACGAGGCGAAGGCGCGCGCGCCTTCCGGATTTTGGCTTCCGGCAAGAATGCCGACCTGGGAGGGATTCACGCCGCCATGCCTGGGATAGATGAACCGCAACGGCGCTCCCTTGGCAATGGCGCCGGCAACGAAGAAATCAATCGAAATGCCGATACTGCGCTGGTTGGCAGCTTCGTCGGTGACGAAAGCGCCGCCTCGCCCGGCAAGCTTCGCATTGGCGACGATGGCGCTCCACATCGCCCAGGCCTTTTCCCAACCGTAGGCTTGCAATGGAATGTCGGGTATGACTGTGGCAAAAGCGACACGAGCCGGATTCGGCAGGGAAAGATGTCCCGCATAACGCGGATCGGCAAGGTCTATCCAATCTCGCGGTTCCGGCAAATCATGCTCTTTCAGGTAAGCCGGGTTCACGGCGAATCCGTATCCAGCCACCTCGAATGCAGCGTAATAACCATCGGCATCGTCGATCTGTGTGTTGCCGAGTCGCCCGGGCAAGCCGCTGCGCTCGATGTCGAGTTTCCGAAGCAGATTTTCCGCCTTGAGCCGCGCGAAATTTCCAGGCGACGGAGACCAGTACACATCGACGCCCTCCGGCCCCGGTTGACGCAGCATGGGCATGGCGTCATGCGCCGCGCGCCATATGACGCGCAGGCGCCATGCGGGGTTCGCCTTTTCAAAGGCCGCCTCGAAGCGTGAGACCAGCTCATCGTGGTAGCTCGTGACCACCACGATATCCCGGCGTGAAGCTGCACGCACGAACCCCGTGAACCCCGCAAGAGGAAGAAAGCCGATCGCTTGAACAAAGCGCCGGCGCGAAAAGGCATGTGTTTGAACAGGTAATGACATGACATATACCTCACATTTGAAAACGCAGCGCAAGCATGAAATTGCGGCCTTCCTGCGGGAAACCTTCGATCAACTGGTAGTTTTTATCGAGCAGGTTCCTCGCCGAAAGAGAAATATCCCAATCGCGGTGAATCTGGTATTCCACCTTGAAATTCAGCAGGGTGTATTCGCCGGTTTTGAAATATTCGTTGGCGTTGGCCGCCCTGTTCGCCCACCGGGCGCCGGCATATTCAATATTCGGAATGATCCTCAGTCCCGGCATCGGACGCCATTTGGCGTACAAAAACGCCGTATTTCCGGGGATGCCCGTGAAACGCGCCGTTTTGTTGTTGGGGTTGTCGAGTTCTGTATGGATCCAGGTGTAATTTCCTCCAATTTCCAGATTGTCAAAGGGATTTGCCGTAAGGCTGAATTCCAGTCCCTTGAAAGTTGCCGTGCCAAGGTTCTGGTTCTGGTCGTAGGTGGCGCCGTTGTAGTTGACCGATACCGACTGGATCGCATCCTTGACCCGGCTGTGGAAGAGATTTATTCCTCCATACAGGTTTGGAGACAGGCGGTCTGCAATGCCGGCTTCAAAATTGAGCGCACGTTCCGGACGAAGCCCGGGATTGGAAATCGCGCCGCCGAAGCGCGAACTGTAGCGCTCGAATATCGTGGGAAAGCGCGTGCGATCCGATACGGAAAAGTGGAGCTTGCCGGTCTTGCTGTAGTTGTAGATTGCCGCGCCCTGATAATTCGTCGCGTAGCTGTTCGTTACCGTATAATCGAACAGCACCGAAGGCTTGACGCCGTCGGGACTCGCAAAATCCTGCGCCTGCCGGGAATGGCGCATGTCACGGCTCAGTCCCGCAACAATGTCGAATGCCGGAGTGACATGCCAGGTATCCTCCAGCGCGATGGAATACATATCCTCGACGTCCCTTTGCTTGGGCTCCGTGAAATTTGCGGGCGTCGTTGCAGTCGCTGCGCGCGTGTATTGCCATTCCACATGCTCGTCGCGCCGGTAATGGAAGGAGGCTTTCAGCGTCTGTTGCGGCAGATGATCCGTCCCGGCCTCGATGCTGAAACCCTTGGCATTGTCATCGTAATAGCTCGTGAAATTCTGCATGCTCAGCGTGGGATTGGTGTAGGCCACGAGCGTATTGACGAAGGTGTTGTAGTAAGCCTTCGTCTTGATATAGCTCTTGTCGTCGATCCGGGTATTCGACAACCAATAGACGCTTGAAGTATCCCACTCGGGCCAGTCCCAGGCGCTGATCGCGGAAGTTCCCGTTACCGCGCCGATGCCGTGTTTTTGCCCTTTCTGGGTTACAAAATTCAGGGAGTATTCATCGGTGGCGTTTGGCGTGACCCCTGCTTTCAGGTTGACCCGCCAATCCTTCTTGTCGGTATGGTCGCGCACGCCGCCATCTTCGGCGGGAGTCGGCTGGAAATCCCTGGACAGGCGCCAACGCTCGCTATCGCGCTGTTCGACGCTCGCTTGCAGATATTGACTCGGCACGATAATACTTGAAATATTTGGATTGATCCCCATGTGGTGGAGATGGAAAAAGACGACGCAAGATATTCGACACTGGAGCAACTGCACGAACGGCGCAAGCAAGTGGTG
>WQZF01000044.1 GCA_009780885.1 Betaproteobacteria bacterium | reverse complement strand
TGAGTCACCCCAACCTGAAGGTTGGGGATTCCTCGACACAATGCGGGGCGCCTTCGGCGCCTGTTACGCCATGTCTCGCTGACCCCGCCATGAATGGCGGGGATTGCGCTCGACAGGTGTTCAAGAGACTTGATTGCCGCCTGTGGCCCGGATTGAGTACGGAAGAATCCGTCGTCAGTTTTTCAATCTCCCCCCAGGGCAGGAAAAAAAAGCGGCCCGAAGGCCGCTTTTTTGTGATGATCCCTGCGGATCAATGATGCTGGTTTTTCCTCTTGATCGTCCGCAGTTGCGCAATGGCCTGCGCAAGTTCTGCCTCGGCGGCTGCATAGTTGACTCCGCTCTTGCGGTCGCGCAAGGCATCTTCAGCGTGCTTCTTGGCTTCCAGCGCTTTCGCTTCGTCGATGTCGGCAGCGCGAATCGCGGTGTCGGCAAGCACGGTGATGTGATGCGGCTGCACTTCCAGGATCCCGCCGGAGACATAGAGGACTTCCATGTCGCTCTGGTGCGGGAGTTTCAGTCGCACGGAACCGGGCTTGATCCGCGTCAGAAACGGGGTGTGGCGCGGATAGATTCCCAGTTCTCCTGCCTCGCCGGGGAAGACGGCGAACTCGACCAGCCCGGAATAAATCGCTTCTTCCGCGCTGACGACGTCGACGTGTACGGTCATTGCCATGATGTCAATTCCTTCCTTGCCTTACCGTTTCCGGTCATTGCAGGGTCTTGGCCTTCTCGATCACTTCCTCGATCCCGCCGACCATGTAGAACGCCTGTTCGGGCAGGTGGTCGTATTCGCCGGCGACGATGCCCTTGAAGCCCTTGATCGTTTCCTTGAGCGGCACGTACTTGCCCGGCGAGCCGGTAAAGACTTCGGCGACGTGGAAGGGTTGCGACAGGAAGCGCTGGATTTTCCGCGCCCGCCCGACGATGAGCTTGTCTTCCGGCGAGAGTTCGTCCATGCCGAGAATGGCGATGATGTCGCGCAGTTCCTTGTAGCGTTGCAGCGTCATCTGCACCTGGCGGGCGACGGTGTAATGCTCTTCGCCAACGACCAGCGGGTCGAGCTGGCGCGATGTGGAATCGAGCGGATCGACCGCAGGGTAGATGCCGAGCGAGGCGATGTCGCGCGACAGAACGACGGTGGAATCCAGGTGCTGGAAGGTCGTCGCCGGAGACGGATCGGTAAGGTCATCCGCCGGAACATAGACGGCCTGGATCGAGGTGATCGAACCGACTTTGGTCGAAGTGATCCGCTCCTGCAACCGGCCCATTTCCTCGGCCAGCGTCGGCTGGTAGCCTACCGCCGAAGGCATCCGGCCCAGGAGCGCCGAAACTTCGGTGCCGGCCAGCGTGAAGCGGTAGATGTTGTCGATGAAGAGCAGGATGTCGCGGCCATCGTCGCGGAAACGCTCGGCCATCGTCAGGCCGGTGAGCGCGACGCGCAGGCGGTTGCCCGGAGGCTCGTTCATCTGCCCGAAGACCATCGCCACCTTGTCGAGCACGTTGGATTCCTTCATCTCGTGATAGAAGTCGTTTCCTTCGCGCGTCCGCTCGCCGACGCCGGCAAAGACGGACAAGCCGGAGTGCTGCTTGGCGATGTTGTTGATCAGTTCCATCATGTTGACGGTCTTGCCGACGCCAGCGCCGCCGAACAGGCCGACCTTGCCGCCCTTGGCGAACGGGCATACGAGGTCGATGACCTTGATTCCGGTTTCGAGCAGGTCGACAGAGGGCGACAGTTCGTCGAACTTCGGAGCCGGCTGGTGGATCGGGCGTTTTTCGCCGGTTTCGATCGGGCCTGCTTCGTCGATCGAGCGGCCAAGAACGTCCATGATACGGCCCAGTGTTCCTTCTCCAACCGGAACCTCAATCGGCGCCTTGGTGTTGTTGACCTTCATGCCGCGCCGCAGGCCATCGGAAGAACCCAGCGCGATGGTGCGCACGATGCCATCACCAAGCTGCTGCTGCACTTCAAAGGTCAGGCCCTTTTCGAGGGCGGCATGCTCCTCGGATTCATCGAGCGTCAACGCCTCGTAGACCTTGGGCATCTGGTCGGGCGGAAACTGGATATCGATGACTGCGCCAATACATTGAACGACATTACCTTGACTCATATTGAATCCCCTAAAACACTAAAAAAACCGGTTATACCGCCGCCGCGCCGCCGACGATCTCGGAAAGTTCCTTGGTGATCGCGGCCTGACGCGCCTTGTTGTAAACGAGATTAAGCTCGGAGATGACATTCTTGGCGTTGTCGGAAGCCGACTTCATCGCCACCATCCGCGCGCTCTGTTCGGAAGCGATGTTCTCGGCTACCGACTGGTAGACGATCGCTTCGATGTAGCGCAACAACAGATCGTCGATCACCGACTTGGCATCGGGTTCATAAACGTAATCCCAACTGGTCTTGGCCGATCCCACCGCTTCGCCGGAAAGCGGCAGCAATTGCTCGAGCACCGGCTCCTGCTTCATGGTGTTGATGAAGCGGGTATAGGCGATATAAAGCCGGTCGATTCCGCCGCTGATGAACGTATCGAGTTGCACCTTGATCGGGCCGATCAGTTTTTCGAGGCGCGGGGTGTCGCCCAGCGCGACGGCGTGCGAGACAACCTCAACGCCTGCGCGCTGGAGAAAGCCCAAACCCTTTGTGCCAATGGCAGTCGCCTGCACCGGAATACTCTCCGCGTCCCACTCCTTCATTTTCGTCAGCACGAGACGCAGCGCATTGGAGTTCAACCCGCCGCACAGCCCTTTGTCCGAAGTAATGACGATGATCCCGACTTTTTTCACCGGCTCGCGGTGCGCAAGAAAGGGGTGGCGATAGTCGGTCAGGGCGTGGGACAAATTCGCCGCGACGAGCCGGATCTTTTCGCCGTAGGGACGGGCGGCGCGCATGCGATCCTGCGCCTTGCGCATTTTCGAAGCTGCCACCATTTCCATGGCCTTGGTGATCTTGCGCGTGTTCTCCACGCTTCGGATCTTGGTACGAATTTCCTTGCCGCTCGGCATGACGCTCTCCTTCGCGGCTCAATCAGACCCAGGAAGCCTTGAAGGCCTGCAACGCGGCGGCAAGTTCCTTGTCGCTGTCGGCGTCGAGATCCTTCGTCGTCTCCATCCTGTTGATCAGATCGGCATGGTTCTGCTTCAGCCAGGAAAGCATCGCCCGCTCGCATTCGAGCGCCCGCTTGACGTCTACATCCTCGAAGTAGCCGTTGTTCGCGGCGTACAGCGTGACCGCCATTTCCGCAACACTCATCGGCGAATACTGATTCTGTTTCATCAATTCGGTCACCAGGCGCCCGTGTTCGAGCTGCTTGCGCGTCGCTTCGTCGAGATCGGAAGCGAATTGCGAGAACGCCGCCAGTTCGCGGTACTGCGCCAGGGCCAGACGCACGCCGCCGCCGAGTTTCTTGATGATCTTGGTCTGCGCCGCGCCGCCAACGCGCGACACCGAGATCCCGGCGTTGATCGCGGGACGGATACCGGCATTGAAAAGGTCGGTTTCAAGGAAGATCTGACCGTCGGTAATCGAAATGACGTTGGTCGGAACGAACGCGGAAACGTCGCCAGCCTGCGTTTCGATGACCGGAAGTGCGGTCAGCGATCCGGTCTTGCCCTTGACTTCGCCATTGGTGAATCTTTCCACCCAGGCGTCGGAAACACGCGCAGCGCGTTCGAGCAGGCGGGAGTGCAGATAGAAAACGTCGCCCGGATACGCCTCGCGGCCCGGCGGACGGCGCAGCAGCAGCGAGATTTGCCGGTAGGCCCAGGCTTGCTTGGTCAGATCGTCGTAAATGATCAGAGCGTCCTGTCCACGGTCGCGGAAATATTCGCCCATCGTGCATCCCGCATAGGGGGCGATGAATTGCAGTGCCGCCGCTTCGGAAGCGGAGGCGGCAACGACAATGGTGTATTCCATCGCGCCGTGCTCTTCGAGCTTGCGCACCACGTTGGCGATCGTCGAAGCCTTTTGTCCGACAGCCACGTAGATACAGAAAAGATTTTGTCCCTTCTGGTTGATGATGGTGTCAATCGCGACCGCCGTCTTTCCCGTTTGCCGGTCGCCGATGATCAACTCGCGCTGACCGCGCCCGATCGGCACCATCGAGTCGATCGACTTCAACCCGGTCTGGACCGGAGTCGATACCGATTTGCGCCAGATGACGCCGGGTGCGACTTTCTCGATCTTGTCGGTGAGCTTGTTGCCGATCGGACCCTTGCCGTCGATCGGCTGTCCAAGCGCGTTGACGACGCGGCCAATGAGCTCCGGGCCGACCGGGACTTCGAGAATGCGCCCCGTGCATTTGACGGTATCGCCTTCGGAAATATGCTCGTACTCGCCCAGGACGACAGTACCGACCGAATCACGTTCGAGGTTCAAAGCCATGCCGAAGGAATTGCCCGGAAATTCGAGCATCTCTCCCTGCATGACATCCTGCAGGCCGTGGACGCGGCAGATGCCGTCCGTGACCGAAACAACCGTGCCTTGTGTGCGCGTCTCTGCGCCCACTTGCAGGTTTTGAATCTTGCTTTTGATCAGTTCGCTGATCTCGGAAGGATTCAACTGCATCTATGTTCTCCTAGTTCTTCAGCGCCGAGGCGACTGTTTCGAGTTTGCCGCGCACGGAAGCATCCAGCATCCGGTCGCCTACCATCACTTTCACGCCGCCGATCAATTCCGGCTGCACCACGACGCGCGGCTGCAAGCGGGTACCAAAATGCGCTTCCAGTTGCTGCGTCAGATTGTTCAATTGCGCTCCATCCAGCGGGTAGGCGCTTTCAATCACAGCCTCTTTCACGCCCTCTTCGGCGCTCTTGAGCGCGATGTAGAGATCGCGGATCTGCGGCAGAACAGCAAGCCGTTCATTGTCTACCAGCGCCTGGATGAAATTTCCCAGTTCCGGGTTGGCCGCCTCGCCACACAGCGAAACGAAAAGCTGCGCCAGTTGCGCTGGAGAAACTTTCGGGCTGCCAATCAGCGATTGCATCCCGGCATCCTCGGCCACAAGCGCCATGCGTTCGAGCCGTTCCTGCCAGAGCGGGAGCGTTTTCTGCTCCCGGGCGATCCGAAACACCGCTTCCGCGTAAGGACGGGCGATAGTGACAGATTCCGCCATGGTCAGAGTTCCCGGGCGATCAAGGACAGCATTTCGGTATGCGCCTTGAGATCGATTTCGCGGCGCAGGATTTTCTCTGCGCCGGCAATCGCCAGCTCGGCGACACGACCCCTGAGCTCTTCCCTGGCGCGCGCCGCTTCCTGATCGATTTCGGCCCGCGATCCTGCCAGCACCTTGTCGGCTTCGACCTTGGCTTGCGCCTTCGCTTCCTCGATGATCTGCAAGCCGCGTTTCTCCGCTTGCGCAAGAACATCGGCCGCCTTTTCCTTGCCTTCACGCATGGATTCGGTGGCATGCCTCATGGCGCGGTCGAGATCGGCCTTGCCGCGCTCGGCAGCTTCGAGCCCATCGGCGATTCTTTTCGCACGTTCGTCGAGCGCCCTGACAATCGGCGGCCACACGAATTTCATCGTGAACCAGGCGAGCAGGAAAAATACGACGATCTGGGCGAACAGTGTTGCGTTCAAATTCACTGTTGTATCCCCTTCAAAAAATTAATCACAGGGAACGGCGTGCCTCAGACCTTGAACGGGTTGGCAAAGGCAAACATCATGGCGATACCGACGCCGATCAGGAAGGCCGCGTCGATCAGGCCGGCGAGCAGGAACATTTTTGTTTGCAGGTCGTTCATCAATTCCGGCTGGCGCGCGGAAGCCTCGATGAATTTTCCTCCCATCAGACCGATGCCGATACAGGCGCCAATCGCACCCAGACCGATGATCAGACCGGTAGCCAGCGCAACAAGACCAAGTGTTAATTCCATGACAACTCCTTTGATTGACAAGTAGATATTGAAACTGCGGTGAAACAGGAATCATGGCCGCCGCCCTGGGCGACAACCGGAAAACGGCGCATCTCCTTAATGGCTCTCATGCGCCTGGCCGACATAGACCAGCGTCAGCATCATGAAAATGAACGCTTGCAACGTCACGATCAGGATATGGAAGATGGCCCAGCCCAGCCCGGCGATGATATGTCCGATCCAGAGCAGCCCGCCGGTGACCATCGAGGGCCCGCCCCAGGCAGCGCCCATCAACGCAATCAGCATGAAAAGCAGCTCGCCAGCGTACATGTTGCCGAAAAGCCGCATGCCATGCGAAATCGTTTTGGCCAGAAATTCGATGATCTGCATCAGGAAGTTGACCGGATAGAGCAGGGGATGGCTGCCGAACGGCGCCGTAAAGAGTTCGTGCACCCATCCGCCCAAACCCTTGATCTTGACGTTGTAGTAGATGCAGACGAGCAATACGCCGATCGACATGCCCAGGGTGCCGTTCAGGTCGGCAGTCGCCACCACGCGCAGATACGCATGCGGATCGCCGGCAGCGGCAGCCCAGAGGCGCGGCAGCAGATCAACGGGGAGAAAATCCATCGAATTCATCAGGAAGATCCAGATGAACACGGTCAGCGCCAGCGGCGCGACGAATTTTCGCGATTCGGCACTGTGGACGATGCCTTTGGCCTGGTTGTTGACCATCTCCAGAATGATTTCCAGCGCCGCCTGGGTACGCCCCGGAACGCCGGAAGTCACGTTCTTCGCAATGCGACGCATGAAGAGGAGCGCCAGAACTCCGATCACGATGGAGAAAAAGATCGTGTCGAGGTTCAGGATGGAGAAATCGACGATTTTTGCTTGTGGATGGCCCGAGGTGTTCATTTGGGCCAGGTGGTGAACGATGTATTCGCTCGCCGTTGTCGCGTGCGCTTCGGAACCGGTTGCCATGTTTTAGGGTTTCTTCCAAAAAGCGATAAAAGCGGCTTGTAAGCTCAACACCAGCCCGGCAAGGAAGCCTGGCCAGTGCAGTCCGGGGTAAGTTTTTACGGCCGCCACCAAAAGCGCTATTGTAGCGGCGATTTTGATGAACTCACCGATAAAGAAATTGACCGGCCAGGAAGAAGCGGAGACGGCAGATACGCCTTGTTCCGGACGCGCGCGATGCGCAAGAAGGTTCAAGCGCAAAGCAAAAAGGAAATTGGGCAAGACACAGGCCCCTCCTCCCAGCGCCGCGGACACTCCTCCTTCGATCCCGGCAAATATTCCAGCCAATGCCGCCGCCAACACAACCGCGCCTATTTGCAGATAAATTGCTCTGAACATGGCGCGTGATCGTAAAAGCGCGGGGCGCTGACCTTTGATTGCACAAAGACGTCTACTATAAGACCAGAAAAAAACGGAGTCAAATGCTTTCTCGCATATTTTTTACAGCGGGAAGAAAGCCGCGCCCGCCGCCAGTTCCCGCCCGCAATCCCGGCCATTCTGTATCATGCGCGTTCGGGAGTTCCCGAAAAGGAAAAGCCTCGATGGATGAACGGCAAAAATGGATTGCGCAATGGTGGAAGCAAAACGCCTTGCACGCGCAGCATGTCCCGATGGCCTTGCGGCTGGCGGGAATCCCGCCTTCCCGCCAGGATTGGCGCCTGTGGATCGAGCGCCTGCTATTGTGGCTTGGCGTTGCGGCGCTCCTCGCAGGATTGATTTTTTTCGTGGCCGCGAACTGGTCGGGAATGGGACGTTTTGGAAAGTTCGCGCTGGTCGAATTGACCCTCATCGCTTCTCTTGCGGCGTATGTGTGGGGCTCTCATCTTCGCTACGGAAATGCCGCGCTGTTGGCCGCAAGCCTGGCAGTCGGCGCATTGCTGGCCTTGATCGGGCAGACCTATCAGACGGGGGCCAATACCTACGAACTGTTTCTCGCCTGGGCATTGCTGATCCTTCCCTGGGTGCTGGCGGCACGCCTGCCGGCCTTGTGGGTTCTGTGGCTGGCAATCCTGCATGTGGCGTATGTCTTTCATATGCAAGTGTTCGACGCCTTATGGGGCTTCTCCCCGAAATTCGAAGGCAGCACGGCAGTCGTAATCCTGTTTGATGCCTGCGCGCTGGCGGCGTGGGAATATCTGGCCGGAAATGGCCGGCCCTGGATGCGTGGCCGCTGGACACCGAGGTTGCTGGCCCTGGCAACGGGAGGCACGGCGACGGCGCTGGCGGTTTCCCTGTTCCTGGATTCCCGCGATGCAAATGAAATTTACTTTCTGCTCTACCCTCTCGTATTGACCGGCATATACGGCGTCTATCGTTACCGGATCCCCGATCCTTTCATGCTGGCAGGTAGTGCATTGAGCCTTATCGTGGTGGCAAACACCGGGCTTGGCCGTCTTCTTCTCGATCGCCCCCATGGCAATGAAACGGCTGCCTTTTTCCTGCTGGTGCTGTTTTCCATGCTCGCCACGGCAGGCGCTGCCTGGTGGTTGCGGCAGGTTGCCAGGGAACAGGCTGAAACGCACGAAGAGGATTTGCCATGAAATTTTTCCTGCCCCGGGAGAATCCCGAAACTCTTTGGCAGATATTGTCCGGCGCAGGGCTGGTACAAGGAGAAATGCCGCTTGATCCAGCGAGAGCGCACGGCGACCGCTCGCCCTGGTTCGTCAAACTGATGCTGGGCGCAGCGGCGTGGCTTTCGGCATTCTTCTTCCTGATTTTTATTACATCGTTCATGGGCCCCTTGCTCCAGAACGAATGGGTGCGCGCAATCCTTGGAATCATGGCCTGTGGATCGGCGGCCCTGTATTTCCGCAAAACCCCGTCTTCGGCATTTATCGACCAGATCCTTTTTATCCTGGCGCTTTTGGGCCAGGGGCTGGTACTGAGCGTCATCTGGGACAGTTGGCGAAGCACATACGAGTTCCCTTATCTCCCCTGGCTGCTGACAGCCCTTTTCGAGGCTGCCGTCCTGATGGCAATCCCGTATCTGCCGAGCCGTTTCCTGAGCGCCCTGGCCATCCTCGCCTCCTTGTATTGCGCAGCATTCCAGGGTTTTCCTGCCCTGTTCATGGCGCTCTGCCTGGCCTTGCTGGCCCTGGTATTGCATGGACAATGGCGCTCGCCCAGGCTTTGGCCCGTCGTTGCGCAGGCCCTGGCCCTGGTCCCGCTCATCATCGTGACGGAGCACAGCATTTTTCCGATGCAGGGGGGGATCTTCGCCGAGTTCGCCGAGAGCGGCGGCCTTGAAACCCTAGGGAGGATCGCCCTGATCGCCGTCTGGCTGGGCCTCGCCGCCAGCCAGTTGAAGCAGGTCGCGGAAAAACCATTGCTCCCGAAAAATCTCTGCATCGCGCTGCTCACGCTGCTTCCCGTGGCAGGAACCCTGCAAATGCCGAACGCCTCGTATGCGCTGGCCGTCTTCTTCCTCGGCTTCTCGCAACGGGACAAACTCCTGGAAGGCATCGGCATCGTCGAGTTGCTCTGGTCGATCGGCCATTACTACTACGCGCTTGAGGATAGCCTGCTGTCCAAATCGCTGACGCTCTCCGCGCTGGGCGCCGTGCTGCTGCTCTTCCGTGCGGCCAGCCGCCATTACCTTCCGGAACGCAACGAAGGAGAAAAGGCATGAGTCTTTCCAGGGCAAATCCGCGCGTCCTTGTCGCCGTTCTTGCCGGCATCCTCATTCTGGCGCTCCTCAACGGGAACATCCTTCAGAAGGAACGCCTCATCGAACAAGGGCGCGCGATCCTGCTGCAACTGGCGCCGGTCGACCCGCGCTCGCTGATGCAGGGAGATTACATGGCGCTGCGTTTTGCGCTGGCGAATGAACTCCGCGACAAGGCCAGCAGGGGTGAAATGCTCATCCTGAAACTCGACGAAAACAATGTCGCGCATTTCGAGCGCATCGACGAGGGGCATTCCGTCTTGCAAGCCGATGAAATCCGGTTCCGGTATCGCCTGCCCAATGCCTTTTTCCTGGAAGAAGGACAGGGAAAAATCTACGAATCGGCCCGTTACGGCGAGTTTCGCGTTGCCGATGACGGCAGCGCCGTCCTCACGCAATTGCGTGACAGCGCGTTCAATGTGCCCTCGCGCAGTGCAGCGCCGGATTGAACGATCCGTTCAACCGATGAATTCCGTCGTGCCCTGCTCATTCCGGGCAGGCTATTCGCCGTCTTCGCCGTAGTATTCGTATTGCGTCGGCGCTTCGCCTTTGCTTGCAATCACACGCGGGTATCGCGTCCTTGCGAGCTTTGTGCCGATACTGCTCAGTTTCACCCGGAAGAACCATTGATCCCCATAGTCGAACAGAAACAACAGCGCATGTCCAACATTCGGAAATGCCTGTGATACGGGAATTTTCTTGACGCCGAGAGAACGGGAGCCAGAGCCAGTCTCGCCGATGTCGGCGAACAACTCGTACTTGGGGTAGGCATCTCGCATTTTCGATGGCGTAAGGCCGCTGTAAAAGCCAAACGCGTGATCGAACTCAAAGTCAAAGGACGCCATGATCGCCTCGGCCAATTGATAGAGCGATTTCGATGCTTCGATTTCTATATCACGGCAGATTGACAATCGATCCAAAAGCGCAGCCCGGAAGATCAAGGTTTCATTCGATTTCATGCAAATCTCCTACTCCGGAAATCCTGTACGGTCATCATGAATGGCGAGCTCCTTCGCACGCCGCCTGGCTCTTGCAGACTACATACATCACGGCGAAAAGGAAACCACTTCCGCCGCCAGCCTCCGGAACGCATCTTCCGACAGATCATTCGTCATCAACTGCCGCGCGCTGGCGAGTTGGGGAAAATTCTTATGCTGCGAGCGCGCGTAGAGCGGGTCGTAGTGGCGGGAGATAAGTTCCCCGAACAGCTCCGGCAGATTGCGTTCATGCGCCCAGCCTTGCCAGCGGGTCAGCGTGGCGCGGTCGACGAAACCGCGCAGACGCTGGAGCCTGGCCGCAAGCGTGGCGGGATCGTCGCCCAGCCAGGCATAGTCCTCAAGCAGATAGTCGAGCCGCGCTTCCTGCGCGGCGTGGATCTCGATGCACGGCGCGGCGCGCACCGCTTCGATCAGCGCTTCGGGCACGGCGCGGACTCCGATCTTCCGGCTTTCGGCTTCGACATAGACCGGCTTCTCCGGATCGAAACCTTCGATCCGTTCGGCGATGCAGGTTTCAAACCATTTTTGCGTCGGCTGTCCGCGATCCGGCAGGCTGCCGAGCACGGATCCCCGGTGCGCGGCCAGGGCTTCGAGATCGAGCGTCTGCTCCCCCCGCGCGGCCAGCGCCGCGAGCAAGCGCGTCTTGCCGCTGCCGGTCGCGCCGCAGATCACGCGCCACTGAAGCCTTGCGCTCTGGCTCGCCAGCAAGTCGAGGACATATCTTCGCCACGTCTTGTACCCTCCCGTGAGTTGCCTGGCACGCCAGCCGATCAGGTTGAACCACAGCGCGGCGCTCTGGCTCCGCATCCCGCCGCGCCAGCAATAGACGAGAGGGCGCCAGTGCTTGGGGCGGTCGCCGAAATGCGTCTCCAGCATCGCGGCGATATTCCTTGCCACCATCCCCGCGCCCAGCTTCCTGGCCTCGAACGCAGATCGCGTATAGAGCAGGCCGACTTCGTGACGCTCCTCGTCGCTCAACACAGGACAATTCAACGCGCCGGGGATATGATCTTCCATGAACTCGGCGGGAGAGCGGACATCGACGATCTCGTCGTAATCCGCGCGTTCTTCGAGCGCACTGGAAAGATCAAAGGACAACAGTGAAGACATAGGAAAAAACATGAGTGAAAAAATCAGATTGACGGAATTCTCGCATGGGGGCGGTTGCGGCTGCAAAATCGCGCCCGCCGTGCTCAATGAAATGCTGTCGCGCCTCCCCGCCGGAATTGCGCCGCCGGAACTGCTCATCGGAACCCGGACGAGCGACGACGCGGCGGTCTACCAACTGAACGAACAACAGGCCCTGATCGCGACAACGGATTTCTTCATGCCCATCGTCGACGATCCCTTCGACTTCGGACGCATCGCGGCGGCCAACGCGCTTTCGGACATCTACGCCATGGGCGGCTCGCCGATCCTCGCGCTGGCGCTCGTCGGAATGCCCATCGCCAAACTGCCGCTGGAACTCATTGCCCGCGTGCTCGAAGGCGGCGCGAGCATCTGCCAGGAAGCGGGCATCCCGGTCGCAGGCGGACATTCCATCGACAGCGTCGAACCAATCTACGGCCTCGCCGCAATGGGACTCGCGCATCCGCAAAAAGTGAAAAGCAACGCGGGCGCCAGGCCGGGAGACGTGCTGATCCTGGGCAAGCCGCTGGGCATCGGAATCCTGAGCGCGGCGCAAAAATCGGGGCGGCTGGATGATGCCGCCTATGCCGCGATGATCGCCCTCACCACCCAACTGAACCGCATCGGCGCAAAGCTCGGCCTGCGCGACGACGTACACGCAATGACCGACGTCACCGGTTTCGGCCTGCTCGGCCACCTGCTCGAACTCTGCCGCGCTTCGGCCTGCCGCGCCGAACTCCCCTTCGAGGCGCTGCCGCTGATCGAAGCGGCTCGCGCGCTGGCGCAGGAAGGAACCAAAACGGGCGCTTCAGCGCGGAACTGGTCCTCCTACGGCGAAGAAGTAGAACTGCGCGACATCGCCCCCTGGCAACAAATCCTCCTCACCGACCCCCAAACCAGCGGCGGCCTCCTCGTCGCCTGCGCCCCGGAATCCGCAAGCGAAGTGCTCGGACTTTTCCACGCGGAAGGCTATGGCGCAGCGGCAGAAGTGGGGCGCTTGCGGGAATGGGCTTCGGGGACGCGGGTGGTGGTTCGGGGAGAATAGCCTGGAAAGGCGTTGATTTTCTAAATTACTTAAATAATGTTTCTCTACTGTAGTGTCTGTTAATAAATAATTCTTTAGTCAAATTTAGAATTTCAGGAGGAGAAATGATGGGTTTCGCTGCGCTTATCCCAAGCGATGAGTTCTATTCAATTCCCCTCCGTGGAGGGGTGGCGGCGCAGCCGACAGGGTGGTTGCGTTCATTTCCGGCGCTTTGCGCCGCATTTGAACGCAAAACCACAAACCCCCGCCCCTGCGGGGCACCCCCTTTGAAAAGGGGGCTTTTAATTTCCGGCGCTTCGCGCCGCAAATAAATGAGCGCCGATGGAAGCGGCGGCGGAATCCACCATAATGGCCGCATGAACGCACTTGCCGAACGGATGGGCACGCGCTGGCCCTTGATTCAAGCGCCGATGGCGGGCGCGCAGGGTAGCCGGATGGCGCTGGCCGTCAGCGGCGCCGGCGCGCTCGGATCGCTGCCCTGCGCCATGCTGGCGCCCGATGCCCTGCGCGCCGAACTGGCGTTGCTGGCGGCCAGCGCCCTGCCTTATAACCTCAATTTTTTCTGCCACACGCAACCCGCGCCCGACGCAGCGCGCGAGGCTACATGGCGCGCGGCGCTCAAACCGTATTACGCCGAATTCGGCCTCGACATCGACGCCGTGCCTGCTGGCGCGGGCCGCGTGCCGTTCAGCGCCGAAGCCGCCGAGTTGCTGGCCGAATTCAAGCCGCCGGTGCTCAGTTTTCACTTTGGCCTGCCGGCGCCTGAATTGCTGGCGCGCGTCAAATCCTGGGGCGCTTTCGTGCTGTCCTCGGCCACCACCGTGCGCGAGGCGCGGTGGCTTGAGCAGCACGGCGCCGACGCGGTGATCGCGCAGGGACTGGAGGCGGGCGGTCATCGCGGGCATTTTTTGAGCCACGACCTGAGCGAGCAGCAGGGCAGCTTCGCCCTGCTGCCGCAGATCGTGGCCGCCGTGCGCGTGCCGGTCATCGCCGCTGGCGGCATTGCCGACGCCGCTGGCGTGCGCGCCGCGCTGACGCTGGGCGCGTCCGGGGTGCAGGCGGGCACGGCCTACTTGTGCGCCGATGAAGCCAGCACCTCGCCCCTCTACCGCGCCGCGCTGCAAAGCGAGGCCGCGCGCCACACGGCGCTGACCAACTGTTTCACCGGCGGCCCGGCGCGCGGCATCCTCAACCGCATCATGCGTGAACTTGGCCCCATCAGCCCCGCCGCACCGGCGTTTCCGCTGGCGAGCGCCGCCATCGCGCCGCTGCGCGCTGCCGCTGAAAAAGCGGGCCGCACCGACTTCACGCCGCTGTGGAGCGGCCAGAACAGCAGTCGCTGCATGAGCGCGCCAGCGGCGGAAATCACCCGGATGCTGGCGGCTGGTTTGTCCGGCTAGCGCGGTTTCGATTCAATCAAGTACGTAGGATGGGTAGAGCGTAGCGAAACC
The DNA here is from genome assembly GCA_009780885.1 of Betaproteobacteria bacterium. GTDB lineage: Bacteria > Pseudomonadota > Gammaproteobacteria > Burkholderiales > Rhodocyclaceae > WQZF01. Next base: position 7,926 of record WQZF01000044.1, on the reverse strand, counting down.
CATCGGAATTCCAGATGAAGAAATGACGGGTTTCGCTGCGCTCTACCCATCCTACATAATTGGAGTATCTATGGGCCGGATCAATAATTGCCGAGTGAATAAATTTATTTTCTAAATTTACTTAAAGAATGTTTAACTACTGTAGTGGTTATTATCAAATAATTATTATAGTAATTTAGAAATATAGCAGAAAAAACCTCTTCAGCATAGGTTGGGGTGAGCGAAGCGGAGCCCAACCTATGCGCTATTCTTTAAGTAAATTTAGAAAATAGAAATTCAAAAAACCCGCCAGAGACCCACTCAATCCCGCAACCTCTGAAGGATTCCGTCGAGCTGATCCAGGTCGGAGAAGGAGATTTCGATGCGGCCGTTGCCTTTTTTGCTGGCGCGCAGGGTGACGGGGGCGCCGAGGATGTCGGCGAGTTCTTCCTGGAGGCGCAGGAGGTCGCGGTCTGCGGAAAGGGGTTTTTCGTTTTCGCGCGGTGGTTTTTGCGCGGTCTGCGCAAGGCGTTCGGCGTCGCGCACGGAGAGGCCCTTTTGGGCGATGCGCTGCGCGAGTTGCACCTGTCCCGCGCCGGAAAGCGGCAGCAGGGCGCGGGCGTGGCCCATGTCGATGGCGCCTTCGACCAGCATTTCCTGTACCGGCGGGGCCAACTGCAAGAGGCGCAGGAGGTTGGAAGCTGCCGGGCGCGAGCGGCCCACGGCGTCCGCCGCCTGCTGGTGGGTCATCGAAAATTCGTCGACCAGGCGTTGCAGGCCGAGCGCCTCTTCGATGGGGTTGAGGTTTTCGCGCTGGATGTTTTCGATGAGCGCCATGACGAGCGCCGACTCGTCCGGGATTTCGCGGATCAGCGCCGGGATTTCGGTCAATCCCGCAAGCTGCGCGGCACGCCAGCGGCGTTCGCCGGCGATGATTTCGTAATGCTTGCCGAGGCCATCGAGCGGACGCGCCAGGATCGGCTGCATCAGGCCCTGCGCGCGGATCGAGGCGGCCAGTTCTTCGAGCGATGCCTGGTCCATCCGGGTACGCGGCTGGTATTTTCCCGGTTGCAGGGCATCGACGGGAAGGGCGCGCTGTTCTTCCCTGCCGCCATTGGCTGTGTTGCCGTCGCTGTCGCCGCCGAGGAGCGCGTCGAGTCCGCGCCCCAGTCCTTTCAGTTTTTTCATGCTGTATTGCCTTCCTTGCGCTGCCGCCGTTCGAGAACTTCCTGCGCCAGGGCGAAATACGCCTGGGCGCCACGGGAATTCCGGTCATACGCGAGCGCCGGTTTTCCATACGAGGGCGCTTCGGCAAGCCGGATGTTGCGCGGAACGATGGTTTTGTAAACCTTGTCGCCGAAATGCTTTTCCAGTTCGCCGGAAACCTGCTGCGTCAGGGTCGCGCGCGGGTCGTACATGGTGCGCAGCAAGCCTTCGATTTCGAGCACCGGGTTCAGGTGGGCGCGCACTTTCTTCAGCGTGTTGACGAGGTCGGAGAGTCCTTCGAGCGCGTAGTATTCGCACTGCATCGGGATCATCACCGCCTGCGCCGCCGCCAGTCCATTGACGGTGAGCAGGTTGAGCGCCGGAGGGCAGTCGATGATGATGAAATCGTATTCGCCGGAAACGCCGTCCAGCGCCTGGCGCAGCCGGTATTCGCGGGCCTCCAGTTCGATCAGTTCGATTTCCGCACCCGCCAGTTCGCGGTTGGCCGGCAGGAGGTCGAAGGCGAAGTCGTTGAAGGCGACGCGCAAACGGGCTTCGGCAAAGCTGGCGTTCCCGATCAGCAGTTGATAGACGGTGCGCCGCACATCCTGCTTGACGACGCCGCAGCCGGTGGTGGCGTTGCCCTGTGGGTCGAGGTCGGCCAGCAGCACCCGCTCGCCGAGCAGGGCCAGTCCGGCACAGAGGTTGAGCGCCGTGGTCGTTTTGCCGACACCGCCCTTCTGGTTCGTTACCGCAAGAATTTTCGCCACTTTCCTTACCTTTCCTGCAATTGCAACAGACAACGTTCGGCTTCCACTCCCGGCACCTTCAGCGGATGAAAGGCCGCGACTTCGATGCCTTGCGGCAGCGCGGCGATTTCCGCATCGGGGCGCAATCCCTTCATCGCCCACCATGATCCTCCCGGCAGCAGCAAATGCCGGGTCGGAAGAACGAAACCGGCCAGATCGGCAAAGGCGCGCGAGATGATCGCGGGAAATCTTTCTTCCGGACTAAAGGCTTCGACGCGGGCCGCCTGCACCCTGACATTGCGCAAGCCCAGTTCGATGGCCGCCTGGCGCAGGAAGGCCGCCTTCTTGCCGTTGCTGTCGATCAGCGTCACCGCCATTCGGGGCCGCGCCAGCGCCAATACCAGGCCGGGAATTCCGCCGCCGCTGCCGACATCGAGCAGGCTCGGAGTGTCCGGTTCCAAATAGGGCAAAACCGCCAGCGCATCGAGAAGATGGTGACTGAGCGTTTTTTCTTCCCCCCGGATTGCGGTGAGATTGTAGACGGCATTCCATTTCCGCAACAGTTTTGCGTAAGCAAGCAGCGCCTCCGGGATTTCCGGCGGCAGATCGTCGAGGCCGAGCGCGGCGATTCCTGCCCGCAGGACCTCCAGCGATTCTTCGGGCGCGGTATTTTTGTTCATACCCTGTTCATGCGGCGGAAGGCGTGGAACGGCGCTTCAGATAAACCTGGAGCAGCGAAATCGCCGCCGGGGTCACACCCTGGATGCGGGATGCCTGCCCCAGCGTCTGCGGGCGCTGCTGCGAAAGCTTCTGGCGTACTTCGTGCGAAAGCCCCGGCACTTCGGCGTAGTCGATTTCCGGCGGCAGCCGCGTTTCTTCCTGCGCGCGGCTTCTCTCGACCTCGTTTTTCTGCCGCTCGACATAGCCCTGGTATTTGGCGTGGATTTCGACCTGCTGGATCACTTCAGGAGTGCATTCCGGATCGTCCGGCAGCGCCGACGGCGAAAGATGCGCCAGCGTCCGGTGCGTCACTTCCGGGCGGCGCAAAAGCTCGAAGAGCGAATATTCGCGCTCGATCGGCTTGCCGAGCACGGGAATCGCCGTTTCCGCCGGCAACAGCGCCGGGTTGAGCCAGATGCGGCGCAGGCGCGCTTCTTCGCGGGCAATCGCGTCGCGCTTGCGGCAGAACGCCTCCCAGCGGGCGTCATCGACCAGCCCCAGGGCGCGGCCCTGTTCGGTGAGGCGCAAGTCGGCGTTGTCCTCGCGCAGACTGAGGCGATATTCGGCGCGGCTGGTAAACATCCGGTACGGTTCGGCGACGCCGCGCGTCACCAGGTCATCGACCATGACGCCGAGATAGGCTTCGTCGCGGCGCGGCACCCACGCCTCGCGTCCGGCAGCGTAAAGGGCGGCGTTCGCGCCGGCAAGCAGGCCCTGCGCCGCGGCTTCCTCGTAGCCGGTGGTGCCGTTGATCTGCCCCGCGAAAAAAAGCCCCGCAACCGCCTGCGTTTCCAGCGAGGATTTGAGCGCGCGCGGGTCGAAGTAATCGTATTCGATCGCGTAGCCGGGACGCAGGATGTGACAGTCTTCCAGCCCCTGGATCGAACGCACGAGCCGCAACTGGATATCGAAAGGCAGCGAGGTCGAAATCCCGTTCGGATAGATTTCGTGCGTTTCCAGCCCTTCCGGCTCAAGAAAGACGTTGTGGCTGTCCTTGCCGGCAAAGCGGTGGATCTTGTCTTCGATCGAGGGGCAATAACGTGGGCCGACGCTTTCGATCACGCCGGAATAGAGCGGCGAACGGTCCAGCCCGGAACGGATGATTTCGTGCGTCTGCGCGTTGGTTTGCGCCACCCAGCACGGCAGTTGCTTCGGATGCTGCGCGGCCTCGCCGAGAAAGGAAAAGACCGGCAGCGGGGAATCCGAATGCTGCGCCTGCATCTTGGAAAAGTCGATCGTCTTTCCATCCAGGCGCGGCGGCGTTCCGGTCTTCAGGCGGCCGGCGGGCAACTGCAATTCGCGCAGCCGCGCCGCCAGGGACAGCGCGGGCGGCTCGCCCAGGCGTCCGGCGCGATGATTTTTCAGCCCGACATGGATCAGCCCGTTCAAAAAGGTTCCCGCGCCGAGGACGACGGCGCGCGCCGAAAAGCGGACGCCGAATTGCGTCACCACGCCGCAGACCTGCCCGCCTTCGATGAGCAGATCGTCGCAGCCTTGCGCGAACAGCGAGAGATTCGGCTGGTTTTCCAGCCGCGCGCGAATCTCCCGGCGATAGAGCGCGCGATCCATCTGCGCCCTCGTCGCGCGCACCGCCGGCCCTTTCGAGGCATTCAGGATGCGGAACTGGATTCCCGCCACATCCGCAGCCGATGCCATCGCGCCGCCGAGCGCATCGACTTCCTTGACCAGATGCCCCTTGCCGATTCCGCCGATCGAGGGATTGCAACTCATCGCGCCGAGCGTATCGAGACTGTGCGTCAACAGCAGCGTTTTCCGCCCCATCCGTGCAGCAGCCAGCGCCGCTTCGGTTCCGGCATGGCCGCCGCCGACAACAATGACATCAAAGGAACCGGGAAAATCCATGGAGCGTCTTCGGAGAAAAAGGGGTCAATTTTACGTTATCGGAAAGAAGCTCCACGAACCCCCTGGAATTCTGGCCGCGTTGCACCCCGGATGCCTGGATACCGGTTTCCCGGCTGCGGCGCTTCAGCGAACGCGCAACTCCACGCGCTTTCCTGCGCGATACAACAGGCCGACCAGCTTATCCACGCTGAACCGATCCGTCCTCCGGTGCAAGACCTCGGAAATGCGCGTGCGGGGAATCCCCAATTCGTCGGCCAGCTCCTGCTGTTTCTTGCCGCGTCGACGCAGTTCCTTTTCGAGCGCAATCAGCAGCGTTTCACGCGCCATCATGGCTGCGGCCTCATCCGGCGGAAAACCCAAATCCTCGAACACGTTACCGCAACTGACGGTCATCCTCTCACTCATCTCAATCTCCAATCTGCTTGAATCGTTCCCGTCCCAGGGCGATGTCTTTCGGGCTGGTTTTCTGTGTCTTTTTCTGGAAGGCGTGCAGCACATACACGGCGTTGCCGATGTTGGCCAGATAGAACACACGAAATTGCCCGCCCGTGCGCACAATCACTTCGCGCACTCCTGCGCCGACCGTCTTCATGGGTTTCCAGTCCAGCGGATCAAGTCCTTCCTGCACACGCAGGAGCTGTTTGCCGATTTCGTACCGGGCATTCTCTGGAAAATCCCGGAGACGATCACGGCTATCGCCCATGAAGACAATCGTTTTCATGAGTGAAATGTACAGAATTCACGACATTTTTGTCAAGAATTATGTACATTTCCAAGCTTCACGTCCGGAATCCTTCCGGAAATCCCCCGGTTTTCTTATGCCTTATGAGACTTGAATTTAGCCCGCCAAGGACGTACCCTTTCGCCCATGAGCACCGATTCTTCCCTGAAACGCGCGCAGCTCCTGGAAAAGGAACTTCCGGGAAAGCGCGTCCTGATCGTCGACCGGCATCAGAATGCGCGTGATTCCCTGCGCCTGATGCTTTCCTCGCTGAGCGTCACCAGCGTGATCGGCGCGGCCTCTTCCACCGATGCCCTGCGCCAGGTCAAGGGACATCGCTTCGATATTATCCTTTCGGATTATCTGCTCGACGACCGCGACGGGCAGCAATTGCTTGAGGAATTGCGCCGCCAGCGCATGATTCCGCTATCGACGGTTTTCATGATCCTCACGAGCGAGCGTTCCTATCACAACGTGATTTCGGTTGCCGAACTCACGCCCGACGATTATCTGATCAAGCCCTTCACCACCGACCAGTTGCAGGGGCGAATGCTCAAGGCGCTTTACAAGAAGCTGGTGTTTTCCAGGATTTTCCAGTTCCTCGAAGAAGGTTCCTATCTGGCGGCGGCAAGCGCGTGCGACGCGCTGATCGCCGAAACTCCTTCCTATCGGCTCGAAGCACTGAGGATCAAGGGCGAGACCCTGAACGCGCTCGGCGAATACAAGGATGCCGAGACGCTGTATCGGCAGATACTCGCCGAGCATTCGCTCCCCTGGGCGGAAATGGGAGAGGCCATCGCCCAGCACGGCCTCGGGCAAACGGAAGAAGCACGCGCAACGGCAAGGCGGCTGGTCGAAATCTCGCCGCAATACATGGCGGCCTACGACTTCCTGGCGCAGGTCGAGGAAGAGTTGGGGAATCCGCAGGAAGCGCAGGCGGCCTTGCAGGAAGCGGCGCGCATTTCGCCGAACAATTCCCTGCGCCAGCGCAGCGTCGGGGAAATCGCGATGCGCAACGGCGATTTTGAACGGGCGGAAAAAGCCTATGTCAAGGTGCTCGAACGGAGCCGGGGCTCTTCCCTGCAACAGGTCGACGATTACGCCAACCTCGCCCGCGTGCTGCTCGACCGCAACGCCGCCGATGGCGCGCGCAGGGTGATCCAGGATTTGCGCCGCAACTGGCGCGGCCACAAGGAAGGCGAATACGCCGCGCTGGTGCTCGACAGCCTGTGCAGCGACAAGGAAGGCGAACCCGGCAAGGCCAGGGACGCCTTGAATCAGGCAATGAAAATGCGCGAGGAACTCAGCGCCGAATCCGAAACTTCCGGCACTGCCAGCACGGTGCTCTCGCAGCGCCTCGATGTCGATCTGGCGCACGCCTGCCTTGCCGCCGGAGATGCCGAGGCCGGACGTGGAATCCTGCGTCGCGTCGCCGCCGAAAACAATGAAGACCGCCAGATCATCGCCCGCATCCAGGGCGTTTTCACCCGCACCGGGCAGGAAGAAGCAGGCAAGGCGCTGCTTGAGGAAGTCAGCCGCGAAATCATCTCCATCAACAACGAAGGTGTGATGAAAGCGCGCGCCGGTGATTTTGAAGGCTCGGTCCAACTCCTCGTCGAGGCGGCAGAACGGGTGCCGAACGTGCAATTCCTGGTCAACGCCACAAAGGCCATTCTCACCCTGCTCGACCAGCGCCAATGGGACGCGCAGAAGGCGTCGCAGGCGCAAGGGTATTTGCAAATGGCATGGAAGAAAAATCCGGCGGATCCACGGGTGCTTTCAGCGCGCGAGCTGTATTTGCGCGTGGCCGGGAAATACAGGATTGCGGTTCATCCCCTGAACGGCTGAAGAGGGTTTTGGGCGCCTGGTTTTTTGGGCTCAATTTTCTAAATCTGTTTAAATAATGTTTCGCTACTGTAGTGATTTTCAGCAAATAATTATTTAAACAGATTTAGAAAATTTTCAGGAAAAAGCGCCGCTGCGCTCGCTCCAGACTACGAAGCGCTCGCCAGGCCGACCGCGACCGGTATCGGTTGCAGGGTGTTCAGGAGATCGTGCGGATGAATGCCGACGAGGAAGCCACGGCGTCCGCCGTTGATATAAATCAGCGGCAGATCGAGAACGGTTTTTTCGAGATAGACGGGAAGTTTCTTCTTCGTGCCGAACGGACTGGTTCCGCCGACAAGATAGCCGGTGTGCCGCTTGGCGGCTTCGGGTTTGGCCGGGCTGACTTTCTTGACGCCGATCTGCCGCGCCAGCTCCTTGACCGAAACCTTTCGGTCGCCGTGCATCAGCACGATCAGCGGCTTGCCAAGCTCATCCTCGAACACCAGGGTCTTGATCACGCTGTGTTCGGAAACGTTGAGGGCACGGGACGAAACTTTCGTGCCGCCATGTTCCTCGTAGGTATAAAAATGCACCGAGCACGCAATCCGGTGCTGCCGAAGAAATCGGGTGGCCGGGGTTTCCGGGGCTTGTGAATCTTCCATGATGCGCCTCCAATAGTCTCCACATTTTATTCCCGCCGCGAGGGAATGCGAAGTTTTATGGAGATTCAACGCGCCATTTGAGTCACCCCAACCTGAAGGTTGGGGATTCCTGTACGGGCGGCGTAGGGGCGGGTTTGAAACCCGCCCGTACCACCCGCCCCTACACAATGCGGGGCGCCTTCGGCGCCTGTTACGCCAT
>WQZF01000043.1 GCA_009780885.1 Betaproteobacteria bacterium | reverse complement strand
GATCGGGCTGCAAGGCGCATGGAATCGGGGTTTTCTCGAAGGCGGAGACGGACAGAATCTGTAGGCAAGAGTAGAGCGATGCCTCCAGGTGAAGCTCTTTCTTGACGATGGCAATGAGGACGTAAGTGGCGATGGCGCACCAGACTTGCGCTTTCACGGCGTTCTCGCGGGTGCCCAGAAATCGCTTGATGCGCAGGTGCTGTTTGATCCACTTGAAGAACAACTCGACCTGCCATCGGCTCTTGTACAGCGCGGCGATCGTCAGTGCCGGCAAGCGGGTGTTGTTGGTCAAGAAGACGAGGCTCTTGCCTGACACGGGGGCCTTGAAGCGAATGCGCCGCAAGTGTTCCGGGTACTTTCTGGCCGAGCAAAGGCCGTTGAGCCTGATGCGCTGGTCGCAAATGACACCGCTGGAACGGTCTGCTCAATGCGCCCGAAGGTTTTCCACGGGACGTACTCCATCACCTGTGCGAACAGCGTCTTGCCCACGTTCATGCGTCACCCCGGGTCGGTAAAACCCGAAAGCATCGCAAATCCAACAAGCAAAATTCAAATCGCGGACACCCCGAAAACCCTTTAAGGATGCTCTGAATAAGTCGAGCGGTAAGTGCGCGCTGCGGATCGGGATGGGATGCAAGGCGCAAACCGCAGCCATAGCCGTCGCTATGGCGAGGATTTGCAACGCCGCAGACCGCCCGACTCCGCAGATGCGCACGGCGCGGTGACTTGTTCAGAGCATCCTTAAACCCGCGTCAATAGCGGATCTTCGGACAGGGGGCAGAAAACAAACCGGACACTACTGATCAAAAATCACTACAGTAGCGGATCATTATTTAAGTAATTTAGAAAATCGGCGCTTTCTCAGGGCAATTCCTCGCGTCGCAGCAGGAAGACATGACCGTCGCCGGCGCTGGTTTCCAGCCAGGTGAAAGGCGTTTTTGGAAAGGCCTTTTCCAGCGCGGCGCGGTTGTGTCCGATCTCGACGATCAGCACGCCGCCGGGTTTGAGATGCGCGGCGGCATCGGACAGAATCCTGCGCGTGGCCTGGAGTCCGTCCGCGCCGCTGGCAAGCGCCAGGGCGGGTTCGTGCCGGTACTCCGGCGGCAGGTGTTTCATTGCGCGGGCATTGACATAGGGAGGGTTGGAAACGATCAGGTCATACAGGCGTCCGGAAACGGGCGCGTACAGGTCGCCCCGATGCAAATGCACCTGCGCCTGCAATTCGTAATCCGCGACATTTTTCTGCGCGACTTCCAGCGCGTCGGCGGAGATGTCGACGGCATCGACGGCGGCCTGTGGAAAGAAAATCGCGGAGAGAATCGCCAGGCAGCCGGAGCCTGTGCACAGATCGAGAATGCCGTCGATACCCTCCGGCTCGGGAAGCCAAAGTTCAAGGGCATCGCGCAACAGCAATTCGGCGATGAACGAACGCGGCACGATGACCCGCTCGTCGACATAAAAACGGTATTCCCCGAGCCAGGCTTCGCGCGTGAGATAGGCGGCGGGCAGGCGTTCGCGGCAGCGGCGGTCGATGATTTTCAGCGCCGCCCCACGCTCGTCTGCCGTCAGGCGGGCGTCCAGGAAAGGTTCGAGGCGGTCGAGCGGCAGATGAAGGGTATGGAGCAGCAGGTAGACGGCTTCGTCCCAGGCGTTGTCGCTGCCATGCCCGAAAATGAGACCGGCGGCGTTGAATTGGCTGACGGCATGGCGCAGGAAATCGCGCAGCGTCAGGAGTTCTGGAAACGGAAGAGAGGATTTTGCGGCCATGGGAGGCTTTCTGCAGGGGATATTTGAGGCGGATACGCCCGGATCAGCAGGCGGAAAGCCGGTTTTTCCGGGCATCAGGAAGCGGCACAGGCAGATTCGTCAACAAGCCGGGCGGCAAGGCGCAGGTACGGCTCAAACACGCTCCAGTTGCCTTTGTTCCGGCTTTCTGAGATTGAGGGTGTGGTCGTGGTCCAGGTCGGCTTCGTCTTCGAGCTCGGGCAGGGCTTCGGCATCCGGCAGATTCAATTCGAAATCGGTGAACGAGGGCCCTTCCTTCTCCGCCTTCTCCAGGGCATGCTCTTCCTTCTTGCTCATACTGAAACCGGAGTTGTTGATGATCCACGACAGGTTGGTCGGCGAATCGGCGTGGAGCAGGGCTTCGTCGAGGGTGATCATCCCCTCGCTGTAGAGCCGGAACAAATCCTGCTCGAAGGTGCACGATCCGGGCGCGAGGCTTTGCTCCATCGCGTCCTTGATCGACGAAATCTCGCCGCGCTCGATCAGATCCTGCACATAGCGCGAATTCATCATCACCTCGCAGGTCGGGACGCGCCGGCCGTCGGGTTTGCGGACGAGGCGTTGTCCCACGATGGACTTCAGCGTTGCCGAGAGATCGAGATAGAGCGCATTGCGGCTGTCCAGCGGGAAGAAGTTGATGATCCGGTTGAGCGCGTGATAGCAGTTGTTCGCGTGCAATGTGGCGATGCAAAGGTGGCCCGTCTGCGCGTAGCCGATGGCGGCGGCCATCGTATCCCGGTCGCGGATCTCGCCGATCACGATGCAGTCGGGCGCCTGGCGCATCGCGTTCTTCAGCGCCGTCGCCCAGTCGTCCGTATCCATGCCCAGTTCGCGCTGATTGACGATCGACTTCTTGTGCCGGAACAGATATTCGATCGGATCCTCGATCGTCAGGATATGGCCGGCATAGCGTTCGTTGCGGTAATCGAGCATCGCTGCGATCGTCGTCGACTTGCCGACGCCGGTCGCGCCGACAATCAGCACCAGCCCGCGCTTGAGCATGACCAGGTCGGGCAGCACCGGAGACATGCCGAGGGTATGAAGCTCGGGAATCTGGCTCAGGATGTAGCGGATCACGATTGAAATCGAGCCGCGCTGGCGAAAGAGGTTGATCCGGAAATTGCCGACGCTCGCAATGCTGAAGGCGAGGTTCATTTCCCTTTTTTCCTCGAAGCTGGTGAATTGCACCGGAGACAAAAGCTCGCGCGCGATCTTCTCGATCATCTGCGGCTGCATGATCTGCTGGTTGACCGGAACCGTATTGCCCTGGATCTTGATATGGATCGGAGCGCCGGCGGAAATGAAAATATCCGAAGCTTCCTTGTCCGCCATCATGTGAAAAAACCGGTCGAGAATCATCGTGGGGTCTCCATTGTCGATGTCATTGAGAAAAACCGGGATGGCCCGAGGATTTCGATATTCGACATCGTTTGCCGAACCTTGAAATTGAATAAATCATTATACGAGCATTGAATGTGGGTTCGCGCAAAAATTCAGGCTTCCCGCCAGCATGGATAGCATCTTTAGAGCGGTTTCGATTCATGCGGCAGAATGCCGTCCCTACGAATCCCAATAGGTACAGGATTAAATCGAAACCGCTTTGACAACCGTTTTCCGGCTTCCTGCGGGTAAAATCCAAGGTTTTCATTCCATTCGCCCAACAAGGCTCCACGACGATGAACAGCGCCGACATTCGTAAAAAATTTCTGGATTACTTCGCATCCCAGGGGCACGCCGTTGTGCCCTCTTCGCCGCTGGTTCCGGCCAACGATCCCACGCTCCTCTTTACCAACTCCGGCATGGTGCAGTTCAAGGATGTCTTTCTCGGCCAGGAAAAACGTCCCTATACCCGCGCCACCACGGCGCAGCGCTGCGTGCGCGCCGGCGGCAAGCATAACGACCTGGAGAACGTCGGCTACACCGCGCGGCACCATACCTTTTTCGAGATGCTCGGCAATTTCTCCTTTGGCGATTATTTCAAGCGCGACGCGATCCGCTACGCCTGGGAACTGCTGACAGGGGTCTATGGTTTTCCGGTCGAAAAACTGTGGATCACCGTCTATCAGGACGACGATGAAGCCCATGCGATCTGGACCGGCGAAATCGGCGTTCCCGCCGAGCGCGTGATTCGCATCGGCGACAACAAGGGCGCGCGCTACGCTTCCGACAATTTCTGGCAAATGGCCGACACCGGCCCCTGCGGCCCCTGTTCCGAAATTTTCTACGACCACGGCCCCGGCATCCCCGGCGGCCCGCCCGGCAGCCCGGACGCGGAAGGCGACCGCTATATCGAAATCTGGAACCTCGTCTTCATGCAGTTCAACCGCGACGAGAGCGGCACGCTGCACCCGCTGCCCAAACCCTGCGTCGATACCGGCATGGGGCTGGAACGGCTGGCGGCGGTCCTGCAGCATGTGCACAGCAACTACGAAATCGACCTCCTGCGTCGGCTGGTGCAGGCGGCGCAACGCGAAACCGGCGTTGCCGACGATTCCTTGCCCTCGCTGCGCGTGATTGCCGACCATATCCGCGCCAGCGCCTTCCTGATCGTCGATGGCGTCATTCCGTCCAACGACGGGCGCGGCTACGTGCTGCGCCGCATCGTCCGCCGCGCCCTGCGCCACGGCCACAAGCTCGGACAGACGCAGCCTTTCTTCCACAAGCTCATCCCCGACCTCGTTGCCGAAATGGGCGAGGCCTACCCCGAACTTTCCGCTGCCGCTGGCCGCGTGGCCGATACGCTGCGCCAGGAGGAAATCCGTTTCGGCGAGACGCTCGAACACGGCATGGCGATTCTCGAATCCGCGCTGGCGCAGAACCCGCAACGGCTCGACGGCGAAACCGCGTTCAAGCTCTACGACACCTACGGTTTTCCGCTCGACCTCACCGCCGACATCTGCCGCGAACGCGCCATCACGATCGACGAAGCCGGGTTCGATGAGGCGATGGAACGCCAGCGCGAACAGGCGCGCAGGCATTCGCAATTCGCCGCCAGGGGCGTGCTCGAATACGAGGGTCCGGCGACCGATTTTCGCGGCTATGAGGAGCTTGTCGCCAATGGCAGCATTACCGCGCTCTACCGCGACGGAACGCGCGTCGACGCATTGAACGAGGGCGAAGATGGCGTCGTTGTGCTCGACCGTACCCCGTTCTACGCCGAATCCGGCGGTCAGGTTGGCGACCGTGGCCGGCTGGAATGCGAAGGCGGCGCTTCGTTCCGCGTTGGTGATACCCAAAAAATCCAGTCCGATGTCTTCGGACATCATGGAAGGCTCGAACGCGGCTGCCTGCGCGTTGGCGACACCCTCAAGGCCGGCGTCGATCCGGAATCGCGCGCGCGCACCATCCGCAACCACTCCGCGACGCACCTGATGCACAAGGCGCTGCGCGAAGTGCTCGGGCCGCATGTGCAGCAGAGAGGCTCGCTCGTCGATGCCGAGCGCACGCGCTTCGACTTCGCGCACAACGCACCGCTCACGGCTGGCGAAATCCGCCGCGTCGAGGCGCTGGTCAACGCCGGAATCCTTGACAACAGGGATTCGCAGGCGCGTCTGATGTCGATGGACGAAGCGCAAAAAAGCGGCGCGATGGCGCTCTTCGGCGAAAAATACGGCGAGGTCGTGCGTGTCGTCGATATCGGCGATTCGCGCGAACTGTGCGGCGGCACGCACGTAGCCAGAAGCGGCGACATCGGCCTTTTCAAGATCGTCGGAGAAGGCGGCGTCGCCGCCGGCGTCCGCCGCGTCGAGGCCATTACCGGCGACAACGCGCTGGCTTACGTGCAGCGGCTCGAAGACGACCGCGATTTCGTTTCCGGCTTTTTCGGCACCAACGCCGAAAACCTGCGCGAGAAGATCGAAAAGGAACGGGAACGCACCCGCGCCCTGGAAAAGGAACTGGACCGCCTGAAAGCGAAACTGGCCGGCAGCCAGAGCGATGAATTGATCGACACGGCGGTTGCCGTCAAGGATGCGCGCGTGCTCGCCGCCCGTCTCGATTCCGCCGACGCGAAAACCCTGCGCGAGACGATGGACAAGCTCAAGGACAGGCTCAAGTCCGCCGTCATCGTACTGGCCTCGGTCGAGGGCGAAAAGGTCAACCTGATCGCCGGCGTCACCCCGGATCTGGTCGCCCGCGCCAAGGCCGGCGAACTGGTCAACTTCGTCGCCCAGAAAGTCGGCGGCAAGGGCGGCGGCCGCCCCGACATGGCAATGGCCGGCGGCACCCAACCGCAACATCTGGAAGCCGCGCTGAAGTCGGTGGTGGAGTGGGCGACGGAGCGGCTGTGAATAAAACAGATCCGCTTGGGCGGGTTTTTGTTTCTCTCTCTGTGCTCAATGATGGGTTTCGCCGCGATCCACTCATTCTACGCGGTCTTGACTTATGATGAATGATCTGGAATCCGGCCTGCGCGGGCCGGACAGGAATTTTTCCGAAGCAGCAATGATTGCCTTTTGCGTGCCTATGGAGTTTCTTGACCCGGAATTTGATTGTGGTAAGCTTCCAGATGAAGTGTGCCCCACCCGTGTCGTAACAGGTGGGGGACTTCCTCTACAGCAGCTTGGAGCTATAGAGCAGCAACAGCAAGGCAATGATTATCATCAACACCTTGAAATGCCGACGACCTTTGCACGATCCTGGAGGCATACAACTGTCACCCCCTTTCCGGGCAAAATTGCCAGAAAATCGCCGTGCTGGGCGATCTTCCGACCGCCCGAAGGAAGCATAACAAAAAACCGCCGTTCGGGCGGTTTTTTGTTTTTCGAAGGTATTTCCGCCGGTTGATATCCTCCCCAGCCTTTAGGCGGATAAAAATACCAATAAAATATCCGATAATTTTTAGGGCATAGGTTGATGTGAGCGTAGCGAAGCCCAACATGCAGATCGGATGCGGGCAATTTTCCTCTCACCGCCCGCGCAGAAAAAACCTGTCCAGTTCTTCCATCGAAATCTGAGTCCACGTCGGGCGGCCGTGGTTGCATTGGTCGGCGCGTTCGGTCGTTTCTATCTGGCGCAGGAGCGCGTTCATTTCCGGCAGGGTCAGCGTGCGATGGGCGCGGACTGCGCCGTGGCAGGCCAGCGTGGCGAGGATTTCGTTGCGCCGCGCGATGGCAAGCGCGGCGACGCCGTGTTCGGAGGTTTCGGAGGCGAGCGCGCTCAACAACGCCCGGAACAGGGTTTGCGGTTCGGCTTTCTGCAACAGCGCCGGGACGCTGCGTAGCGCCAGTTGCGAGGGGCCGACGGGAGAAACTTCAAAGCCGAGCGTGGCGAGCAGTCCGGCGTGTTCGGCGGCGCAGGCCATTTCGAGCGCCCCGGCTTCGACGACCACCGGGATCAGCAGGGTTTGCGTGCTGACTTCGCGGGCGTCGCAGGCGTTTTTCAGTTGTTCGTAAAGGATCCGCTCGTGCGCGGCATGGATGTCGACCAGCGCCAGCCCCATGCTGTTTTGCGCGAGCAGATAGACGCCGTGGAGTTGGGCGAGGGCATATCCGAGAGGCGGGACGACAGAGTCCTCGCGAGGGTCGTATACCTCGCCCACGTTCCCTGCTCTTGGCGCGGCCGCCGCCGCCGCGAAATCGTAATATGCCGCGCGGGAATCCTCGTTGACGCCAAGCGGTCTTTGCCAGGGCTTTCGCGGATATTCGGCGGAGGGGCTGGAGAAACCGGAGAAGCGGGGCAAGGCGCCGTGATGTTCGTTGCTCCCGGTATCTTCCGGCGTTCCTGTCCCGGACATCGGCGCCGAGAGCGCGCGTTGCGCGGCGTGCAGGACGAATTGATGCACCGCGCGCGCGTCGCGGAAACGCACTTCGGTTTTCGCGGGGTGGACATTGACATCGACCAGTGCCGGGTCGATGTCGAGAAAGACGCAATAAGCCGGATAGCGGCTGCCGTGCAGGATGTCCTCATAGGCGGCGCGCAGCGCGTGCGAGAGCAGCTTGTCGCGCACGAAGCGGTTATTCACGTAGCAGAATTGCAGATCGCCCCGGTTGCGGGCGTAGGCGGGCAGCGCCGCGTAACCGTGGAGGCGCAGTCCGGCGGTTTCGATTTCTGCGGAAAGCGGGCGCGCGGCGGCGAGAAAATCGTCGCCGAGCAAGAGTTTGACCCGCGCGGGCAGATCGGCGCGCGGCAGGTTCAGCGCATTGCGTCCGTTGTGGGCGAGGCTGAAAGCAACTTCCGGATAGGCCAGCGCGATGCGTTTGACGATCTCCTGGCAATGCGCGTATTCGGTCGCTTCGCTCTTGAGAAATTTGCGCCGCGCCGGGGTGTTGTAATAGAGATCGCGCATTTCGACGACAGTGCCGGCGGAAAGCGCCGCAGGCTCCGGGGATGCGCCTCCTCCTCCATTCGTGCTGTTTCCCAGCCGCCAGGCGTGCGCCGCGCCCGTGCGCCGGCTGGTGATCGCCAGCCGGGAGACGGAAGCAATCGCGGCCAGCGCCTCGCCGCGAAAGCCGCAGGTGGAAACCCGTTCGAGATCCGCGAGGCTGCCGATCTTCGAGGTGGCGTGGCGCGTGAGCGCCAGGAAAAGTTCATCGCGCCCGATCCCGCAGCCGTCGTCGCCGATCCGGATCAGCTTGACCCCGCCTTCCTCCAGTTGAATCTGGATCGCCCGCGCACCGGCATCGAGCGCGTTTTCCAGCAATTCCTTCAACACCGACGCGGGCCGCTCAACCACCTCGCCTGCGGCGATCTGGCTGATGAGTTGATCGGGAAGCACCCGGATGATAGGGAGTTCGGCAGGCGAAAGCATGGGGAAATTATAGCGGCGACTTGTTCGGAATACCCTGTGATTTTCTAAATTTGTTTAAATAATTATTGGATAAAACTTTTTACAGTAGCGAAACATTATTTAAACAAATTTAGAAAATTCTGGGTGTGCCCGCCATTGACCGGATGGCGCTTCGCTCATCCCGGCGGAGCGGATTGGCGCAAGTGCAGGGAAGCTTGTATTCTTACAATAACGCAATCGATATTCACGAGCTAAAAATATGAGAGCAACCGCCACCCTGTCGAGCAAATTCCAGATTTCCATTCCCAAGGCCGTGCGTGAGGAACAGCATTGGCAGGCCGGGCAGGAGTTCGTGTTCATCCCCAGGGGCAAGGGCGTTCTGGTGATGCCTGTTCCCGAACTGGATCAACTGGCAGGGATTGCCAGGGGCGCGCGCAAGGACGACTACCGCGACCGCAAGGATCGCTACTGATGCCGTCCCCGCTGCGCGTCGTCGATACCTCGGCCTGGATCGAGTGGCTCACCGGCAGCGCGCTCGGGCAGAAACTGGGCAAGCAGTTCCCGGCAAAGTCGCAGTGCATCGTGCCGACCATCGTGCAACTCGAACTCTCGAAGTGGCTGCTGCGCGAAGTTGGCGAGGAAGAGGCCGATCAGGTGATCGCCTACACGCAAAAATGCACCGTCGTGCCGCTGGACACGACCATTGCCCTGCTCGCTGCGGACCTTCATCGCGAGCACGGCCTCGCAACAGCCGATGCCATCGTCTATGCCACCGCGCAACATCAACGAGCGGAACTGCTGACATGCGATGTGCACTTCGAGACGCTGCCGGGCGTGTTGTTCTTTTCCAGGACGGGGTGACTTGTTTATTGCTCCGGCCCTTGAATACTCTCATTGGAACTCCGATGGGTTTCGCTGCGCTCTACCCATCCTGCATACTGATTGTCCTGTGATTGCCAGGGAAAATGAAATGTTTCGATTTATGCGCGGATACGAGACATGCGAGATGGATCGCATGATGCTTAAGGCGCACTACATTGAAGAACTGAGACGCTCGGCGGAACAGGGAGATGCGCGGGCGCAGCTTTTCCTTGGGGCGGCGTACGAGGATGGGGATTCAGGCGTAGAGCGTGATTGTGCCAAAGCCATGAAATGGTACGCGCGAGCGGCAGAACAGGGGAACCGGGAAGCCCAATTCAACCTTGGAGAGATGTATGCCGCGCGGGACGACGCCGAAGCCGTGAAATGGTATCGGAAGGCGGCGGAACAGGGATTTGGATATGCCCAATGTCAACTTGCGATGATGACCGCCAGGGGCTACGGCGTCGCGCGGGACGATGCCGAGGCTGCGAAGTGGTATCGAAAGGCGGCGGAGTGCGGGATACCGGAAGCCCGCTTCAATCTTGGACTGATGACCGCCAGGGGCCAGGGCGTCGCGCAGGACGATGCCGAGGCCGTGAAGTGGTTGCGGGAGGCTGCGGCGCATTGGACGGCGGCCCAATATCATCTTGGTGCGATGATCGCCGAAGGCCGTGGCGTCGCGCAGGATGATGCCGAGGCCATGCAGTGGATTCGCAAGGCTGCGGAACGAGGCGATCCGGATGCCCAATATGAGCTTGCAGAGAGGTACGCCAAAGGGCGCGGCGTGGCGCGGGACGATGCCGAGGCTGCGAAGTACTTGCGTCAGGCAACGGAAGCCGTGAAGCACCTTCGCAGGGCGGCAGAAAGCGGAAACAGGTGCGCCCGGAATGCGCTCGAAGCCATGGGAAAGGCTCGCGGATTGGGCTAAGCGCAGCGAATCCAGAACGCTTTACCCCGACTGTGGCAAAATAGCCGGTTAAGGTTTGTGGCGCCGTGTGCGCCCGCTTTTTTTCTGGAGAATCCTTTTATGAGCACCGTGCAGAATGTTCTCAATATGGTTGCCGAGAACGATGTCAAATTCGTCGATTTCCGCTTTACCGATACGCTTGGCAAGGAGCAACACGTCAGTATCCCGATCTCGCAATTCAACGAGGAAAAGATGGAGAACGGGCATGCTTTCGACGGTTCCTCGATTGCCGGCTGGAAGGGAATCCAGTCTTCCGACATGATGCTCTTGCCCGATCCGGCAACGGCCTTCCTCGATCCCTTCTACGACGAGCCGACGCTGGTGCTGACCTGCGATGTGACCGAGCCGGCGGACGGCAAGGGCTACGACCGCGACCCGCGCACGATTGCCAAACGCGCCGAGGCGTACCTGAAATCGACGGGGATCGGCGATACCGCCTATTTCGGGCCGGAGCCGGAATTCTTCATTTTCGATTCGGTGGAATGGAAAACCGATATGTCCGGCTCCTATTGCAAGATTTTTTCGCAGGAGGCGCACTGGTCGAGCAACGAGAAATTCGAGGGCGGCAACATCGGCCACCGTCCCCCCGTCAAGGGAGGCTATTTTCCGGTGCCGCCGGTCGACAGCCTGCACGATGTGCGTTCGGCGATGTGCCTGGCGCTGGAAGCCTGCGGCGTTCCGGTCGAAGTGCATCACCACGAAGTCGCCACCGCCGGCCAGTGCGAGATCGGCACGGTCTTCAGCACATTGGTGCGCCGCGCCGACTGGACGCAGATTTTAAAATACGTAGTGCACAACGTCGCGCATCAATACGGGAAAACCGCCACTTTCATGCCCAAGCCCATGGTCGGCGACAACGGATCCGGAATGCACGTGCACCAGTCGATCTGGAAGGATGGCCAGAATCTTTTTGCCGGCAACGGCTACGCCGGCCTCTCCGAGTTTGCGCTGTACAACATCGGCGGCATCATCAAGCACGCACGGGCGCTCAACGCGATCACCAACCCCGGCACCAATTCGTACAAGCGCCTCGTGCCCGGCTTTGAAGCGCCGGTCAAGCTCGCGTATTCGGCGAAGAACCGCTCCGCGTCGATCCGCGTTCCCTTCGTCAATTCCGCCAGGGCACGCCGGATCGAAACGCGCTTTCCCGATCCGATTGCCAATCCCTATCTCTGCTTCGCCGCGCTCCTGATGGCGGGGCTGGACGGCGTGCAGAACAAGCTGCATCCGGGCGACCCGGCAGACAAGAATCTGTACGACCTGCCGCCGGAAGAGGACAAGAAAATCCCGACGGTCTGCGCCAGCCTTGAAGAAGCGCTCGATTACCTCGACCGCGACCGCGAGTTCCTGACCCGTGGCGGCGTGTTCTCGAACAACTGGATCGACGCCTATCTCGAACTGAAAATGGAAGAAGTGCAGCGTTTCCGCATGACGACGCATCCGATCGAATTCGAGATGTACTACAGTTGTTGAAAAACGTACGCTCCCTGTGAAAAAGGCGGCGTGCCGCCTTTTTCATTTCTGCTGCCGAATGAGCCACTGGGCATGCGTTCACGTTAAACTTCATGACTTCCCATTTGCATCATCAGGAGAATCAGGCAATGCAACCAATACGACACCTCTGGCTGGCAAGCCTTTACCTTCTGGCGGTGACGCCGGCGCTGGCGCAGGCCGATGTGTATAAATGCGTCGATGCGCAGGGACATGTCACCTATTCCAATGTCACCAGCAAGGGCTGTACGAAACTCAGCCTCGACCCGGTTTCGACCGTGCCCGCAACGCCGGTAAACAAGGGGGTGGTAAAAACGCCGACGCCGGGCGATTTTCCCAGGGTTTCGAGCGAAGACCAGAAAGGACGCGACAACGACCGCCGCGCCATCCTCGAAGAGGAACTCGATAGAGAACAAAAAAACCTGGAAGAGGCGAAGAGGGAACTGGCAGAGCAGGAAGGCGTCCGTCTCGGCGGCGAGCGCAATTACCAAAGGGTGCTCGATCGCCTGGAGCCTTATAAAAACAAGGTTGAACAACACCAGCGCAATATCGACGCGATCCAGAAAGACATCGCAAACCTGAAATGATCCACCCGCGCAGACCGCTCATCGCCTGAGCTTCCATGACATTCGATCTTGTCCGCCTGCGCGATCTGCTTGGGGCCGATGCCGCGCGCTTTGACGTTGAGGCGCTCGATGAATGCGGATCGACTTCCGATGAACTTTCCGCGCGCGCGGCGCGGGGAGCGCCTTCGGGGGCTGTCGTCGTTGCCGACCGGCAGTTGGCCGGACGTGGGCGGCGCGGGCGGAACTGGCGAAGCTGGCGCGAGGCGCCCGAAAAAAACCTTACTTTCTCCCTGCTCTGGCGCTTTCCGCTTCAGGCGGGCGGGGCAGGGCGTCTCTCCGGCCTCTCCCTGGCCGTCGGTGTTGCGGTTGCCCGCGCGCTGGAATCGCTGGGCGTGCCCGGTGTCGCGCTGAAGTGGCCGAACGACATCCTGCTGACGACGGCAGGCAGTTACGGAAAATTGGGCGGCATTCTGGTCGAACTTTCGACGAGCCGCCACATGGTCGAAGCGATCATCGGCATCGGTCTCAATCTCGACCTGCCTCCCGAAGCGGCGCAGACCCCGGAGAAGGACGAAAAGGGAAGAGAGGACGACAACACCGCCTTTTCCCTTGCGCCCGCCGCTCTTTCTGCCGCGCTGCCGGGAATCGACCGCCACGAATTGCTGGCGCGCTTGTTGGCCGAATTGCTGCGCTCGCTCGAAAGTTTTTCCTCTGCCGGGTTTTCCGTGCTGCGCGAGGAATGGATGCGCCGCCATGCCTGGCAGGATCGCCCTGTCGCGTTGTTCGGAGTGCGTGGCGAAGTCCTGAACGCGGGCCGTTGCCTCGGTGTCGATGAAGGAGGATTCCTGCTGATCGAGTCGGATTCGGGGGTTGAACGGATCCTTTCCGGCGACGTTTCCCTGCGGCCTGTAGACGAAACCTGACTCGGAATAGCTTGCGTTTCAAGTACCAATAAATACAAAAGCATAACTCCCCGATCGGGAAATTTGCTTTATAATCCGTCTCTTGCCTTTTATTGAACCGGCAATCAGGACATCCAGGATGGGGTGAGCGCAGCGAAACCCATCATTTCTCCCTCTGTAATTCCGATGGGTTTTGCATACGCTGCCCATCTACACGCTACATGCCGGATGTGCACAACGGCCTCGCAGGGGCGGATGGCAATCCGCCCGCGCCTCCCGCGATGGGATCCAGGGCGCAACAGCGTAGAGGGAGATTTTCCGCCCCTGACGCGCCTTTGGGCGACGCGAAGGAGATAAAGCGTGATTCGGAATTCAAAAATTGCGGCCTGCCTGTTGGCGGCGATACTCAGTTCCCCGGCCTGGGGCGACATGGTGGATTTCAGTCCGATAGCGGGTTCCCTTGCCGCGCCTCCGGTTTCCATCTTCCCGGCCAATGAGACGGTTAGCGTTGAAAGCCTGCCTGCGGTAGAAACTTCGGCGCAGACTTTGGTGGAACCCGCTCCCGCTCCTGTTGCCGTTCCCGCTCTCGCCCCCGTTGCCAACTTGCCGCCGCTGCCGGAAGTCGATCTGGGCGCGCAAACGCCGCTGGCGACGCTCGATCTCACCGAATCCCCGGACGATCTGCTCGAACGCATCCGCAAGGGCTTTTCCATGCCCGAGCTGAAGACTCCCCTGGTGCAGCATTACCAGGAGTGGTATCAGAATCGGCCCGATTATCTGCGCCGAATGGTCGAGCGCAGTCGCCGCTATCTCCATTTCATCGTCGAAGAGCTTGAAAAACGCGGATTTCCGACTGAACTGGCGCTGTTGCCGATGGTCGAGAGCAGCTTCGACCCGATGGCCCATTCGCGCAGCCGCGCTTCGGGCTTGTGGCAGTTCATTCCAGGCACCGGGAAAAATTACAATTTGCACCAGGATTCCTGGGTCGACGAGCGGCGCGACATCCTCGCTTCCACCTCTGCCGCTCTCGATTATCTGGATAGTATCTACCGGATGCACGGCGACTGGTTTCTTGCGCTGGCCTCCTACAACTGCGGCGAAGGCGCGGTTGCCCGCGCGATCCGGAAAAACGAAAACAAGGGGCTGCCCACGGATTACGCGAGCCTGCCCTTGCCGGCGGAGACGCGCCATTACGTGCCGCGCCTGCAGGCGCTGAAAAACATCCTTTCCAACCCCGAAGCGCTTGCCAGCCTGAATCTGCCGGAGGTGCCCAATCGTCCGTATTTCACGACAGTGGCAAAGCCTGCGGACGGGATCGACATCAAGCTCGCGGCGCAACTGGCGGAGATTCCGGTCGATGAATTCGTCGCCCTCAATCCGGCGCACAAGCGCCCGGTCATCAAGACAGAAGCGCCGCTGGTGCTTCCGGCGGACAAGGCGGAAGTGTTTGCCGCCAATCTGGAAAACCACCGGAGCGCCGACAAACCCCTTTCCTCGTGGAGCGCCTATACGCTCAAACCCGGCGAACGGCTGGAGAAAGTTGCTGCCCGCTTCAGGATTTCCGCTGCGGAACTCAAGAAGGCCAACAGCATCGGCAAGCGGGAACGTGTCGGGCCGGGGTATACGCTTCTCGTTCCGGCGGGCAAGGGCGCCGCGACAGGAAATCTCGAACTGGCGCAGGATTCGGCTCCGGCGCGGAGCGTGGAACTCCCGGCGAACCCCCGCGCCGATGCGGGAAAGAGGGCGGGAATTCCAGGAAATCCGGGCGAAACGATTCGTTTCTCGCATCGGGTCAAACCGGGCGAGACCCTGTTTGGCATCGCCCAGAAGTATGGTATTTCGGTCGCCGAACTGAAAAGGCAAAACAGCCTGAAGGGCAACCGCCTTTCGGTCGGCGCCATGCTCACCGTCCTCAGCGCCAACGTCAAACCCGCCCCGAATCCGCCAGGGCGCCCCGCGCCCGCGCTTGCCGCCGCCGAAAGCACACGCTACACGATTCGTCGCGGCGATACGCTCGCCTCGATCGCGCGGCGCTTCAATGTCGGAGAAGACGATTTGCTGCGCTGGAACAACGTCGTCCCAACGCGCTTGCAGCCTGGACAGAGGCTCAATATCGCCCGGGGGCAGAGCGAAATTTAAGGATGTTCCAGTGCCCGGCTTGTTTGAGCGCTTTCCATCAAGCCACTCGCTTTTTTTTCAACCACTCGCGCAGGGCTTCATCAATGCGAGTTTGCCATCCCTCGCCAGTGGAACGGAAATACTGCACAGTCTCCGAAGACAGCCGGATATTGATGCGCTCTTTCGTCGGCGCTTTGTTTGGCCCGCGCCCCCGGCGCAATTTGGCTTGCAGCGATTCCGGCAAGTCAGTCAAACGGACGGATTCCCTGAACATCTCTTCCGTCCATTCCGGGTTGTCTTCGTCGATCAGTTCTGGATCAGGTTTTTTGTTCATAGTAGCGCTTTACCTCTCGTGAATTGGCCTTGCGAAAGCTGATGACGCGAATACCGGAATCGGTTTCAACAAATACCAGCGAATGAACCTGCCCATCAAGAAACCCAAGGGCCGCAAAGCGCACTTCCGGGTAACTCTTGCGGGTATCTTGCCGTATCCAGGCGGAATCAAAATCGAAATCCGCCGCACGTTCAAACGACAAGCCGCGATCACGAATATTGGCGGCATTTTTGGCGGGATCGAATTCGATTTTCATGAGATAAATTGTACAGACAAAATATTAATGTGCCAAGTATTTTGTGGGGACAGAAAAGCCCTTGACAAAAACATTCCATTCACTCGGCAATTAAGGGTTGAAAGAACGCAGGATGGGGTGAGCGAAGGAAACCCATCATTTCTCCCTCTGGAACTCCGATGGGCTTCGCTTCGCTCACCCCATCCTGCTCCCTATATTTTCTAACCCCTATATTTTCTAAATTTAATTAAAGAATGTTTGGCTACTGTGGTAGTTTTCATAAAAGAATTATTATAGTAATTTAGAAAATTCGGCAGGAAATGCGGCGCGTTGCGCCGGAGATACGGGGGACGGGCGACCTGTGGTCGCCCGAAATCACCCGTTTGCAAGCATCGGGCGGCGACTCTCCCTCTGGAACTCCGATGGGTTTCGCTGGCGCTCTACCCATCCTACCTGCCGGATGTATTCCACGTTCCCGCAGGTTCAAAACAAACGGCGCTCCAAGGAGCGCCGCTGTTTAATTCCCCTCCGTGGAGGGGTGGCGGCGAAGCCGACGGGGTGGTTAAGCCTCCCTCTTCGAGGGAGGTGGCGCGAAAGCGCCAGAGGGAGATTGGCTGCCCCTGCGCGGCCTTGGGAGGATCCGGTTTCCTTCAACCCTTGATTGCCGGGTGAATGATTTCAATCATCAGTTGCGTCCGTTCTGGCAGGCCGCAGCCGCGCTGCCGGGATGGTGACGCTGAAGCAGGAACCCTGCGAGGGCGCGCTTTCGATTTCGAGTTTTGCGTCGTGCCGTTGGAGTACGTGCTTGACGATGGAAAGCCCCAGCCCGGTTCCGCCGCTGGCGCGGGAGCGGTCGGAGTCGACGCGGTAAAAGCGCTCCGTCAGGCGCGGGAGATGCTCGGGGGCGATGCCGGGGCCGCTGTCCCGCACGGAGAAACGCGCGTCGCCATTGGCTTCTGCCTGCCAACGGACGGTGACGATGCCGCCGGGCGGGGTGTAGCGGATGGCGTTGTTGACGAGGTTGAAGAAGGCGCTTTGCAATTCGGATGCGGAGCCGGCGATTTCGGCGGAGGCGTCGATGCCTTCGAAAATGAGTTCGTGCCCAGGAGTCTCCTGCCCGGCCAGATGCGCGGAAAGGGCGCGGGCGTCGATGCCGATCCGTTCCAGCAGGGCGCGGACGGGCGTCCATTCGTTCATTCCGGGCGCGGCGCTGCCTTCCAGGCGGGAGAGGACGAGGAGGTCGGCCACCAGGTTTTTCATCCTTTCCGCTTGCTGCGCCATGCGGTGGAGGATGCCGGCCCGTTGGGCCTCATCGAGCGGCAGGGTTTGCAGGGTTTCGACGAAGCCTGCCAGCACGGTCAGCGGGGTGCGGATTTCGTGGGAGACGTTGGCGATGAAGTCGCGCCTCATGGCTTCGGCCTGTTCGATGGCGGTGATGTCCCGCGAGAGCATGAGCAGGCGCCCTTGTCCATAGGGGAGAAGCCATATTTCGAGGCGCAGGGGGCGGGAAGGCGTGCTGATGGGGCTTCCCAGGATGATGGCTTCCTCGAAGTCGCGTGAGGCGAGGCTGTTGACCAGCACGGGGTCGCGCAGCAGGTGCGTGATCCGCTGCGAGATGTCGCGGCGGATATCCAGCCCGAAATGTTCGCAGGCCATGCGGTTGCACCATTCGATACATTCCTGTTCGTCCAGGATGATGAGCCCGTTGGGCGAGGCTTGCAGCGCGGACTGGAGCTTGTGCAGGCGGTTTTCGGCTTCTTCCGTTTCGCGCCTTTGCTTGCGGAGGAGTCGCTGGATGCGTTCGGCGTTTTCCTGGCGATCATTGTCGAGCCATCGAGACGGCGGCGGTGTGTCAGGGTGATCCTGGATGCGGTGCAGCCAGCCGGAAAAAATCTGCGAGCGCCAGGTATCCGCCACCAGCGCGCCCACAGCCAGACCCAGGGTTATCCCCAATTCGATTGATCCGGTCTGCCAGACAAGCACTACGCTTGCTGCAAAAAGAATCAGCAGAAAGATCAGCCGGAAAAACAGGGAAGGCATGGGATTCAGCAATCCGGCTTCGAGCTGAGGCGGTAACCTGCGCCGCGCACGGTTTCGATCATGGCTCCGGCTTCCCGGAGGGATGCGCGCAGGCGCTTGATGTGGACGTCGACGGTGCGTTCCTCGATGAATACGTGATCCCCCCATACCTTGTCGAGCAGGTTGGCGCGGGAGTGGATGCGATCCGGGTGCTTGAGCAGGTAATGCAGCAGGCGGAATTCGGTCGGCCCCAGCGTGAGTTCCTGGCCCCGGTGGCAGACGCGCAGGGAGGATGCGTCGAGCGAAAGTTCTCCCACGCGCACCGGGTCGGTGAGTTGTTCGGGCGCGCGGCGGCGCAGCAGGGCGCGGATGCGCGCCATGAGTTCGGCAGGGGAGAAGGGCTTGGTAATGTAGTCGTCGCCGCCGCTGTTGAGTCCGGCAATCTTGTCGATTTCCTCGCTGCGGGCCGTGAGGAAGATGATCGGGATGTTTTTCGTACGCGGCGCGGCACGCCATTTGCGGGCAAGATCGAGGCCGCTCTGGCCTCCGGGCAGCATCCAGTCGAGCAGGACGAGATCCGGCAACACGGCACTCAGTTCCTGTTGGGCGGCAACCCCGTTTTCTGCCGCAATCGCCTCGAAACCTTCGTGGCGCAGATGGACGAGGATGAGCTCGACAATGTCCTGCTGGTCTTCGACGACCAGCACGCGCGGTTTCGGGGTAAAGGCGGCGTTCATGAAAATGGGGCCTGTTCCGGCTGGATGATGGCTTCGATTCCCTTGAGCTTGCTGTGGCGCACATCCATGCCGTGGACGATGTAGATGATGAATTCGCAGATGTTCTTGGCGTGGTCTCCGATGCGCTCGATGGCCTTGGCGATGAACAGCAAGTCGAGGCTGCTGCTGATAATGTGAGGATCTTCCATCATGTAGGTAATGAGTTTTCGCGTGAAACCCTTGAATTCGCGGTCGATCAGGTCGTCTTCCCTGTAGATGGAAATGGCGGAGGCCACGTCGAGCCGGGCGAAGGCGTCCAGCGCGCGGTGGATGAGGTTGGCGGCCAGGTCGGAGGCTACGCGCAGGTCGCCGATCGGCATCTGGCGGGTTTGGCCGCTTTCCACAAGGGATTTCACTCGCTTGCCGATCTTGTGGGCCTCGTCTCCGGCACGTTCCAGGTTGGAGGTGATCTTGGAAATGGCCAGCAGCAGGCGCAGATCGCGGGCAGCGGGCTGGCGGCGCGCGACGACAGTGGTGATCGCGCGGTCGATTTCCATTTCCATCCGGTCGACCAGGGTTTCCGTTTCGAGCACGTCGTCGATTTCGGACACGGAAAAATTTGCCAGCGAGTGGATGGCGCGCTGGATCTGCGCTTCCACCAGCCCGCCCATTTTCATGAGTTGCGAGGAGACGCCGTTCAGGTCGCTGTCGAACTGGGAGGAGAGATGTTTTTCGCTCATGTCGTTCTCTTGGAGGATCGGAGTTTTCAGCCGAAGCGCCCGGTGATGTAATCCTCGGTTTCACGGCGCGCGGGTTTCAGGAAGATCTGTTCGGTTTTACCGAATTCGATGAGTTCGCCAAGATACATGTAGGCAGTGTAGTCACTCACCCGGGCGGCTTGCTGCATGTTGTGCGTCACGATGATCAGCGTGTAGTCCTTCTTCAATTCCGCAATCAGTTCTTCGATGCGCGCGGTGGAAATCGGGTCGAGCGCGGAGCAGGGCTCGTCGAGCAACAGAAGTTCCGGCTTGATCGCAATGCCGCGCGCGATGCACAGGCGCTGTTGCTGTCCGCCCGAAAGGCTCGCGCCGTTCCAGGCAAGTTTGTCCTTTACTTCATCCCAGAGCGCCGCTTTCCGGAGTGCCCATTCCACGCGCTCTTCCAGTTCGATGCGGGAGAGATTCTCGAACAGTTTTACCCCAAAGGCGATGTTGTCGAAGATCGACATCGGGAAGGGCGTAGGTTTCTGGAAGACCATGCCGATGCGGGCGCGGATCAGCGCCACGTCCTGTTTCGAGGTGAGCAGGTTCTCGCCGTCGAGCAGGATGCTGCCTTCGGCGCGCTGCTCCGGGTATAGCTCGAACATCCGGTTGAAGGTGCGCAGGAGCGTCGATTTGCCGCAGCCGGAAGGGCCGATGAAAGCCGTTACGCAGCGCTCGGGGATGTCGAGGTTGATCGACTTGAGGGCCTGGAATTTTCCGTAATAAAAATTCAGGTCCCGCAGGGCCATCTTGATCGGCACGGAAAGGGCGAGGGAGGAAGGTTCTGCCATGTTCATTTCAGTTTCTCACGGGAGAGCATCCGGGCCAGGATGTTGAGGCCGAGTACGGCGAGCGTAATCAGGAACACGCCGCCCCACGCCAATTGTTGCCAGTTTTCGTAGGGGCTCATGGCGAATTGCAGGATCGTTACCGGCAGGTTGGCCAGCGGGCCGGAGAGGCTTGCTTTCCAGAACTGGTTGTTCAACGCGGTGAAAAGCAGCGGCGCGGTTTCGCCGGAAATGCGCGCGACGGCAAGCAGGATGCCGGTCAACACCCCGGAACGCGCGGCGACCAGCGTGATCCGGGTGATGACTTTCCACTTCGGCGTGCCCAGCGCGTAGGCGGCTTCGCGCAGCCCGGAGGGGATCAGCGCCAGCATGTTTTCGGTCGTGCGGATCACGATGGGGATGACGATGAGCGTCAGCGCCGCCGCGCCCGCCCATCCTGAAAACTCCCTGAAGCGCATCACGATGAGCGCATAAACGAAAAGGCCGATGATGATGGACGGCGCGGAGAGCAGCAGGTCGTTGATGAAACGTACCGTCGCCGCCAGTTTGCCTTGCGGGTCGTATTCGGCCAGGTAAATGCCGGAGAGGATGCCAATGGGGGCGCCGACGAAGGTCGCCAGCGCCACCATCAGGAAGGAGCCCATCATCGCGTTGGCCAGGCCGCCCGTTCCGGGTTCGTCGCCAGCGGGCGGCGTGTTTTCCGTCAGCATCGACACGGACAGGCTGGAGATGCCGATGTGGATGGTTTCCCACAATATCCACGCCAGCCAGAACATGCCAAACAGCATTGCGATCATGGAAAGCGCAATCGCAGCCTGGTTGAAGCGCTTGCGGCGGGCAAAACGCGCGGCTTTGGATGCTGCCACGGAATTCGCGTCCGCACTCATACGCCCTGCCCTTCGTTCTTTTTCAGGCGCATGAGCAGGAGCCTTGAACAGGTCAGCACCGTGAAGCTGATCAGGAACAGGACGAGCCCCAGGTAGATCAGGGATGCCTGGTGCAATCCAGGAGCGGCCTCGGCGAATTCGTTGGCAAGGGCCGAGGTGATGCTGTTGG
Organism: Betaproteobacteria bacterium; assembly: GCA_009780885.1. Classification (GTDB taxonomy): domain Bacteria; phylum Pseudomonadota; class Gammaproteobacteria; order Burkholderiales; family Rhodocyclaceae; genus WQZF01. Next base: position 980 of record WQZF01000043.1, on the reverse strand, counting down.
CCGGCTCGAACAGCGACAGGGAATTCAGTTGGTTCATGTTGCCGATGACGAAGGTCACCGCCATCGTTTCGCCGAGCGCGCGGCCAAGCCCGAGCATGATGCCGCCGAGCACCCCCGTTTTCGTGTAGGGCAAGACCACATGCCAGACCACTTCCCAGGTTGTCGCTCCCAGCCCGTAGGCCGATTCCTTCAGCAATGGGGGCGTCACCTCGAACACGTCGCGCATTACCGAGGCAATGAAGGGGATGATCATGATCGACAGGATGATGCCTGCGGACAGGAGCCCGATGCCTACCGGAGGGCCGGACACCAGGGTTCCCAGGAAAGGAAGCTTGCCCAGGAGGGACTGCAAGGGCTGTTGTACGTAGCGCCCCAGCACTGGCCCGAACACCATCAAGCCCCACATGCCATACACGATGGAAGGCACGGCGGCCAGCAGTTCGATGGCCGTGCCGAGCGGGCGTTTCAGCCAGACCGGCGAGAGTTCCGTCAGGAAAAGCGCGATGCCGAAACTCACCGGAACCGCGATCAGGAGCGCGATGAAGGAAGTGACCAGCGTGCCATGGATCATCGCCAGCCCGCCGAAATCTTTCTGCACCGGATCCCATGCGTTGTGCGCCAGGAAACCCGGCCCGAACTTCTGGATGGCTGGCCAGGCGCCCATGACGAGGGAAACGATGATCCCCAGCAGCAAAACCAGCACAAGAGCCGCCGCGCTGCGCGCCATGAGCGCAAACAGGCGGTCGGCAAGGGGGTTGGAGATTTTCGGATTCAGCCGCATTGGATCAGGGATCGGGGAGTTTCCGGGAGTCTACGGCGGATTTGTGACAGGACGATGACAGGGGAGGGCAGGCGAGTTTATTGACTCGGCACGATAATACTTGAAATATTTGGATTGATCCCCATGTGGTGGAGATGGAAAAAGACGACGCAAGATATTCGACACTGGAGCAACTGCACGAACGGCGCAAGCAAGTGGT
>WQZF01000042.1 GCA_009780885.1 Betaproteobacteria bacterium | reverse complement strand
TCTCGCATCCGCATCGCCTGACGGCGCATTTCGTCTTGGGCTTCTCGCGGCAACTTCCGGGCATCTGTCTTTTCCATGCGCCGCATTATATCACGTTATTGTATTTAATTGCCGGGTTAATAACTTCCCACCCCGCCTGTAGATCGTTCCGTAGGGGAGACCGTCCCCGGTCTCCAGCTTCGGGCGAAAGCTCGACAAACGGGCGACCGAGGACGGTCGCCTCTACGAAAACCCGTCATTGCGAGCGCTGCGAAGCAATGATTTTCTAAATTACTGTAATAATGATCTTCTACAGTACTAATTATAGACATCGAATTCTTAAGTCTAATTTAGAAAATTGGATTGCGATTCCATTGGGCTTCGCTACGCTCGCCTCAAGCTACAGGCTCTAATCATGCTGCATATTCTGCATTTCGCCACGGACGAGTTTCCATCCGCACGCGCAAAGCCAGCCGAGCAGGGCGGCGGCGGCAAGGCGCTGAGCAATACCGATGGGAACAAGCGAATGGGCGAGCGCTGCGGCAGACGCCATTGCTGCAAGAAAGCCCCATGAGGCAACACGCCATGACGCACGTTGAAATTGATGGACAGAAGGCAGCAGATACATCGCAAGCCCCGCTGTGATGAAACCAAGGGCCACGGCTGCAACATGCAATCCTGTAGCGGCGCCCAAGGGGAAAATTCCAGCAACGATGAAGCACAGCGCGGAAGCCGCAAGAACTATCTTCAACAACGGATTTTGCGCAGGCAGCCCCAGCGCGAGGGACGCCAATGAAACGGTCAGGGAGGAAAAAGCCGCCAGCATTGCCTCTCCATGCGGCCCCAAAGCCAGTTCGCTCATCAATTGTGTTGCCGGATCGTATGCGGTTTGCACGACGTGCAATCCGGCGACAATGGCAATGAAGCTCAAAGCGCCAACAATAACGACAAAACCAAAAAGGGCTTGTCTGCGCATATAAGGTATCAGTCTTTCTTTTTCGCCCGTGGATGGGCGCTGTCATAGACCGCCGAGAGGTGCTCGAAATCGAGATGCGTGTAGACCTGCGTCGAGGCGATGCTGGCGTGGCCGAGCATTTCCTGCACGGCGCGCAGGTCGCCGCTGGCCTGGAGCATGTGCGAGGCGAAGGAGTGCCGCAGCATGTGCGGGTGAACATGAGTCGGCAAGCCGTTTTCGAGCGCGCGGCGATCCAATTGTTTCTGGATGACGCGCGGGGCCAGGCGCTGTCCACGGACGCCAACAAACAGGGCGTTTTCCCCGGGGGCGGCGAGTTCGTGCCGCTGTTCGAGCCAGAGTTTGATTGCCGAAACGGCAATCTCTCCGACGGGGACGATGCGCGTCTTGTTGCGTTTTCCGAGCACCCGGATTTCGCCTCCGGAAAGATCGGTGAGGCAGTCGAGGTCGAGCGCAGTCAGTTCGGAGAGGCGCAGCCCGGAGGAATAGAAGAGTTCAAAAACGGCCTGGTCGCGGCAGGCGAGCGCCCGGTTTTTTTCGGCGTTCCCGGCACTCCGCCCGCTTTCCGCCGGTTCCCGCAGGAGCGCGTTCGTTTCGTCAACGGACAGGGCCTTGGGCAGCGCCTTCGGATGCTTCGGCGCGCGCACGCCGACCACCGGGTTGTGCGCGGCTTCGCCACGCCGCCCGAGCCAGCGGAAGAAACTGCGCCAGGTGGAAAGGATCCGGCCAAGCGAACGCCCGGAAATTCCCTTGCCGTGCAGGATGGAAACGAAACGGCGGATGTGCTGGACCTGTAGTTCGGTAAGCGGGGTATCGTCCGAGCGGCCCGGCGTTTCGGCGGCGAGGCGGCGCAAATATTCCAGGTCGTGGCGATAGGCGGCAACAGTATGTTTCGACTGCCGCCGCTCTTCGGCAAGGTGGCGCAGAAAGGCCGCCATCTGCGCGGCGTTGCCGCTTTCTTCGCTGGCCGCTGTCATGGCGCGGTGTTGTGTCCGAAAACTAAATGGAAAGGAAGCTGCGCCCAAGCGAGGCGGAGACGAGTTCGCCGAGGCGCTCCAGATAGAGCGTGCCCATGTCGGCGAAGAAACGTTCGCTGTCTTCGGAGCCGAGCGCGAGCATCCCGATCGTGCCGCCGCCGTTTCTCAGCGCGATCAGCGCCTGCGAACGCACATGCGGCGCAATGGCGCCGAACCAGCCGGAAGTTTCAAAACCGGCGGTGGAACCGCAATAAGGCTGTGTCAGCGTTTCGGCGAAGACCTGCAATTCTTTCGATACCGCCGCGAATTCGGGCAGGTCGGAATTTTTCTGCGCCGGAATCGCCCACAGGCGCAGGGCGACGTGCGGAATCGCAAAATCCTCGCGCAGATGGAATCCCAGGGTGTGCAGCACGGCCTGGAAGGTGTAGGTGGAGACGAGCGCGATCGCGAGCCGGTGCATCTTTTCGCTGATCGCGTCGTTGTCCTTGCCGAACTGGATCAACCCGGCCAGCCTGGCTTCGAGCTGGCGGTTCTGGTCGCGCAGGGTGTAAAGCTGGCGCTCGGTGAGCGAGATCGTCTTGCCTCCGCGCGGATGCGGGATGTCGATCTGCGCCAGCGCATCGGCATATTCGGAAAAGAACTCCGGATGATGTTTCAGGTAGTCGGCCACCGCCTGTGCGCGCAGGTCTTCGTTCGGGTTTTTCATGCTTCGGGTTCTCCTGTATGTAGGATGGGGTGAGCGACAGCGAAACCCATCATTCCTCAATCTGAAACTCCGATGGGTTTCGCTTCTCGCTCTCTCAAGAAACTCATTTCAGTTTGTCATCGTCTAAGGCTCTCCACATGCTACCCGACCTGCAAACTGGATCCTGCGACTTCGCGCAGGATGACGGAGTGCGCGTACCTGAGCCCCCACACCCCCGAGCGCGCGATACTCCGAATCCGATTCAGGATGACGGAGTGCGCGTGCCCGAGCCTTCACACCCGTCATCCTGCGCGCAGCGAAGCGGAGTCGCAGGATCAGCGCAACGTTTTCTCCATGATGTAATCATCCATTACAAAACCGTTGCCGATATCGACATAGACCGGCTCGCGCTGGACGAAGCCATGTTTGCGGTATGCCGCCAGCGCCTGGTGGTTTTGTTTGTTGACGGCCAGGATCAGGGTGCGCGCCGGTGGGTCGTCCTTGAGTCCGCGTTCGGCGACATGCGCGATCAACGCGCCGCCGACGCCGTGGCGCTGGTGCGCGGGATGAATATAGAGCTTGTCGAGTTTCAGTTCCCCCGGTGTGTCGGTGCGAAGCGTCGAAGCGAAGCCGACGCGCTCGCCGTCGACGAATGCCTGATCCCACCAGATGCCCGGCGTTTGCAATTCCTCGCGCAGCCGCGCGGCGTTGTAACGGTCGCCGAGCATGTAATCGACCTGTTCCTGGCTGATGAGGATGCCGGCGTAACACGCCTGCCAGATCACCCGCGCCAGCGCGCCAATGGCTTCGACTTCGCTGTCCCTGACAGGAAGGATTTCGATTTTTTCCATGGAATCTCCGTGTTGTGAGTTAGCCGCTCAGTAAATCTTCGCTTCTCCCGGCGGACGGGTCTTGAAGCGCCGATGCACCCAATAATACTGCTCCGGCATGGAGCGTACCCGGGATTCGATATATTCGTTCATCCGCCGCGCATCGGCCTCGTCGTCTCCGAGCGGGTAATCTTGCCACGGCGCGTCGAGCGTGACCTCGTAGCCGTCCGGCACCATCCTGGTCACGCATGGCACGATCACCGCGCCGCTGATCCGGGCCAGCCGCGCCATCGCGGGCACCGTGGCGGCAAGGGTGCCGAAAAAGGGAACGAAGACGGCGTCGCGCGCGCCCAGATCCATATCCGGCAAATAATAAAAGGGGCGGCCATCCTTCAGCGCCCGGATCGCCGGACGCAGCCCATCCTGACGCGAAAGCAGGATCGGCGCGTTAAAGCGTATCCTTCCGGCATACAGCACCGCGTCGAAGACCGGATTTTTCTGGTGCGCGTACATGCTGAACGCGACATAGCGCATCGAAATGGCGATTCCTCCCGCGTCGAGGCCGAGGAAATGCGGCGCAAGCAAAATCACCGGCTTGCCAGCGGGCAGGTTCTCGGCGCCGTGAAAGCGGATCAGGCGTTCGAGCCGGGGGCGCGAGGCCCACCACAACAGCGTGCGGTCGAGAAAGGCTTGCGCGAACGCGATGCAATGACGCCACGCCAGCCGCCGCCGTTTCCTTTCGGACAATTCGGGAAAGCACAGGGAGAGGTTGGTCAGGACGATCCGCCTTCGGGATCGGGCGCAGACGAAGAGCACAGCCCCGATCATCGCTCCGACGGCGCGCAGCAAGGGCAGCGGCAACCAGTGCAGCAACCAGAGCAGGCCCACCAGCGCCAGGCTGGGCAGATATTTGAAGAAGGTTTTCAATGCAGTTCTTCCCGAATCGAAGAAGCAGGGGGAGGCTCGGCGCCCGCCGGGTGTTTGTAACGGTTGTAGCCCCACAGATACTGGCCGGGACAGCCGCGCACCAACGCCTCGATTTCGCGGTTGATCGCGCAGGCGCGTTCCTCCAGCGTGCCGGTGATCGGCTCCAGCGGCGGGCGCAGGTGAAAATGGTAGCCCTTGCCGCCGGGCAGCCGCTCGCCCCAGGCGAGAATGACCGTCGCATTCGCTTCGGTCAGCCGCGCGGCCAGCGTCATCGTGTAGGCGGGCTTTCCGAAAAAAGGCAGCCAGAGTCCCTCCCCCTTGCGCGGCGCTTGATCGGGCAGGAGGCCGACGGCTTCGCCGCGCTTGAGCGCCTTCCACAAGGCGCGGACGCCGGAAAGATCGGCCGTGGCCAAATGAAGCTGGGTGCGCGCTCGCCCCGTCTCGATCATCGGGCGTATCCATGTTTGCTTGGGCGGGCGGTAGAGCACCGTGATCGGCGCGTGTGTCGCGTAATACTGCGCCGTGATTTCAAAACAGCCCAGATGCGGCGTCAGGAAAACGATTCCTTTTTTTTGCTGCCATGCCGCTTCTACATGCTCCCATCCGTGGACTTCGACGATTTGGGAAACCGCCTTTTCCAGGGGATTGAGCCAGATGCGCGGCAATTCCAGCACCATTTTCCCCGCTGCGGCAATCGCGGAGGAACGCAGCGCCGGATCGGCAGCGGCTTCCTCGCCCAGCGCCAGCGCCATATTCTGCCGCAACAGGCGGCGGTAGGAAGAAGAAGCGACATAGACCAACCAACCGGCAGCAGCGCCCAGAAGATGTAGAAGGGATAAGGGCAGGCAGGCCAGCAGGCGGAAAAACAGGCGGTAGGGCACGAATGAGCGGAAAATAATTGGAGAAAAACTGCAAGAAAGTGTAACCCGCCATGATGGGCAGAGGGGCGTGTGTTTGACCCCGGCAAGAGGCAAGAATAAAATTATAACGGTTCCCCAAAAACCTCCGGCGCTTTGGATGTGCCGTATCAAGGCCGGGATGTTCCGGGAACTGTTATATTTGCCGCTGAGTTAACAGGACAACTTGCAGGGCGGCACGCGGACCGGAGGGACACGCAATGCGCTTCCGGTTCGTCGGTGATTTCTGCTAAAGCGTCACCTGCTCTGGACCCGGGGCCGGTTACGCCGGTTTCGAGGGTCATTCAAGGAGCAGCGTAACATGAGCAAATCTTTTCTCTTCACTTCGGAATCCGTTTCCGAAGGCCATCCCGACAAGGTTGCCGACCAGATTTCCGACGCAGTACTCGATGCCATCCTGGCCGAGGATCCGGCGGGCCGGGTCGCCTGCGAAACCTTGGTGTCTACCGGTCTGGTTGTCGTTTCCGGTGAAATCACCACTTCCTCGCACATCAATTATCGTGAGATCGCGCAGGATGTGATCCGCCGCATCGGCTATACCGATTCCGAAACCGGCTTCGATTACAAATCCTGTGCGGTGCTGGCGGCGATCAACAAGCAGTCGCCGGATATCGCCCAGGGCGTCAACGAGGGCCAGGGGATCGATCTCGATCAGGGCGCAGGCGATCAGGGATTGATGTTCGGTTATGCCTGCAACGAAACTCCAGTGCTGATGCCCTTGCCGATTTATTACGCCCACCGCATCATGCAGCGCCAGGCCGAAGTGCGGCGCGATGGACGCCTGCCCTGGTTGCGCCCCGATGCGAAAAGCCAGATTTCGGTGCGCTACGAGGATGGCAAGCCGCGCAGTATCGAGACCATCGTCGTCTCCACCCAGCACGCGCCGGAAATCACGCACGAGCAACTGACCGAGGCTGTGATCGAGGAAATCATCAAGCCGGTCGTACCGAAGTCCCTGATGTGCGACAAGATACGCTACTTGATCAATCCCACCGGGCGTTTCGTCGTCGGCGGCCCGCACGGCGATTGCGGCCTGACCGGGCGCAAGATCATTGTCGATACCTATGGCGGCGCAGCGCGCCATGGAGGCGGCGCGTTTTCCGGCAAGGATCCTTCCAAGGTCGACCGCTCCGCCGCGTATGCCTGCCGTTACGTGGCCAAGAACATCGTCGCCGCCGGTCTCGCGGAACGTTGCGAGCTTCAGGTGGCCTATGCCATTGGAGTTGCGCGTCCGGTATCGCTGCGCGTCGAAACCTTCGGCACCGGACGGATCGCCGACGAGCGGATCACCGAACTGGTGGAACGCCATTTCGACCTGCGCCCGAAGGGAATCATCAGCACACTCGACCTGCTGCGGCCGATCTACTCGAAAACTGCGGCTTACGGCCATTTCGGACGCGACGAACCCGAGTTCACCTGGGAAGACACGGATAAAACCGCATTGCTGCGCGCCGAAGCGGGCCTGTAGCTGCGTGTCGGCTCCGTCCGGAACACCACCATGTAGACCTTGGGAGCGTTTTCCGGGACACTGAAAAAGTCATGCTCAAACGAATCGACGCTATCCACCTCAAGCCAGGGATGTTCCTGCACGAACTTTGCGGTTTGTGGATCGAACATCCCTTCTGGCGCAATCGTTTTCTGATTTCGGACCCCGAAGATATTGTCCGGATTCACGAAAGTCCGGTGCGCGAGGTCTGGATCGATACCGAACGCGGCCTCGATGTCGATGAAGGAAAGGCGGTGGAAGTGGCGAAAGTTCTTCCACCGCCGCCCCCGCCGCCGCCGCAGAAAAAGGCGTCAATGCGGGAGGAAGTCGACCGCGCCGCCAAAATCTGCGCCAGGGCGCATGACTCTGTAGTTTCGATGTTCCAGGAAGCGCGACTGGGGCGCGCGGTCGAGGCCGGTGACGCAATGCCGTTGGTGCAGGAAATTTCCGCCTCGGTGATGCGCAATTCCGGCGCTTTGATCAGCCTTGCCCGGCTGAAGGTGGCAGACGATTACACCTACATGCATTCGGTTGCCGTTTGCGCATTGATGATCGCGCTGGCCCGTCAATTGAACCTTTCCGAAGAAGAAACACAGGCCGCCGGACTGGCCGGATTAATGCACGACGTAGGCAAGATGAGGATTCCGCCGGAAATCCTCAACAAACCCGGAAAACTCACCGATCCAGAGTTTGAAATCATCAAGACCCACCCGACGGAAGGCCACAAAATGTTGACCGCAAGCCAGACTCTCGGGGCTGCAACGCTCGATGTCTGCCTGCATCATCACGAAAAGGTCGACGGCAGCGGCTATCCGGGAAGCTTTCCGGCAGAGAAAATCAGCCTGTTCGCGCGGATGGGGGCCGTATGCGATGTTTATGATGCTGTCACATCCAACCGCCCTTACAAGAGTGGATGGGATCCCGCAGAATCCCTGCATCGCATGTCGGAATGGAAAGGGCATTTCGACATGCCCATCTTCCACGCTTTCGTCAGAAGCCTGGGAATTTACCCCATCGGCTCGCTGGTGCGCCTTTCCTCGGGCCGAATCGGCGTCGTCGCCGAACAGAGCCCAAAATCGTTGCTGACTCCGAAAGTGAAAATTTTCTTCTCGGTCAAATCCAACGCCCGCATTCCCCCGGAAACAATCGACCTTGCCCGCCCCAACTGCCCGGAACGCATTGTCGCCCGCGAAGATGCGGATCAGTGGAACTTCCCCGACCTGAACAATCTCTGGAACACTCCGGAATAAAGGCGGGAGATTTTCGACAGAGGGAATTTTTATGCCTGCTTTCTAAATTTACTTAAATAATGTTTCGCTACAGTAGTAGTTTTTATTTAATAATTATTTAAACAAATTTAGAAAATAAAATCTTCGCTACGCCTCCCCCATCAATCGCCCTTCCATTAATCGGCGCAAAAAACAGTGTTCATAAAAAAACCACGTTTCGCTAACGTGGTTTTTTCTTGAGTCCGCCTGGCTGCGGACAAGCGGAGAGTTTATGCGGCAACCGCTTCCGTATCGGCTTCAACTGCCGGAGTGACGGCTTCGTCAGGGCGATCCAGCAATTCGACATAGGCCATCGGCGCATTGTCTCCAACACGGAATCCGCATTTGAGAATGCGCAAATACCCCCCATTGCGCTGCGCATAGCGTGGCCCCAGCTCATCGAAGAGCTTGACCACGATCTCGCGGTCGCGCAGACGGTTGAAGGCAAGGCGGCGATTGGAAAGGCTGGGTTTTTTCCCCAAGGTGATCATCGGCTCGACGACACGGCGCAATTCCTTCGCTTTCGGCAGCGTGGTCTTGATGACTTCATGCCGCAGCAAGGATACCGTCATGTTACGCAGCATGGCCAGACGATGGCTGCTGGTGCGATTCAATTTACGGAGACCTAAACGGTGACGCATAAAAATTCCTTTCTACTAAACTCAATCAGCCACAACCTGGAGCGCGGCCAAAATATCGGTTCGTGCCTATCTGTCCAGCCCGGCTGGCGGCCAGTTTTCAAGCCGCATCCCCAGCGTCAGGCCACGGCTGGCCAGGACTTCCTTGATTTCATTCAAGGATTTGCGGCCAAGATTCGGGGTCTTCAACAGTTCATTTTCGGTGCGCTGGATCAGATCGCCAATGTAATAAATGTTTTCGGCCTTCAGGCAATTGGCAGAACGTACTGTCAATTCGAGATCATCTACCGGACGCAGCAGCAAGGGATCGACCTGCGACAACTTCTGCTGTTCGTTGGGTTGTGCCGTTCCCTCAAGCTCTGCAAACAATTCGAGTTGCTCGCGCAGGATCCGGGCAGCAGTACGAATCGCTTCTTCCGGCTCAATGACGCCGTTCGTCTCGATATCAATGACCAGCTTGTCCAGATCGGTACGCTGCTCAACCCGCGCGCTTTCAACGCCATAGGCAACCCGGCGAACCGGACTGAACGAGGCATCGAGCACAAGCCGGCCAATTCCCTTGGTGTCGCCAAGATTGCGGACATTGCCCGGCACATAGCCGCGCCCCCGTTCGACCTTGATTTCCATCGCAAGCTTACCGCCAGCAGAAAGATGCGCGATGATATGTTCAGGGTTGATGATTTCGACATCGTGAGTCAATTCGATGTCGGAAGCCCGCACCACGCCATTGCCTGCCTTTTTCAGCCTGAGCGTCACTTCGTCCCGGTTGTGCAACTTGAAAACGACGCCTTTCAGATTGAGCAGGATATCGACCACGTCTTCCTGCACTCCGTCGATCGTCGAGTACTCGTGCAGGACTCCGTCGATACTGACCTCAGTCGGGGCATACCCCGACATTGATGATAAAAGAATACGGCGCAACGCATTGCCCAAAGTATGACCGTAACCGCGTTCAAACGGCTCCATCACAACTTTCGCTTGTACAGGAGAAATACTCTGTACATCGATGATACGGGGTTTCAAAAGTCCACTTTGCATGACTATCCTCTGCTTGATGATTCAAGCGGCTCAACAATTACTTGGAATAAAGTTCGATGACCAGGCTTTCGTTGATCGTCGGCGGCAACTCACTACGTTGCGGGCGAGCCTTGAATACTCCTTTACCATTCTTGATGTCCACTTCCAGCCATTCCGGAAATCCGCGCGATTCAGCCGCTTCCATCGCGGCCTTGACCCGAAGTTGCCCGCGACTGGAAGCGGAAAGTTCGATGACGTCGCCCGGACGAACCTGATACGAGGGAATATTGACGCGCCGGCCATTGACCAGAATGCCATTGTGCCGCACCACTTGGCGCGATTCGGCACGGGAAGCTCCGAATCCCATGCGATAAGCCACGGAATCCAGGCGGGATTCCAGAATCTGGAGCAGGTTTTCGCCCGTTTGCCCTTTACGGCGCTCGGCTTCGGCAAAGGTTCTGCGGAACTGCCCTTCAAGCACGCCGTAAATGCGGCGAATTTTCTGCTTCTCGCGCAAATGGACACCATAGTCGGACAAGCGTTGCCCGGATTTCTGTCCATGTTGCCCCGGAGCATAGGAACGACGCTCGATCGAACATTTGTCGGTATAACATTTCTCGCCCTTGAGGAAGAGCTTTTCACCCTCACGGCGGCATTGACGGCACTTGGGATCGATATTGCGAGCCACTTGTTTTTCTCCTTAAATACGGCGCTTTTTCGGCGCACGGCAGCCGTTATGAGGAATGGGAGTTACATCGGTAATCGAGGTGATTTTCATACCCAGCGCATTCAATGCGCGCACCGAAGATTCCCGGCCCGGTCCCGGCCCCTTGATCCGCACCTCGAGGTTCTTCACCCCGCACTCCTGAGCTGCCTTTCCCGCCGCTTCCGCAGCAACCTGGGCAGCAAACGGGGTCGATTTGCGCGATCCCTTGAACCCCGCCATGCCGGAAGTCCCCCAGGACAAGGCATTACCCTGGCGATCCGTGATCGTGATAATCGTGTTGTTGAAGGAAGCGTGAATGTGGACAATCCCTTCAGCCACGTTCTTCTTGACTTTTTTGCGAATCTTCGTAGCAGTCTTAGCCATGTTCTATCCAGTCCTCAATTATTTCTTGCCCGCAATCGGCTTGCGCGGCCCCTTGCGCGTGCGCGCATTGGTACGGGTACGCTGTCCGCGGCAGGGCAAGCCCTTGCGGTGGCGCAAACCGCGATAGGAACCAAGATCCATCAGTCGCTTGATGCTCATGGTGATTTCGCGGCGCAAATCGCCTTCAACGGTAAATTTGCCCACTTCCTCGCGCAAGCGATCCATATCGGCATCGCTCAGATCCTTGACCTTGGAGGAAGGCACCACTTGTGCAGCCTCACAAATTTTCTGCGCACGCGAACGGCCAATCCCATAAATCGCAGTCAGCGCAATCACGGCGTGCTGATTATTGGGGATGTTTACCCCGGCAATACGGGCCATTGAATTACCTCAATAACAAAAAATATATTTCAATCGTAAGCCGCAAAAATACTGCGGCGATTATCCCTGGCGCTGCTTGTGACGCGGATCCTTGCAAATCACACGTACAATGCCATGACGCCGAATGATCTTACAGTTACGGCAAATACGCTTTACCGATGCCAGTACTTTCATCTCAAAACTCCTAACCTGATAATCCCGGGCCAACGACGCAGCCAGTCCTTGTCCGGTACATTTCCGCGTAGAGATTACAAAAACACAAACTTCTATTTGGCGCGAAAAGTGATCCGCGCTTTTGAAAGGTCATAAGGCGTCAATTGAACAGTGACCTTGTCTCCCGGAAGAATGCGGATGTAGTGCATTCTCATCTTCCCGGAAATGAAGGCATGAACAATATGTCCGTTTTCCAGCTTCACCTTGAATGTCGCATTCGGCAGGTTCTCCAGAACCTCTCCCTGCATTTCAATAAAGTCTTCTTTCGCCATCTCTTCCTATTTACCACCACTTCTGAAATTGGCTTTCTTCAGAAGACTTTCGTACTGATGCGACATGATATGGGCCTGTACCTGGGACATAAAGTCCATTGCTACCACTACAATAATCAGCAGGGACGTGCCTCCAAAATAAAACGGAACGTTCCATTGATAGTGCAGGAATTCCGGAAGCAAACAAACAAGCGTGATATACGCTGCCCCGACGAGAGTCAGCCGCATCAGAATCCTGTCTATGTAACGCGCAGTCTGCTCACCCGGGCGAATCCCCGGAACAAATGCGCCGCTTTTCTTCAGGTTGTCTGCAGTTTCCTTTGGATTGAAAACAAGCGCCGTATAGAAAAAACAGAAAAATATGATCGCCGCCGCATACAGGATGGTATGCATCAACTGCCCAGGTCCCAATATGGTGCCAAGATCCTTCAACCAGCGCATCGAATCGCTCGAGCCAAACCAGTTTGCGGCAGTCGCCGGAAACAGGATGAGCGAGGAAGCAAAAATAGGGGGAATAACACCCGACATATTGAGCTTCAACGGCAAATGGGAGCTCTGTCCGCCATAAATTTTGTTTCCGACTTGCTGTTTTGCATAATTAACCAATATTTTCCGCTGCCCACGTTCGACAAAAACGACGAAGGCGGTAACCAGGACAACAATGACTGCGATGAAAAGCATCGTCACCGGGTGCATCGAACCGTTATTGACCAGTTCAAGCAAGCTGGCAATCGCTCTGGGCAAACCCGCGACGATTCCACCGAAGATGATGATCGAGATCCCATTCCCCAATCCCCGTTCGGTTACCTGCTCGCCAAGCCACATCAGAAACATTGTCCCGGTCACCAGCGTGGTTACCGTCGTCAGCCGGAACATGAATCCGGGATAAGGCACCATCCCCGCTTGCGCCTCCAGGGCGATAGCCACACTCAAGCCTTGAAAAAGCGCCAACCCCACCGTAGCGTAACGGGTATATTGGGTAATCTTGCGCCGTCCGGCTTCTCCTTCCTTTTTCAACGCTTCAAGTCGCGGACTGGCAATCGTCACCAGTTGCATGATGATAGAAGCAGAAATATAGGGCATTATCCCAAGAGCAAATACCGAAAAACGTTGAAGCGCCCCCCCTGAGAACATGTTGAACATCCCAAGGATCCCATGCTCGTTGTCCTTGAAAAAGGCAGCCAACTGCTGGTGGTCAATTCCAGGAACGGGAATATGCGTTCCAATGCGGTAGACCACCAGGGCGCCGAGGAGAAACAACAGACGACGCTTCAGGTCGCCGAATTTTCCGCCCTTGCTGATTTGCTTGGAAGTGGTTGCCAAAACCCGATACCTTGGTGTGATTACAAATATGCAAAAAAACTGTTACGCAACGCTTCCGCCAGCGCTTTCTATGGCCGCCTTCGCGCCTTTGGTCACCCCAACCCCCTTCAGGGCGACTTTCCGGGTAATTTCACCGGACAGAATGACTTTGGCCGAAAATGCGTTTCCAGGCACCAGCCCGGATTGCTTCAGCACCAGGAGATCGATTTCATCGACAGGAAGCCTGTTGATTTCCGAGAGGCGCACTTCCACATTACGCGCATTGGTCAGCGAAACGAAGCCACGCTTGGGCAAACGTCTCTGGAGGGGCATTTGCCCGCCTTCAAAACCTACCTTGTGAAAGCCGCCGGCACGGGATTTCTGTCCCTTGTGCCCACGACCGCCAGTCTTTCCAAGACCAGAACCGATCCCGCGCCCAACCCGGCGCTTGGCATGCTTGGCCCCCTCAGCAGGAGAAATAGTATTCAGACGCATCTTTTTAAGCCTCACACTTCACGAGATACGAAACCTTGTTGATCATGCCACGTACCGCCGGCGTGTCTTCAAGCACCCTGGAACTGTTGATGCGGGACAGGCCCAACCCTTTCACTGTGGCGCGGTGCGACTGCTTGGTGCCGATCAGGCTCTTTACCAGAGTGACCTTGATTTTCTTTTCTACCATTTTCTTAGCCCAGAATTTCTTCAATCGACTTGCCGCGCTTGGCAGCAATTTCCGCCGGAGTATTTTGCGCCAGCAAACCATTCAAGGTGGCGCGAACGATGTTGTACGGGTTCGTCGAACCATGCGCCTTGGCAACAATGTTCGTGACTCCCATTACATCAAACACCGCTCGCATCGCACCACCAGCGATGATTCCCGTTCCTTCGGGCGCCGCCTGGATCATCACGACGGATGCGCCATGACGACCAACAACGGTATGATGCAGGGTTCCGTTTTTCAGGCTGATTTTCACCATCTTACGGCGCGCTTCATCCATCGCCTTTTGCACAGCAACCGGAACTTCACGGGATTTTCCCTTACCCATCCCGACGCCGCCATCTCCGTCACCAACCACGGTCAGCGCGGCAAACCCGAGGATACGTCCGCCCTTGACGACTTTGGTTACCCGGTTGATTGAAACCATTTTTTCGCGCAGACCATCGTCGCGCGCTTCAATCTGCTGAGGTTTTTTCGTCTGCGATTTAGCCATAATAATTCTTGCCTTCTAGCAATTTGTCAGAACCGTAAGCCGCCTTCACGCGCAGCTTCTGCCAACGCCTTGATGCGTCCATGGTATTTGAATCCGGAACGGTCGAATGCGACCTCTTCGATTCCAGCCTTCTTCGCGCGTTCCGCAACAAGTTTGCCCACCAGCGCCGCAGCAGCGACATTTCCGCCATTGGGAAGGCTTGCTTTCAGATCCGAATCGAGGGAAGAGGCCGAAGCCAGCACCCGGGAGCCGCAAGGCGAAATAATTTGGGCGTAAATATGCAAGCCGGTACGGTTGATGCACAAGCGCACCATTTTCAACTCGGCTATCTTTGCCCGCGTCTTGCGTGCACGGCGTAAACGCATCTGCTTTTTGTTCATCATCTGGACACCTTACTTCTTCTTGGTTTCTTTAAGCACCACCACCTCATCGGCATAACGCACCCCTTTACCCTTGTACGGTTCCGGTTTGCGATAGGCGCGAATTTCAGCGGCGACCTGTCCTACGGCTTGCTTATCGATACCCTTGATGAGGATTTCAGTCTGGGTGGGTGTTTCCGCCTTGACTCCCGGAGGCATTTTATGAACTACGGGATGGGAAAACCCCAACGTAAGATTCAATGAATCGCCTTGGGCCTGCGCGCGAAAACCGACGCCAATCAAGGTCAGTTTGCGTTCAAAGCCCTTGGAAACTCCATGGATCATGTTGTTCAAATTGGCGCGCATGGTTCCCCAAAGCGCAGAAGCATTGGCCTCTCCCGCAACGGGAGAGCACGAAACACTGGCAGCGCCAATTTCGAGCTTGACTGCCGGACTCGTTTTCAGACTCAAGGAACCCAACGGCCCTTTGACAGTAATCCGGCCCGAGTCAAGACTGACCTGAACACCATCAGGCAATGCAATCGGGTTTTTACCTACTCGAGACATCATTCACCTCTCAGGCAACGTAGCAAAGCACTTCACCGCCGATATTGTCGGCACGCGCCTTGCGATCGGTCATCACTCCCTTAGAGGTAGAAACAATAGCCACCCCCAAACCATTCATTACCCGCGGGATATCATTGGCGCCCTTGTAAACACGCAGACCGGGCTTGGAAACCCGTTCGATCCGCTCAATGACTGGACGCCCCGCATAGTACTTGAGCAACACTTCCAGTTCCGCCTTCTTTTCAGCCTGGCGCACGGAAAAATCCTCAATATAGCCTTCATCCTTCAGAACCTTCGCAATCGCCACCTTGAGCTTTGAAGAAGGCATCAGCACTTGCGCTTTCTCGGCCATTTGCGCATTGCGGATTCTGGTCAGCATATCGCTGATAGGATCACTCATACTCATTCCATACCCCCTTGCGCTTACCAGCTAGCCTTGATGAGACCAGGAACTTCGCCGCGCATTGCAATCTCACGCAACTTGCCGCGTCCCAATCCAAATTTTTTGAACACTCCGCGGGGACGCCCCGTAATCTGGCAGCGATTACGCAAGCGAACGGGACTGGAATTCCGTGGCAACTGCTGCAACTTCAAACGCGCATTGAAACGCTCCGTATCGGAAAGACTGGAGTCGTCAATCAGCGCCTGTAGCGCAGCGCGCTTCTTGGCATATTTTTCCACCAGATTACGCCGCTTTTCGTCGCGATTAATCAAAGACAATTTCGCCATGTTCGCCTCAATTCTTGAACGGAAATTTGAAGGCTGCCAACAAGGCGCGCGCCTCTTCATCCGTTTTCGCAGTAGTAGTGATGCTGATATTCATACCACGCAAGGCATCGACCTTGTCGTATTCGACTTCCGGGAAAATAATCTGTTCCTTGATGCCTATGTTGTAATTTCCACGGCCATCAAAGCCTTTTCCGGATATTCCACGAAAATCGCGGACGCGCGGCAGGGCAATCGTTACCAAACGGTCGAGGAATTCAAACATTCTCGGCCCGCGCAAGGTCACCATGCAGCCGATCGGATAGCCATCCCGGATCTTGAATCCGGCGATCGACTTGCGGGCGCGGGTAATAACCGGCTTCTGGCCTGCAATTTTCTGCATGTCGCCCACCGCGTTATCGAGAATCTTCTTGTCCGCGACCGCTTCGCCAACACCCATGTTCAGGGTTATTTTCTTGATCCCCGGAACCTGAACGGCCGATTTATAGCCAAACTTCTTAATCAAGTCCGGAACCACGGTAGTTTTGTAATACTCAAGCAAACGCGCCATGATTGTTCCTATGCATTTACCAAGCTACCGCTTGACTTGGAAAAACGCGATTTTTTCCCATTCTCAAGCAGTTTGAATCCGACGCGGGCTGCTTTTTGTTTTTCCGCATCATAGAAAGCCACATTGGAAATATGGATCGGCATTTCCTTGGCAACGATACCGCCAACAATGCCCTTGAGTGGATTGGGACGAACATGCTTCTTCGCCTGATTGACCCCTTCCACCACGACATGTTCCAACCCGACGCGGCGCAAGACTACGCCACGCATGCCTTTGTTTTTTCCGGCAACGACAATGACTTCGTCGCCCTTACGAATTTTTTCCACGCTCTGTCCCTTCCTTACAAAACTTCAGGAGCAAGGGACACGATTTTCATAAAGCGCTCGGTACGCAACTCGCGCGTTACCGGCCCGAAAATCCGGGTACCGATCGGCTCCAGCTTGTTGTTCAGAAGCACCGCCGCATTGCTGTCAAAGCGCACGAGCGAGCCATCGGCCCGGCGCACACCCTTTGCAGTGCGCACTACAACAGCGTTATAGATATCGCCTTTTTTGACACGCCCCCGAGGCGCCGCGTCCTTGACGCTCACCTTGATAACGTCGCCCACGCCGGCATAACGCCGCTTGGACCCGCCAAGCACCTTGATACACATCACTGAACGAGCACCAGTATTGTCGGCAACGTCCAGAACCGTTTGCATCTGAATCATTTATCACTCCAACTTTTCCTGCATGTGCAGGCAGTTTTGGAACCCGCCAAGGGGTAAGACGCCTGGATGAAATACCGCAAGGCCAGGCACGGAAGAGGCGGGATTATACCGCCTTTTTCAAACTAAACAAGTACCCTTCAAACGATCCGGGCTTTTTCCAGCAATTTCGAAACCCGCCAGGCCTTGGTTTTGGAAATAGGGCGAGACGACTCTATTTCAACCAAATCTCCTGTTCTGGCCTCGTTGTTCTCGTTGTGCGCATGGTATTTTTTGGAGCGCACAATGATTTTTCCGTAGATGGGATGGCGGACGCGACGGTCAATCTGCACCGTAACCGTCTTTTCCATCTTGTCGCTAACAACACGCCCCACCAAGGTGCGCTTCATACTGACTGCTTCATTCATATCACACCGCCTTTTGACGCATGACAGTGCGCACGCGCGCAATATCACGCCGCACCTTGCCAAGCTGGCTTGTATTGGAAAGTTGCTGGGTTGCCACCTGCATTCTCAGGCTGAACTGCGCTTTCAGCAAAGCCAGCAATTCCTTGTTCAATTCTTCAAGATTTTTCGTGCTGAGTTCTTTGGCTTTCATGACTTATCCCTGGAAACGGCTGACAAAAGTCGTGGCGAAAGGCAGTTTCGCCGCCGCCAGCGCAAATGCCTCACGCGCGAGTTCTTCGCTCACACCATCCATTTCGTACAAAATTTTTCCGGGCTGGATCTCCGAAACATAGTATTCGACTCCACCCTTTCCGTTCCCCATCCGGACTTCCGCCGGTTTCTTGGAAATCGGCTTGTCCGGGAAAACCCGAATCCAGATGCGGCCGCCACGCTTGATATGACGCGTCATTGCACGCCGCGCAGCTTCGATTTGACGGGAAGTGAGACGCCCCCTGCCCGTAGCTTTCAAGCCCCACTCGCCAAAGCTGACCTTGGCGCCACGGGTTGCCAAGCCGGTATTACGGCCCTTGTGTTCCTTGCGATATTTCCTGCGATTAGGCTGTAGCATCTTTTACTCCTGGTTTTCTTACCCGCTTCGCCGGCGCCTTGGCGCCTTCGCTGTTTTTTTCACCAGTAGCGCCAGGCATTTCATCAGCCCCTGCCTTGCCGGCCCTACCCTTTGTTCCAGTACCACCCGGCTTGTCGGCCGTTGCATTGCCTGCCGGTTTGGCTCCACGACGGGAAACGCGTTTTGGCTCATCGGGGCTTATATCAGGGGTTGCGGAAGAAGGCCGTTCAGTACGGCCAAGCATCTCGCCCTTGAATACCCATACCTTGATTCCAATGACGCCGTAAGTCGTGCGCGCCTCCGAAGTGGCATAGTTGATGTCGGCGCGCAGAGTGTGCAAGGGCACACGCCCTTCCCTGTACCATTCCGTTCTGGCAATTTCAGCACCATTGAGGCGCCCGGAACTCATGATCTTGATTCCCTGCGCTCCAAGTCTCATGGCATTCTGCATGGCGCGCTTCATGGCGCGACGGAACATGATCCGTTTTTCCAACTGCTGCGCGATCGAATCGCTGATCAACTGCGCATCGAGTTCAGGTTTCCTGATCTCTTCAATGGATACGTGAACCGGAACGCCCATGATCCTCTGCAAATCCGTGCGCAACTGGTCGATATCCTCGCCCTTTTTCCCGATCACAACACCGGGGCGGGCCGAAAATACCGTAACGCGCGCATTCTTTGCCGGACGCTCGATCAGCACCCGTCCTACCGAAGCATGGGAAAGACGTTTTTTCAGATAGTCCCTGACTCGCACGTCCTCATTCAACATCACCGAAAAATTCTGGTTATTTGCATACCAGCGAGAAGACCAATCTCTGGTGACCGAAAGACGAAATCCGATTGGATGAATTTTTTGACCCATTTTTATCTCAATCCCCAACAGTCAGGAAAATATGGCACGTGGGTTTTGTAATCCGATTGCCGCGCCCTTTGGCTCGTGCAGAAAACCGTTTCAAAACAGGGCCTTTTTCAACGTAAATCGACTTGACCTTCAATTCGTCAAGATCCGCTGCATCATTGTGTTCCGCGTTGGCAATCGCCGATTCAAGAACTTTTTTGACGATTCCGGCGCCTTTCTTCGGGCTGAAGGCAAGAATATCGATCGCCTTTTCCACTGGCAACCCACGAATCTGGTCAGCAACCAAACGCCCTTTTTGAGCCGAAAACCGAACACCGCGCAAAATCGCTTGAGTTTCCATTCGCTATTTCCTTATTTCTTGGCTTTTTTGCCCGCAGTATGCCCTTTGAAAGTCCGTGTCAAGGAGAACTCTCCGAGCTTGTGACCAACCATATTTTCAGTGACATACACAGGAATATGCTGCTTGCCGTTATGCACGGCAATCGTCAGCCCTACAAAATCGGGCAGCACTGTAGAACGGCGCGACCATGTCTTGATCGGGCGCTTGTCGTTGGAAGCCCGGACAGCATCCACCTTCTGTAACAAATGCGCATCAACAAACGGACCCTTTTTAATGGAACGTCCCATAATTCTCTACCTCTTAGCGCTTATAACGGCGTTGCACGATCATCTTGTTCGTGCGCTTGTTACGACGAGTGCGATAACCTTTGGTTTTCGTACCCCACGGGCTAACCGGGGCCATGCCGGCAGCAGTACGACCTTCTCCGCCACCATGCGGGTGATCGATCGGGTTCATTGCCACGCCACGAACCGTCGGGCGAATTCCGCGCCATCTTTTGGCGCCCGCCTTGCCCAGGGAACGCAGACTATGCTCCTCGTTCCCCACTTCCCCGATCGTCGCGCGGCATTCGATATGAACCCGACGAACTTCACCGGAGCGCAAACGCAACTGCGCGTACAAGCCATCACGAGCCAACAACTGAACCGAAGCTCCTGCCGAACGAGCCAACTGGGCGCCTTTTCCGGGCACCATTTCGATGCAGTGAATCGTCGTACCCACAGGGATATTCCGTATCGGCAAGGTGTTGCCCGCTTTTATGGGAACCCCGGGGCCACTGAGTAATTGCTGGCCTACCGTAAGCCCCTTGGGAGCGATGATATAGCGGCGTTCCCCATCGGCATAACATAGCAGCGCTATGTTCGCCGTCCGGTTGGGATCGTATTCGAGACGCTCAACCGTCGCCGGGATGCCATCCTTGTCGCGCCTGAAATCAATGACACGATAGTGTCGCTTATGTCCACCCCCATGATGCCGGACGGTAATCCGACCGCTGTTGTTACGACCAGCGCTCTGGGTGCGCGTCTCAAGCAATCCGGAAAATGGTTTTCCCTTATGCAGGTCAGGGTTAACCACCTTGACGACGGCACGGCGACCTGGAGAGGTTGGATTTTCTTTAACGAGCGCCATTTCCGTTAGACCCCTATTTCAGCGAAATTGATTTCCTGGCCTGCCTTCAGACAGACATAAGCCTTTTTCCAGTTGGCACGCTGGCCATTGAAGCGACCAAAGCGCCTGGGTTTTCCCTTGACATTTGCGATCTGAACGGAATCAACCTGCACCTTGAACAGCAATTCAACCGCAGCCTTGACTTCTGCCTTTGTCGCACAGGAAGCGACCCGAAAGACGATTTGCTCGTGCTTGTCCGCAAGCAAAGTGGCTTTCTCGGAAACCTGGGGGGCAAGCAATACTTGCAGCAACCGTTCCTGCTTCATCCCAAAATCTCCTCAAATTTACTGACAGCTCCCTTGGTCAACAAGACGTTCGGGAAACGAATCAACGACACGGGATCGACCTCGCTCACTTCCAGCACCAGGACGTTGAGCAGATTGCGGGATGCCAAGTAGGTATTTTCATCCAAAGCATCCGTAACAATCAGAACAGAGGAATAACCCATATCCTTTATTTTCTGGAAAACCTGTTTCGTTTTGGGAAGATCGACGCTAAAGCTGTCGATAACCGCCAAACGTTCCTGCCGCGCCAGCTCGGAGAAAATCGCAGCCAGCCCCGCGCGGTACATCTTCTTATTCACCTTGTGGGTGAAGTTTTCATCAGGGGAACTCGGAAAGGCGCGACCACCTCCACGCCACAACGGAGAGGAAGACATCCCGGAGCGCGCGCGCCCCGTACCCTTTTGACGCCAGGGTTTCCTGGTGGAATGCGAAACCTGACGACGATCCTTTTGTGCCCGCGTACCGCTCCGTCCATTCGCCTGATACGCAACAATCACTTGGTGAACCAGGGCTTCATTGTATTCACGGCCAAACAACATATCGGAAACTTGCAGTTTCGCAGTCTCTTGCCCGCGCTCGCCAATAACTTTTAATTCCATATCCCCCCCTTATGGCTTGACTGCGGGACGCACAACGATATCCGCGCCTTTGGCGCCCGGAACCGCGCCCTTGATGAGCAATAGCTGACGCTCAAGATCAACCCGCACAACTTCCAGGTTTTGCGTCGTCGCTTTCGCCGCGCCCAGATGCCCGGCCATGCGCTTACCCGGAAACACACGCCCCGGATCCTGGGCCATGCCGATCGATCCCGGCGCCCTGTGGGTAACGGAGTTTCCGTGCGAAGCCCGGTTCGAGGAAAAATTATGGCGCTTGATCCCGCCAGCAAAACCTTTGCCGCGAGACACGCCGGTCACATCGACCTTTTGTCCGACTGAAAAGATGGCAGGACTGATCCCGCCGCCCAATTTCAGATCGGGAAGCTGGTCGGAAGACGACAAAAGGAATTCCTTGCTCACACTTCCGGCTTCCACGGCGGCATTTGCATAATGCCCCGCCAGCGGTTTGTTCACACGGGAAGCGCGACGATTACCAAAAACAACCTGGACAGCGCTATAACCATCGCGCTCCGGTGTTTTTATCTGGGCCACACGATTGTTCGACACGTCAAGCACTGTCACCGGAACAGAAGTCCCGTCGTCAGTAAATATGCGCGTCATACCGACCTTACGCCCGATAAGACCTAAACTCATCCTTATTCTCCTCTGGCCAGCTACGATTGGCTGGCAAGAACAAAAAACGATTACAGCGCACAAGGCGCCGCCTTGCAAAAGCGGACGATTATATCCGCAAAGCAGTTCTCCCCGCAAGGGGGTTTTACAACCTGATCTCCACATCGACACCCGCCGGAAGATCCAGCTTCATCAGCGCATCCACCGTTTTATCGGTGGGGTCGATGATGTCCATCAGGCGCAAATGGGTACGCATTTCGAACTGGTCGCGGGAAGCCTTATTGACGTGCGGAGAGCGCAGGATGTCGAAACGCTGGATTTTCGTCGGCAACGGCACAGGACCACGCACTACCGCTCCTGTACGCTTGGCTGTATCGACTATTTCCAACGCCGACTGGTCGATCAAGCGATAGTCGAACGCTTTGAGGCGGATACGAATCTTTTGGTTTTGCATAAAACTTATCTCAAAGAACAAATAAAAGACACAAAAATCACTCGATCACTTTGGCGACGACGCCGGCGCCGACGGTACGACCGCCTTCGCGGATCGCAAAGCGCAGGCCTTCTTCCATCGCAATCGGCGCGATCAGCTTGACCGTCATCCCGATGTTGTCGCCCGGCATGACCATTTCCGTCCCTTCGGGCAGGGTCACCGAGCCGGTGACGTCCGTGGTGCGGAAGTAG
>WQZF01000041.1 GCA_009780885.1 Betaproteobacteria bacterium | reverse complement strand
TCAATGTCATGGTCGATACCTCCTGCCAGGGCATAGGCCGCTCCTTTGTGCTTGCCAAATGCCGTAGTTTGATGTGTCCACCATGTCTCCGTACACCTGTCCACCATGTGTCCGGGCTATACAGGGTTTTGTAGGGGCGACCTGTGGTCGCCTGTTCCCCGTATTTCCGAAATGAGGCTTTAAACCAGCGGATTTTTGAGAGTAATTTTCTAAATTACTGTAATAATTATTTCATAAAAATCACTACAGTAACAAAACATTATTTAAGTAAATTTAGAAAATATCGAGATTTTCCCGGAGTCAACCAAAAGCGCCGGAGATTGATATAATCTCCCACCCTTTGTATCGCCCCTCCGGATTCTTGACTGGGTTCGGCTTTCAAACCATCGGAAACCATCGCGGATATGCGCTCGAAAATCGTCATCGGCAACTGGAAGATGCACGGCAGTACCTCCAGCAATCGCACATTGCTGGAAGCCCTGTTGCTCGGCCTGGCCGCAGAATCCGAAAACGATGCGGGGATGAGCCGCTTTGGCGCTACCGGGCAGAACGTCTGTGCGGTCTGCGTGCCTTTTCCCTATCTGGCGCAGGCTCAGCATATGCTGTCCGCAACACCGGTCGCCTGGGGCGCGCAGAATCTGAGTGAATACCCGCAGGGCGCCTACACCGGCGAAGTCAGCGCAGCAATGCTCACCGATTTCGGCTGCCGCTACGTGCTCGTGGGGCATTCCGAACGCCGCGCGCTCTACGGGGAAAGCAGCACCGTCGTCGCTTCCAAATTCGTTGCGGCACAGAATGCGGGACTGATTCCGATCCTGTGCGTCGGTGAAACCCTGGCCGAACGCGAAGCAGGAAAAACAGTCGAGGTGGTGACGGCGCAAATCGAGTCCGTGCTGCAAAAGGCTGTAGCGAAATACTTCGTCGACGCACTGATCGCCTATGAACCCGTCTGGGCCATCGGCACCGGCAAGACCGCCACGCCGCAACAGGCACAGGAAGTCCATGCCGAAATTCGCAACCAGGTCGCCCTGCTCGACGCCAGTATCGCGGCGCGAGTGCGCATCCTCTATGGCGGAAGCGTCAAGGCGCAAAATGCTGCCGAGATTTTCGCGATGCCCGATATCGACGGCGGCCTCATCGGCGGCGCTTCGCTCGTCGCCGATGAATTCCTGACCATCTGCCGCGCGGCAAACCGCTGAGCGCCGCACCAAACCATTCCCGAAACCTGCCAAACATACGAAAACCAGATGAACACTTTGTATTCCTTGACCATCGTCGTCCATATCTTCCTCGGATTCGGGATCATCGGGCTGGTGCTCCTGCAACACGGCAAAGGCGCCGATATGGGCGCAGCCTTCGGCAGCGGCGCTTCCGGCAGCCTTTTCGGCGCAACCGGAGCGGCAAATTTCCTGAGCCGCACCACCGCCGTCCTTGCCGCCGCCTTTTTCTTCACCAGCCTGCTGCTCGCCTATACGGTGTCGAATCAGCCACGCAACACTGGCAGCGTGGTAGACAATGCGGTACAATCGCAAGCTCTTTCGCCACCCCCCGCTCCTGCGATGGAAGGGCAAGGCGCCGAAAGCGCAAATAAAGCCGCCGCGCCGTCGGATTCCACGAACGGCAAGAAGTCGAAGGCGGAGGAAATACCCCAATAAACCGGGCTGAACGCCTGGAAAAGAGAAACAGGAGACTTGACCCGTTTGCCGGATTTTCGGCGCGAGCGCCGGATTCGATTCGTGTGGGCGGGTGTTGTAGTGGCAGTACCAGCAGTGCCGACGTGGTGGAATTGGTAGACACGCTATCTTGAGGGGGTAGTGGCCTAAGGTCGTGTGAGTTCGAGTCTCACCGTCGGCACCATTGAGATAAAAGGGAACGGAAGCGCTTGTCCGGTACGGATTGCGTTTCCGGAACCGGTTTCAGCGAGAGCGCAGCGAATCATGTTGGAAAATTATTTCCCGATTCTGATCTTCATGCTGATCGGCGTGGCCTTTGGCGTTGTCCCCGTCGCGCTGGGATGGGCCGTCGGCCCCAACAACCCGGACAGCGAAAAGCTGTCTCCCTACGAATGCGGCTTTGAAGCCTTTGAAGACGCGCGGATGCAATATGACGTCCGATACTATCTCATCGCCATCATCTTCATCCTGTTCGACCTCGAAATCGCTTTCCTCTTCCCCTGGGCAACCATCTTCAAGGAAATCGCGCACACCGAAGCGATCAAATGGTTTGGCTTTGCCGAAATGCTGGTCTTCGTCGCCATTCTCGTCGTCGGATACGCTTACGCCTGGCTCAAGGGCGCGCTGGAATGGGAATAAAGGGAGACACCATACGATGAGCATCGAGGGAATTCTGCAGGAAGGCTTTGTCACCACTTCCGCCGACAAGCTGATCAACTACGTCCGCACCAATTCGATCTGGCCGATGACTTTCGGGTTGGCCTGCTGTGCAGTGGAAATGATGCATGCAGGCTGCGCGCGTTATGACCTGGACCGCTTCGGCATCATGTTCCGCCCCAGTCCGCGCCAGTCCGACCTGATGATCGTCGCCGGTACGCTCACAAACAAGATGGCCCCCGCGCTGCGCAAGGTCTACGACCAGATGGCGGAACCGCGCTGGGTGCTGTCGATGGGTTCCTGCGCCAACGGCGGCGGCTATTACCACTATTCCTACGCTGTCGTCCGTGGCTGCGACCGTATCGTCCCGGTGGATATTTATGTTCCCGGCTGCCCGCCAACGCCCGAGGCGCTCCTCTACGGCCTCATCCAGTTGCAGAACAAGATCCGCCGCACCAACACCATCGCCCGCTGACTCTCCTGTTCCCAAACCATGTCCGCCAAACTGGAAAAACTGAGCCAGAATCTCCAGAAGCATCTCGGAGAACGCATCGCGTCGCTCAAAACGGCCCTGAATGAAATTACCGTCGAAGTTCGCCTCGCCGATTATCTCGATGCGATGCGGCTTCTGCGCGATACTCCAGAACTGGGTTTCGAGGAACTGCTCGATCTCTGTGGCGTCGATTATTCGACCCACTCCAGCAAAAAACCGGAAAACGCAGGCGAGGGATCACGATTTGCGGCCGTCTCGCATCTCCTTTCGATCAGCAACAACTGGCGCGTGCGCGTGCGCGTTTTCGCGGAAAACGACAATTTCCCGTCGGTTCCCTCCGTCACCGACCTCTGGAAATCCGCCGTCTGGTACGAGCGCGAAGCCTTCGACCTCTTCGGCATCGTCTTCCCCGGCCATGACGACCTGCGCCGCATTCTCACCGATTACGGCTTCATCGGCCATCCGTTCCGCAAGGATTTTCCGGTTTCCGGTCATGTCGAGATGCGCTATGACCCGGATCAACGCCGGGTGGTCTATCAGCCGGTTACGATCGAACTTCGTGAAAATACGTTGCGGACCGTGCGCGAGGAAAATTACAGCAAACATTGAATCCGCCTTGCCACGCACAACGACAACCGCCTGAAATTCGCCACCGACCCTTGAAAATCAAATCTTTCTGAAACTTAAGCCATGGCTGAAATCCGCAACTTCACGATGAACTTCGGCCCGCAGCATCCGGCTGCGCACGGCGTCCTGCGCATGGTGCTGGAGCTGGACGGCGAAGTCGTCATGCGCGCCGACCCGCATATCGGACTTTTGCACCGTGGCACGGAAAAACTCGCCGAGGCCCGCACCTGGTTGCAATCCATGCCGTACATGGATCGCCTCGATTACGTTTCGATGATGTGCAACGAGCATGCCTATTGCATGGCAGTTGAACGCCTGCTCGGCATCGAGGTACCGGTTCGTGCGCAGTACATTCGCGTGATGTACGACGAAATTACCCGCATCCTCAACCACCTGATGTGGATTGGCTCGCACGGGCTGGATGTCGGCGCGATGACGATGATCCTCTACG
Source organism: Betaproteobacteria bacterium (assembly GCA_009780885.1). GTDB lineage: Bacteria > Pseudomonadota > Gammaproteobacteria > Burkholderiales > Rhodocyclaceae > WQZF01. The sequence continues at coordinate 19,127 of WQZF01000041.1, read as the reverse complement.
CGTTCCGCGAGCGCGAAGATCTGGTCGACATGTACGAGGCCGTCTCCGGCTCCCGCATGCACGCCGCCTACTATCGCCCGGGCGGCGTTTACCGCGACCTGCCCGACAGGATGCCGCAGTATGTCGCTTCGGAATGGCGCAGCGCCAAGGACGCCGATTTCATCAACGAAGCGCGCAGCGGCTCGCTCCTCGACTTTATCGAAGATTTCACCAACCGTTTCCCCAAATTCGTAGACGAATACAGCACCCTGCTGACCGAAAATCGCATCTGGAAACAGCGTCTGGTCGACATCGGGATCGTTTCTCCCGAGCGTGCGCTTCAACTTGGCTTTACCGGCCCCATGCTGCGTGGCTCCGGCATCGCCTGGGATCTGCGCAAGAAGCAGCCCTACGAAGTCTATGACCGTCTCGATTTCGATATTCCCGTCGGCACGAACGGCGACTGCTACGACCGTTATCTGGTGCGCGTGGAAGAAATGCGCCAGAGCAACCACCTCATCCGCCAGTGTATCGACTGGCTGCGGAAAAACCCCGGTCCGGTCATCTGCAAGGACTACAAGGTCGCGCCGCCCCCTCGTGAAGCAATGAAATCGAACATGGAAGAGTTGATCCACCATTTCAAGCTCTTCTCGGGAGGATTCCACGTTCCGGAAGGTGAAGCCTACGCCGCCATCGAACATCCAAAAGGCGAGTTCGGCATCTATCTCATCTCCGATAGCGCCAACAAACCCTACCGGATCAAGATCCGCGCCCCCGGTTTCGCCCATCTCTCCGCGATGGACGAAATGGCCCGAGGGCACATGATTGCCGATGTCGTTACCATCATCGGCACCCAGGACATCGTTTTTGGTGAGATCGACCGCTGATGCTGACGCCCGAATCCCTACAGAAGATCGACCGCGAAGTCGCCAAGTACCCGACTGGACAACAGCAGTCGGCCATCATGGCCTCGCTGGCAATCGCCCAGGCCGAAAAAGGCTGGCTGGCCCCGGAAACCATCGAATTCGTCGCCCGCCGCCTCGGCATGGATCCGGTTGCCGCCCTGGAAGTCGCAACCTTTTACAATATGTACGACTTGCGGCCGGTTGGAAAATACAAGATCACTGTCTGCACCAACCTGCCGTGCATGCTCACCGGCGGCGTCGACGCTGGCGAATACCTGAAACAAAAACTCGGCATCGACTACGACGAAACCACGCGCGACGGCAAGATCACCCTGAAACAGGGCGAATGCATGGGCGCCTGTGGCGATTCGCCGGTAATGATCGTCAATAACCGCCGCATGTGCAGCCACATGAACCCCGAACAAATCGACAAACTCCTGGCGGAGCTTCAATAATGGCTATCCTCGGCGCAATCAATCCGATGCTGACCGCCGGTCTGAACAATGATGATGCTGGCTGGCATCTGGCCGACTACGAAAAGCGCGGCGGCTATCTCATGCTCAGGGAAATCCTGCAGGAAAAGAGACCGCAGGAACAAGTCATCAACGAAATCAAGAAATCCGTATTGCGTGGACGCGGCGGCGCGGGTTTTCCTACCGGACTCAAATGGAGTTTCATGCCGCGTTCCTTCCCTGGCGACAAATACGTTGTCTGCAATTCCGACGAAGGTGAACCGGGCACTTTCAAGGACCGCGACATCCTGCGCTACAACCCGCATTCGGTCATCGAAGGCATGACGATCGCCGCCTACGCAATGGGTGCCAACCGTGGCTACAACTACATCCACGGCGAAATCTGGGAAATCTACCAGCGTTTCGAGGAGGCGCTCGACGAGGCGCGTCGCGCCGGACTCATCGGCCAAAACATCCTCGGCAGCGATTTCTGTTTTGAATTGTTCGCCCACCACGGTTACGGCGCCTATGTTTGCGGCGAAGAAACCGGGCTGCTCGAATCAATCGAAGGCAAAAAGGGGCAACCCCGCTTCAAGCCGCCATTTCCTGCTTCCTTCGGCCTCTACGGCAAACCGACGACGATCAACAACACTGAAACTTTCGCTGCGGTACCGTTCATCCTCAAAGTCGGCGCAGACGCCTATCTCGAAGCCGGCAAACCGAACAACGGCGGCACCAAATTGTTTTCTGTCTCCGGCCACGTCAATCGCCCCGGAAACTACGAAGTTCCGCTCGGCACCCCGTTTTCCACGCTGCTCGAAATGTGTGGCGGCGTGCGCGGCGGGCGCAAACTCAAAGCCGTCATTCCCGGCGGATCCTCGGCGCCGGTACTTCCGGGCGAGATCATGATGGACACGACGATGGACTACGACTCCATCGCCAAGGCAGGATCCATGCTCGGATCAGGCGCCGTGATCGTCATGGACGAAACTACCTGCATGGTCAGGTCGCTGGAACGTCTCTCCTGGTTCTATCACGAGGAATCCTGCGGTCAATGCACTCCCTGCCGCGAAGGCACCGCCTGGCTCTACAAGATCATCCACCGTATCGAGCACGGCGCCGGACGGGCCGAAGACCTCGACCTGCTCGAGAGCATCACCGGAAATATCATGGGCCGCACCGTCTGCGCCCTGGGCGATGCGGCGGCGATGCCGGTGCAAAGCTTCGTCAAGCATTTCCGCGACGAGTTTGCGTATCACATCGAACACAAGAAATGTCTGGTGCCGCTGGAGGTGCAACGCGCCGGCAGCGGTTTTTTCACGGCATCCGAATAACAGTCGGATACTGAAAAACAGGTAACAGCGACATGCTAGAAATCGAAATTGACGGCAAGGCGGCGCAAGTGCCCGATGGCAGCTCCATCATGGATGCCGCCGAACTGTTGGGCGCCTACATTCCGCATTTTTGCTATCACAAAAAACTCTCGATCGCCGCCAATTGCCGCATGTGCCTGGTGCAGGTCGAAAAAGCGCCAAAACCGCTGCCTGCCTGCGCTACGCCGGTCACCAATGGCATGAAAGTGTTTACGCATTCCGATCTCGCCGTCAAGGCGCAGAAAGGAGTGATGGAATTCCTGCTGATCAATCATCCACTCGACTGTCCTATCTGCGACCAGGGCGGTGAATGCCAATTGCAGGATCTTTCCGTCGGATACGGCGGAAGCGTTTCGCGCTATCGGGAAGAAAAACGCGTCGTTATTCACAAGGACGTCAGTCCGCTGATTTCGATGAAGGAAATGGCGCGTTGCATCCATTGCACCCGCTGCGTTCGTTTCGGCCAGGAAATCGCCGGCATCATGGAATTGGGCATGATCAACCGCAACGTGCACTCGGAAATCACCAGTTTCGTCGGAAAAACCGTCGACTCCGAGTTGTCCGGCAACATGATCGATCTCTGCCCGGTGGGCGCTCTGACCTCGAAACCATTCCGCTACTCCGCGCGTTCGTGGGAATTGCAGCGCCGCCGTTCGGTCAGTCCGCACGACAGCCTCGGCAGTAACCTCGTCGTCCAGACCAAGCATGATCGCGTCATGCGCGTGCTGCCCTTCGAGAACGAGGAAATCAACGAATGCTGGCTGTCCGACAAGGACCGCTTTTCCTATGAGGGGCTGAACAGCCCGGCGCGTCTGCTGAAGCCGATGGTGCGCGTCGACGGAACGCTGCGCGAAGTCGACTGGAACACCGCGCTCGACTACGTCTCGCACGGCCTGAAAGACATCACCGGCAAGGACGGCGGCGACGCGCTCGGCATTCTCGCTTCGCCGCACGCCACCCTCGAAGAACTTTATCTGTTGCACAAACTGGCGCGTAGCCTCGGTTGCGGCAACATCGACTTCCGCCTGCGCCGCCGCGATTTCTCCGCCGATGGAAAAACCGCCGGCATTCCCTGGCTGGGCATGAAGCTCGCCGAAGTCTCCGATCTCGACGCGGCGCTGATCGTCGGAGGCTTCCCGCGCAAGGAACAGCCGCTTCTGGCGCAACGCTTGCGGCAAGCCGCGAAACGGGCGGCCAGATTCAGTTTTCTCACCGCTGGCGGCGACGACCAGTTGATCGCCACCCACGCGCGGCTCAATGTCTCTCCCGCCGATCTGCCCAAGGCATTGGCCGGTATCGTCAAAGCTGCGGCGAGCTTGAAAAAGGCAGCCATCCCCGCCGGACTGGAAACGCAGGAATACTGCGCCAACAGCGAACGGATCGCGCAAAGCCTGATCGACGGCGAAAAAACCGCGCTCTTCCTCGGCAACATGGCCGAACAACACCCGCAGGCAGCGCTGCTGCACGCGCTGGCGCAAGAACTGGCGAACATTACCGGCGCCCGCCTGGGCTTTTTCGGCGAAGCCGCAAATTCGGTCGGCGCCTGGCTTGCCAGGGCCATCCCAAGCGGCCACAACGCCTATGCGATGCTCGAAGCGCCGCGCAAGGCTTATCTCCTCTTCAACGCCGAACCCGAATTCGACTGCCACAATCCGCGCCTGGCAACCGCTGCCCTGAAACAGGCAGCGCTTACCGTGGCCATCACCTCGTTCAAAGGCGGCGCGGCAATGGAATACGCCGACGCCCTTTTGCCTTTGGCCGCCTTTACCGAAACTTCCGGCACCTTCGTCAACACCGAAGGCCGGGCGCAAAGTTTCAACGGTGTCGCAACGCCGCCGGGAGAAGCGCGCCCCGGCTGGAAGATCCTGCGCGTGCTGGGCAACCTGCTCGGAATTTCCGGTTTTTCGCAAAATTCGAGCGAGGAAGTCCGCCACGAAATCTTTACTTCCGGCCCCTTCGTCTCTGGGCTGGACAACAGAATCAAGGACATCGCGCTGAATCTGGCTGCCCCTTCCCCTGTGCAGGGCCAACTGCAACGCATCGCCGACGTCCCGATCCATTTTGCCGATCCTCTGGTGCGCCGCGCCCCGGCCCTGCAACTGACGCGCGACGCCTCCGCGCCTGCGGCGCGAATACATCCGGAAACGCTGGAAAAACTGGGAATCGCCAACGCGAGCAAGGTGCGTGTGCGCGAAACGGACGGAAACGGCGAAGCCCTTTTCGTCGCCCGCGCCGATGCCACCGTGCCCGCCGGTTGCGCCCGCATTGCCGCCGCGCATCCCGCAAGCGCCGGACTGGGCGACATGTTCGCGGCAATCCGCGTGGAGGGTGTGCGATGAACGCACTGCTGCAAGCCTTGCAAGGTTTTTTCGGGGCGGATCTGTGGACGCTCATCTGGACGGTGGTGAAGATTTTCATCATCCTGATTCCGCTGCTCCTCGCGGTCGCTTACCTGACGCTCGCCGAGCGCAAGATCATCGGCTGGATGCAGGTACGCATCGGCCCGAACCGCGTCGGCTGGTGGGGCATCCTGCAACCGATCATCGACGGCGTGAAACTCGTGCTGAAGGAAGTCGTCATTCCCTCCGGCGCCAGCAAGGGCTTGTTCCTTATCGCGCCGATGCTCGCCTTCGCACCCGCGCTTGCCGCCTGGGCGGTTATTCCCTTCACCGACACGCTGGTGCTCGCCAATATCGATGCCAGCCTGCTCTACATCATGGCCATCACCTCGATGGGGGTGTATGGCATTGCCATCGCCGGCTGGTCTTCCAACTCGAAATACGCATTTCTCGGCAGCCTGCGTTCGGTCGCGCAAATCATTTCCTACGAACTGGCGATGGGCTTCGCGCTGATGGCCGTGGTCATGGTCTCGAACAGCCTCAATCTGGTCGATATCGTCAATGCCCAAAACAAGGGCCTGTTCGCCGGTGCAGGATTGACCTTCCTTTCCTGGAACTGGTTGCCGCTCTTGCCGATGTTCGTCGTCTATCTTGTCTCCGGAGTCGCGGAAACGAACCGGGCGCCGTTCGACATGGCCGAGGGTGAATCCGAACTGGTCGCGGGTTTCCACGTCGAATACTCGGGAATGGCGTTTGCCGTGTTCTTCCTCGCCGAATACGCGAACATGATCCTGATCTCGGCGCTGGTATCGCTCCTGTTCCTCGGCGGCTGGCTCTCGCCGGTGGGCTTCCTTCCCGACGGCATCCTCTGGCTGTTTGCCAAGATGTCCTGCATCCTGCTGTTCTTCCTCTGGATTCGCGCCACATTCCCGCGTTACCGCTATGACCAGGTAATGCGTCTGGGCTGGAAAGTTTTCATTCCCGTCTGTCTGATCTGGATCACCGTCGTCGGCGTCTGGATGATTTCGCCGTTGAGCATCTGGAAGTGAGTTGAACCATGGGCGCCATTAAAGACCTTTTTAGCAGCCTGTTCCTGAAGGAACTCTTGAAGGGCATGTCGATCACCGGGCGATATTTGTTCGCCCGGAAAATCACCGTTTTCTACCCGGAAGAAAAGACGCCGCAAAGCTTCCGCTTCCGTGGCCTGCACGCGCTGCGCCGTTATCCGAACGGCGAGGAGCGCTGCATCTCGTGCAAATTATGCGAAGCCGTCTGCCCGGCCATGGCGATCACGATCGAATCGGGCGAGCGTGAAGACGGCTCGCGCCGTACTTCGCGCTACGATATAGACCTGACCAAATGCATCTTCTGCGGCTTCTGCGAAGAAGCCTGCCCGGTCGACGCGATCGTCGAAACCCGTATTGTCGAATACCACGGCGAAGAACGCGGCGACCTCCATTACACCAAGCAGATGCTGCTTGCCAACGGCGACCGCTACGAGGCGCAAATCGCCGCCGACCGCGTTATGGACGCGAAATATCGCTGACAGGACCGCACATGGAATTCAAGACCCTCGTTTTCTACTTTCTCTCCGCCATCCTGCTGTTCGCCGCGTTGCGGGTGATCACAGCGCGCAATCCGGTTCATGCCGCGCTGTTCCTGATTCTTTCCTTCTTCTCGGCAGGCTGCATCTGGGCCTTGCTGCGGGCGGAATTCCTTGCCATTGCAATCGTGCTCATCTACGTCGGCGCGGTAATGGTGCTTTTCCTCTTCGTCGTGATGATGCTCAACATCAACGTCGACCGTTTGCGCGAAGGCTTCTGGCGTTACCTGCCGCTGGGCGCGCTGGTCGGGATACTGATGGTGCTTGAAATGGCTTTCATCCTCGGAGGCGACTACTTCAGCAAGCTCCAGCCTCACGCGCCACAGATGGCGGCGGGTTATTCAAACGCCAAGGCCGTGGGACGCCTGATCTACACCGATTTCGTCTACCCCTTCGAGCTTGCCTCGGTCGTGCTGCTCGTCGCGATCGTCGCGGCGATTGCGATTGCCTACCGTGGGCCGAAGAAAACGAAGTACACGCCCCCCGGCAAACAATTGCGGGTACATGCCGACGACCGTTTGCGCGTGCTGAAAATGCAGGCGGAAAAGGACGAGTAGGCCGAGCGAACAGGAACCCCGCATTCAACTGGAACGCGAACCGAAACACGCACTTACGAACACAGGGAGTCAAATGCTCACACTGTCCCATTTTCTGATTCTGGGCGCGATCATCTTCGCAATCGGCATTGTCGGTATTTTTCTCAACCGCAAGAACCTGATCATCCTGCTGATGGCAACCGAGTTGATCCTGCTTGCGGTCAACATGAATTTTGTCGCGTTCTCCCATTATCTGGGCGATCTCTCGGGTCAGGTATTCGTGTTTTTCATTCTTGCCGTGGCCGCCTCCGAAGCTGCGATTGGCCTGGCGATTCTGGTCGTGCTTTTCCGTAACCTGAAGACCATCCATGTCGACGACCTCGACAGCCTGAAAGGTTGAACCCATGAAAGGCCTTTACCTGCTGATCCCGCTTGCGCCGCTCATCGGCGCCCTCGTCGCCGGCCTCTTCTGCCGCGTGATCCCGCGCTGGGTGGCGCATACCGTCACCATTGCCGGCGTAGCTCTTGCCTTCATCCTTTCCTGTGTCGTCTTCAAGGACGTCCTTGCCGGCAACACCTTCAACGGCCCCGTTTACCAATGGCTCGCCGTGACCACGAGCGCGGGCGACTACCGCTTTGAAGTCGGCTTCCTGATCGATTCCCTGACTGCGACGATGATGCTCGTCGTCACTTTCGTATCGCTGATGGTGCATATCTACACCATTGGCTACATGAGCGAGGACCCCGGCTATAACCGCTTCTTCAGCTACATCTCGCTGTTTACCTTCTCGATGCTGATGCTCGTGATGAGCAACAACTTCGTGCAACTCTTCTTCGGCTGGGAAGCGGTCGGCCTGGTTTCCTACCTGCTGATCGGTTTCTGGTATACCCGTCCCAGCGCGACCTTTGCCAACCTCAAAGCCTTCCTGGTCAACCGCGTCGGCGATTTTGGCTTTCTGCTCGGCATCGGGTTGGTGCTGGCCTATTTTGGTTCGCTCGATTACGCCGCTGTCTTTATCAAGGCCCCGGAACTGGCAAAAATGCAAATTCCGCTCTTCTCCGGCGTTTCGCTGATGAGCGCAATCTGCATCCTGCTCTTCATCGGCGCGATGGGAAAATCGGCGCAGGTGCCGCTCCATGTCTGGCTGCCGGATTCGATGGAAGGCCCGACCCCGATCTCGGCATTGATCCACGCCGCGACGATGGTGACTGCCGGTATCTTCATGGTCGCGCGGATGTCCCCGCTGTTTGAACTCTCCACCACGGCGCTCTCCTTCGTCATCGTCATCGGCGCCATTACCGCGCTCTTCATGGGACTCCTCGGCATCATCCAGAACGACATCAAGCGCGTAGTCGCTTATTCGACCCTCTCGCAACTGGGCTACATGACCGTCGCGCTCGGCGCTTCGGCTTATTCGGTAGCGATTTTCCACCTGATGACGCACGCCTTCTTCAAGGCGCTGCTCTTCCTCGCCGCCGGTTCGGTCATCATCGCCCTGCACCACGACCAGGACATCCGCAACATGGGCGGCCTGCGCAAATACATGCCCATCACCTGGATCACTTCGCTGATCGGGTCGCTGGCGCTGATCGGAACGCCCTTCTTCTCCGGCTTCTATTCAAAGGACATGATCATCGAAGCCGTTGCCGCAAGCAACATTCCCGGTTCCGGCTTCGCGTATTTCGCGGTACTGATCGGCGTTTTCATCACCGCCTTCTATTCGTTCCGGATGTATTTCCTCGTCTTCCACGGCAAGGAGCGTTTCGGCGCCGCGCACGGCCACCATGACGATCATGGCGGCGAGCACCACGGCCTCGCGCCCGGGCAAAAGCCGCATGAATCGCCGCTGGTGGTCACGCTCCCTCTGGTTGCTCTGGCAATTCCCTCGCTCATCATCGGTTTCCTCACGGTCGAACCGATGATCGGCGCCCACTTTGGCAAAGCCATTCTGGTCAATCCGGCGCACCCGGCGATGGCCGAAGTGCACGAAAAATTCCATGGCGCCGCCGCGATGGCGCTGCACGGGTTGATGTCCGCCCCATTCTGGCTGGCGGCGTTCGGAGTCTTCCTGGCCTGGTTCTTCTACCTCAAGCGCCCGGAGATCCCGGCGGCGCTAAAGAAACACTTTGCCGGTCTCTACAACCTGCTGGACAACAAATATTATTTCGACCGCTTCAATGAAACCGTCCTTGCCGGCGGCGCACGCTTGCTTGGCAAGGGGCTGTGGCGCGGCGGCGATGTCGCCGTACTCGATGGCATCGTCGTCGACGGGTCAGCCCGACTGGTCGGATGGATATCCCGCCTGGTGCGGCGTTTGCAGACCGGATACCTCTACACCTATGCCTTTACAATGATCATCGGCGTTTTTGCGCTCCTGAGCCTGTGGCTCAAACGCCTGGGTTAGAAAGAACCACTTATGACCGGAACCCCGCTTCTTTCCCTTGCCATCTGGATTCCCATTGTCGCTGGCCTGATCGTGCTGGCGACGGGATCGGATCGTAACGCCTCATCGGCGCGGATGATTGCGCTTGCTGGCGCGATTCTCGGCTTTCTCATCACGATTCCGCTCTATACCGGATTCGACACGCACACGAGCGCGATGCAGTTCGTCGAAAAAACCCGCTGGAGCGAGAGCTTCAACATCTACTACCACCTTGGCGTCGATGGCATGTCGGTGCTGTTCCTTCTCCTGAACAGCTTCATCACGATCATCGTCGTCCTTGCCGGCTGGAAGGTCGTCACCGAAAAAATCGCGCAATACAACGCCGCCTTCCTGATCATGTCGGGCCTGATGAACGGCATCTTCTCCGCGCTCGATGGAATGCTCTTCTACGTCTTCTTCGAAGCTTCGCTGATCCCGCTCTACCTCATCATTGGCGTCTGGGGCGGTCCGCGCCGGGTCTATGCGGCATTGAAGTTCTTTATTTACACGCTGGCAGGCTCGCTCCTGTTCCTGGTCTCCCTGGTCTATCTCTACAGCCAGGGAGGCACTTTCGAGATTGCCCAATGGCATCTCCTGCCCCTGCCCCTCTCGGCGCAGACCTGGATTTTCTTCGCCTTCCTCGCCGCGTTCGCGGTCAAGGTGCCGATGTGGCCGGTGCATACCTGGCTGCCGGATGCCCACGTCGAAGCCCCGACCGGCGGCTCCATCGTCCTGGCCGCCATTGCGCTCAAGCTCGGCGCCTATGGTTTCCTGCGCTTTTCGCTGCCGATCGCGCCGGATGCGGTCCATGCCTGGTCCGGACTGATCATCGCCCTCTCGCTGATCGCTGTCGTCTACATCGGTTTTGTCGCGCTGGTGCAAACCGACATGAAGAAACTCGTCGCCTACTCCTCCATTTCGCACATGGGCTTTGTCACACTCGGTTTCTTCATGCTGAACGCCATCGGCCTCGAGGGCGCCATCGTGCAAATGATCTCGCATGGTTTTGTCTCCGGCGCAATGTTCTTCTGCATCGGCGTCATGTACGACCGCGTGCATAGCCGCGATATTTCCGACTACGGCGGCGTCGTCAATACGATGCCGAAATTCGCCGCTTTCTTCATGCTCTTCTCGATGGCCAATGCCGGTCTTCCAGCCACTTCCGGCTTCGTCGGCGAATTCATGGTCATTCTTGGCGCCGTCAAATTCAACTTCTGGGTCGCCTTCGCTGCCGCCCTGACCCTGATCCTCGGCGCTGCCTATACCCTCTGGATGTACAAGCGCGTGATCTTCGGCGCCGTCGCCAACAAGCACGTGGCGGATCTGACCGACATCAGCGCGCGGGAATTCCTGATCCTCGCGCTCCTGGCCGCCGCCGTGCTCTTCATGGGCCTTTATCCGCTGCCGTTTACCGAAGTCATGCACAGCTCGGTAGACAATCTCCTGCAGCATGTTGCCACGAGCAAACTTCCCTGAAACCGGACAACCTATGACGCTTGCTGAACTCTCCTTCAAGTTGCCGGATCTGCTTCCGGCAGGTGCGGAAATCTTTCTGTTGACGATGGCCTGCGCGATCCTGCTGATCGACCTCTTCGTCAAGGACAAGGAGCGCACGCCAACCTTCGCGCTGACGCAATTCACACTGGTCGTCTGCGCCGCCTTCACTGTCTGGCTCAGCAGCGGTGACGCAACTCCGACACAAACCTTCAGTGGAATGTACGTCGCCGATTTCTTCGGCGCCTTCCTCAAACTCACTCTCTACATCGTCGTTTGCGTCGTCCTGTTCTACGCGCGCACCTACATGCTCGAACGCGCCCCGGCGGCCAAGGGAGAATTCTATTCCCTCGCCCTTTTCGCAACGCTGGGCATGATGGTGATGATCTCCGCCAATCATTTCCTTGTCATCTACCTTGGCCTTGAAATCCTCTCGCTCTCGCTCTACGCGATGGTTGCCCTGCAACGCGACTCGGTGCGCGCCACCGAAGCGGCGATGAAATACTTCATCCTTGGCGCGCTTGCTTCCGGCCTCCTGCTCTACGGCATGTCGATGATCTACGGCGCCACCGGCACCCTCGACATCACCCGCGTTGCCAATGCACTGGGAGGTCACGGCACCGGGCATCTGCTGACACAGACTGGCCTGACCAAAACCATTCATGACGCCGCCATTTCCGCGAACGCCGCCGCTGGCGGCAACAAAATGGTCCTGATCCTGGGGCTGGTCTTTCTCGTCGCCGGGCTGGGCTTCAAACTCGGCGTCGTCCCGTTCCACATGTGGATACCCGACGTCTATCACGGCGCGCCGACCGGCGTCACCCTCTTCATCGGCACCGCCCCGAAACTCGCCGCCTTTGCCGTCGTCATGCGCCTTCTCGTCGGCGGCCTCGCCACTCTCGCCGGCGACTGGCAGCAGATGCTCATCATCCTCGCCGTCCTCTCGCTGGCCATCGGAAACCTTGCCGCCATCGCGCAGACCAACATCAAGCGGATGCTCGCCTACTCGACCATCTCCCACATGGGCTTCATGCTGCTCGGCCTCGTCTCCGCCGTCGGCGCCGGAGTCGACGACGCGGCGATCAAGGCCTACAGCGCCTCGATGTTCTACGTCATCACCTACGTCCTCACCAGCGCCGGCGCCTTCGGCATGATCCTGCTGCTCTCCCGTTCCGGTTTTGAATCCGAGGAACTCGACGACTTCAAGGGCCTGAACAAGCGCAGCCCGTGGTTCGCCGCGATCATGATGATCCTCATGTTCTCGATGGCCGGCATCCCCTTCTTCGTCGGCTTCTTCGCCAAATTCGCCGTCCTCCAGGCCGTCGTCGAAGCCGGACGGGTCTGGCTCGCGGTGCTTGCCGTCGTCTTCTCGCTGATCGGCGCCTTCTACTACCTGCGCGTCATCAAACTGATGTATTTCGATCCTCCGGAAGACGCTACCCCGATCGAAGTCCCCGGCGAAATCCGCCTCCTCATCTCCCTCAATGCCCTCGCGGTCGCCCTTTTCGGCATCTTCCCGCAACAATTGATGGCGATGTGTTTCACGACCCTGCAACTTTCGCTCTAAACCTTTTTCATTCACTCCCTGCGAAACAGACCCATGCGCCACATGGGTCTTTTCGTTTTCACTGCTCCAAAGCGCCGATCATGCCCCCGAACCCGTCTCTCCCGCCGGAGCTGTCTTCTTCCCATCAGCATCTCGAAGAAACACCACTGGAAAGCCGCGAAGCCTTCCGGGGCCGCCTCCTCGATGTCCGCGTCGACCGCGTGCGGCTTCCCGATGGTACGGAAGGCATGCGCGAATACATTCGCCATCCCGGCGCTGTCGTCATCATTCCCGTCCTCCCCTCGGGTGCCCTCCTCTTCGAGCGCCAATACCGCTACCCCTTGCAGCGCGCCTTCATCGAACTCCCGGCGGGAAAGATCGACCCCGGTGAATCTCCCCTTGCCACCGCCCAACGCGAGCTCCTGGAAGAAACCGGGTACCGCGCCGCCGGCTGGCGGCATCTTGGCCTGATCCACACCTGCATCAGCTACTCGACCGAAGGGATCGAAATCTTCCTCGCGAACGACCTCAGCCGCGTCGGGCCGCCGCAGCTCGATGCCGGAGAATTTCTCGATATTTTTGAATGCGGACTCGAAGACGCCATTGCCGCCGTGCGCGGCGGCATCATCACCGACGCCAAAACCATCACCGCCCTTTTCTGGGCGGAAAAAATCCTGCGGCAGGAATGGACGGCGGGCTGACGCGCCCTGGTCGTTTTGCCCGGAAAAGCGCCCTGATTTTCTAAATTACTGTAATAATTTTTAACTATAAATCACTACTGTAGCCAAACATTCTTTAAGTAAATTTAGAAAATCGAAAGCCCTTTCCTGCCTTAACCCAGCCCGCCGGCAGTTGCATGCGGATGCCTGGCGGCGTCTTTCGCCTCGATGAGACCGGGGGCCGGGATGTCGAGGCTCTCGTCATAGGAAACGCGGTTTTTCTTCATGTTGCCAAAGGCCACCGCAAGCATCAGCTTGATCCGGTTGATCTGATTGACTGCCGAGGCGCCGGGGTCGTAATCGACGGCGGTGATGTTGGCGTGGGGATAGCGATCCTTGAGCGCCTTGATGACGCCTTTGCCGGTGATGTGATTGGGCATGCAGGCGAAGGGCTGCATGCAAATGATGTTGCTGACGCCCTGTTCGATCAGTTGCACCATTTCGGCGGTCAGGAACCAGCCCTCGCCGGTCTGGTTGCCGCGCGAGAGAATCGGCGCGGCGCCAAAGGCAAGCTCGTCGATCGTATGCGGCGGATGGAAGCGCTGGCTGGCGGAAAGCGCGCGGCGCAGGTCCTTGCGATAGAACTCCATCGCCTTGATCGCAAGATTGCCGGCCAGCGCCGCCAAGCGGCCCTTGGACAGGAATTGATGGTTGAAATCGTAATCGTAGGCGCAGTAGAGGAAGAACTCCATGAAGCCGGGAATGACGACTTCAGCGCCCTCCTGCTCGATGGCGCGCGCCAGATCGTTGTTTGCGGAAGGGTGGTATTTGACAAAGATTTCGCCGACCAGCGCGACCCGGGGTTTATCGGCTTCGACCAATTCAAGCCGGTCGAAATCGGCGACGATGTCGTGGATGTTCTTCCTGAAACTCTTGAAATCGCCTTTTTTCAGGGATTCCTGGCAACGCGCCACCCAGGAAAGATAAAGCGCATCGGCGGAACCCGCTTCCCTTTCGTAAGGCCGGGTGCGGTACAGCGTCTGCATCAGCAGGTCGCCGTAAACGATGCCCATCATCAGCCGGTTCAGCAAGGGCAGGGTCAGCTTGAATCCTTCGTGCCGCTCCATGCCGACAGCATTTAGCGAGATCACCGGGATATTCTCGAACCCGCTGTCCAGAAGCGCCCTGCGCAAGTAGCCGATATAGTTCGTCGCACGGCAACCGCCGCCGGTCTGCGAAATCAGGACTGCCGTTTTCTGCGGATCGTACTTGCCCGATTGCAGGGCTTCGACGATCTGGCCAACGACCATGATCGACGGATAACACGCATCGTTATTCACATAACGCAGGCCGGTATCGGTCGTTTTTTGCGTGACCTCTTCGAGCACGCGAACGCGGTAGCCGGACACATTGAATGCCGTCTCCAGGAACTGGAAGTGCATCGGCGACATCTGCGGCGCGATGATCGTATATTCCTCACGCATCTTCTTTGTAAAGACCGGGCGCGGCAAGGCGGGTTGCAGCGCCGGACGCCGCGCCGGGGGCGCCTTGTTGAAGCTGTCGGGAACATTCATCGCATGCCTGCCGCTGCGATAGGGATGGATATGAATCACCTGGCGCGGAATCTCCGGCTCGCTTCTTTCTCCCTGCCCGCGTTCCTCAAGCGCCGATTTCAGCGAGCGGATGCGGATTCGCGCCGCACCGAGGTTATTGCCTTCGTCGATCTTGAGCACGGTATAGATTCTGTCCTGCCTCTCCAGGATTTCCTGCACCTGGTCGACGGCAATCGAATCGAGTCCGCAGCCGAAGGAATTGAGGTGGATGATTTCAAGCGCCGGCGAGCTCGCCGCCAGGCTCGCGGCGCGATACAGGCGCGCGTGGTAGGTCCACTGATCGACGACGCGCAACTGGCCGTTGAGCCCGCTCAGATGCGCGACCGAATCTTCGGTCAGCACGGCCATTCCCAGGCCCGTGATGATCTGCGGGATGCCGTGATGGATTTCCGGGTCGATGTGATAAGGGCGGCCTGCCAGAATGATGCCGCGCCCGCCGTGCGTGGCGAGGTACGCCAGCGTCTCCTCGCCTTTCTGCCGCATGTTCGCCTTCATCCGTTCCTGCTCGGCCCACCCGGCTTCGAGCGCGCGCCGGATCGCCGCCGCCTTGAAACCCATCGGCTTGAAAATATCGACGAGGCGTTTGGAGAGCTTTTTCTTGTCTTCGAGCGACAGGAAAGGCTGGATCAGGGCCACTTCCTTTTCCTGGAGCAGATTGAGGTTATTGCGGATCTGTTCGGGGTACGAAGTCACGACCGGGCAGTTGAAATGATTGTCGCTGTCGGCAAATTCCTTCTGCTCATAGGGCACGCAAGGGTAAAAAATCGTCTTCACGCCCTTCTCGACCAGATCGACGATATGCCCGTGCACCAGCTTCGCCGGATAGCAGATCGTATCCGAAGGCAGGGTATCCATTCCCTTTTCGAGCAGGGCTTTCGACGATTCCGACGAAAGCACGACCGAATATCCGAGCTCGGTCAGGAACGTAAACCACAGCGGATAGTTCTCGTACATATTGAGGGCGCGCGGAATGCCGATACTGCCGCGCGGCGCGTTTTCGAGCGGCTCGTAGTTGAAGACAAGCTCATATTTGTAGGTATAGAGATCGGGCAGGTCGCCGCCCGCCTTCTTGTGCCCCAGCCCGCGCTCGCAGCGGTTTCCGGAAACGAATTTGCGCTTGTCCGAAAAACGGTTGACCGTCATCGGGCAGCGGATATTGCACTGCCCGCAACGCACCATCGTCTGCTGCACCGAAAAATCGCGCAATGCCATTTCGGTGAGCATGTTCGTATCCTCGATGCCTTGCCAGCGCTCACGGGCGATGATTGCGGCGCCGTACGCGCCCATCAGCCCGGCGATATCCGGGCGCACCGCCTCGCGCTGCGAGATCAGCTCGAAGGCGCGCAGCACCGCATCGTTATAGAAAGTTCCGCCCTGGACGATGATTCTCTCGCCCAGTTCTTCCGGGCTCTTGATCTTGATGACCTTGATCAGCGCGTTCTTGACCACGGCATAGGAAAGCCCGGCGGAAATATCGGCCACCGAAGCGCCTTCCTTCTGCGCCTGCTTGACGCTCGAATTCATGAAGACCGTGCAGCGCGAACCCAGATCCGGCGGCGCCTGCGAGTTCAGCGCCGCCTGCGCGAATTCCGCAATCGGCAACTGTACCGATTGCGCAAAGGTTTCGAGGAAGGAACCGCAGCCAGAAGAACAGGCTTCATTGAGGAGGATGTTGTCGATCACCCCGTTCTTGACCCGAATGCATTTCATATCCTGGCCGCCGATATCGAGAATGAAATCGACGCTCGGCAAGAAATGATTCGCCGCCTTGTAGTGCGCGATGGTCTCGACCTCCGAGTGATCGAGATTGAAGGCCGCCTTGATCATCGCCTCGCCGTAGCCGGTCACTGCCGACGACGCGATACGCGCGCCTTCGGGCAGCCTCTCGTAGACTTCGCCCAGGATCTTGCCGACGACCGCGAGCGGATCGCCTTCATTGCTGCCGTAATAGGTGTAGAGCAGTTCGTCGTTCTCTCCGGTCAGCGCCGCCTTCGTCGTCGTCGAGCCCCCGTCGATGCCGAGGAAGACCGCGCCGGAATAAGTCTTCAGATCTGCCCGATCCACCCTTGCGCGAGCGTGCCGCGCCGTAAATTCCTCGCGTTCCTGCGCATCGGCAAAGAAGGGGCGCATCGTCGCAAACTCGCGCTCGCCGGCCACCTCCAATTGCGAGAATCCCTGCAGCAGCCTGGCAAAGGGTTTCGCCCTTTCGATTTCGCCGTGCAATGCCGCGCCAAGCGCGACGAAAAGCTCGCTGTCGTTCGTCTTCACCACATCGGCAGGCGTCAATTGCAAGGTCTCGATGAAGCGCTTTTTCAATTCCGGAAGAAAATTCAGCGGGCCGCCAAGAAACGCGACCTTGCCCTTGATCTTGCGTCCGCAGGCCAGACCGCTGATCGTCTGCTGCGCTACCGCCTGGAAGACCGAAACCGCAATATCCGGACGCGCCACCCCTTCGTTCAGCAAGGGCTGCACGTCGGTCTTCGCAAAAACGCCGCAGCGCGCGGCGATGGGATACAAATTCTTCGCATCCTGCGCCAGCGCATTCAAGCCTGCCGCATCGGTGCGCAAGAGTCCGGCCATCTGGTCGATGAAGGCCCCGGTGCCGCCAGCACACGACCCGTTCATCCGTTGCTCGATGCCGTTCGTGAAAAAAGTGATCTTCGCGTCTTCGCCGCCAAGCTCGATCGCAACATCCGTCTGCGGCACAAAAACTTCCACGGCTTTCGCGCAGGCGATGACTTCCTGCACGAATGGAACCCCGGAAAGCTCCGCTACCTGAAGACCTCCCGAACCGGTGATGACCAGGCTTGCCAATACTTCCGGATCGGAAAATACCGGATCGCGGCTCATCGCGTCGATACTCTGCGCGACGGTTTTTCTCACCTCGGATAAATGGCGCGTATAGCTTTTATACAGAATCTTTCCATGACGTTCGATTACCACCGTCTTTACGGTGGTGGAACCGATATCAATCCCGATACGCAGAAACTTGGACATGGTGTGGAAGTGGCGAAGTTGAGAAAATGACGGGAAAGACGCCAAGCGCTTATGAATACAGGCTATTTTTCAGCTTGGAACGGCCCAACGGAAAGGCTTGCAAGAATAACATCTATTCACTCGGCAAGTTCCTACTCTGCCATAAACCCCGCGCCCATCGAGTTCCATTTCCAAAGTAGCGGATAATGCGACGAACGGAATCGCGGCAGGATACCCACCGAAACCACCATGAACGAAATCCGGCGTCTGCTGGCGCTTTTGAAGCGCGAACTGAAAACGCGCGGCATGACCTACCGCGATGTCGCCGCTGCGCTCGGACTCTCCGAGGCGAGCGTCAAGCGCCTTTTCACGAACGGACGATTTACCCTTGAACGCCTCGCGAAACTGGGCGAATTGCTCGATCTTTCGCTGGCCGAATTGATGCAGGAAACAGGCAGTACCGAGCCGCTTCTTCGCCGCTTGAGCCAGGCCCAGGAGCACGAACTGGTCGCCGACAACAAATTGCTGCTCGTCGCCGTCTGCACGCTCAATCACTGGAAACCCGCCGATATCGTCGCTGCATACGACCTGGACGAAGTCGAATGCCTCAAGAAACTGCTGCGCCTGGACAAATTGCGCCTGATCGACCTGCTGCCCGGCGAACGGGTAAGGCTGCGCGTGGCGCGCGACTTCGACTGGTTGCCGGGCGGCCCGATCCAGCAATTCTTCCACGCCGAAGGCTTGGGCGATTTTCTCGGCCACCCTTTCAGTGCTGGCGACGAAGCCACTTTCGTCTTCATTCACGGAATGCTGACCCCCGCTGCCGCGAGCCAAATCCGCACCCAATTGCAACGCCTGCGCCAAAGCTTTTCCGCATTGCACGAAGAAGGCCTGGGCGTCCCGCTCGAACAGCGCAGCGGCATGGGCCTGCTCGTCGCAATGCGATCCTGGGAACTCCCCGCCTTCACCGCGCTGCGCCGCGCCCCGGCTTCGCAAAACCCGAATCCTCGACCGCATCCAGCCAGGCTGGCGGATTTGCTCGAATAAGACGCCGGTCCGCGCTGCGTCTGGAAAAGAGTCTCATTTGCCGAAACCTGGGCAAGCTGTTGAGTCACCCCAACCTGAAGGTTGGGGATTCCTCGACACAGTGTGGGGCGCCTTTGGCGCCTGTCACGCTATGTCTCGCTGACCCCGCCATGAATGGCGGGGATTGCGCTCGACAGGTGTTC
>WQZF01000040.1 GCA_009780885.1 Betaproteobacteria bacterium | reverse complement strand
TTCCGCTGCTCAAACACCGTTTGCTCCTTCCAAGACATCGCCGTTCTCCCGTTCCCAAGATGACGGCAAAAGTGTTACCCATGTCTTGGCACATTTGTTACCTATGTGTCGAGTCTATACAGAGGTGGCGCGAAGCGCCGGTGGGAGTTTTCTCCCGTGGCGGCGAAGCCGCCTGGATAATTCCCCTCCGTGGAGGGGTGGCAGCGAAGCTGACGGGGTGGTGGAAAACCTACGGAGCCACCTTGAACGCCCCGCAATACCGCCCGTTCCTCATCATCTCATCGCCATCCTTCCCATTCCCCACGTACAACTCCGTTCCAAGGATCGGGCGGACGTCCAGCCGCTCGACCGGCATGCTGGTCGTCGAGCCGGATTGCGTGGCAGTCGAGAAGGGCAGGAAGGGATCGGAGAGCGGCATCCATCCCTGCCCGTTGTGTTGATACCAGCCATAAACCGGATGACCCGCCACGGCAAAGAGTTGTTGCCCTGTGGCGACGGACTGCGACTGTTTCACCGTCAGCTTCGCCCACGTCCCCTTGATCGAGAGCGCAGACGGCGGGCAGGCGAGCTTTCCATCGCCCACCATGAAGCTTCCCTGTTTCGGCGTCAGCGCATCTTCCGGGCAGCCGGTCGAAGGCATCGGACTCATGATCCATTCCGGCGCATCCACCTTGCCTTCGAGCACCGTGATCCGGGTACTCGTGCAAACGGGATCAACCGTCGCCCGGATCCTCGCATTCCCCTCGTTCATCACCAGATCCCCATTCCTCGCTTCCAGCAAGGCCGCGTTGGGCATTGGAGTGCTGATGTCCGCCGTGCCGCTGTCGAGGATCAACGCGCGTCCGGTTTCGGAGGCGAAGACCTCGAAGCAGGTGTTCTCGGCACGCGGGGTGATCGTGTAGGGCACCTTGTCGATGATGACCGTCACCGGAGCGCCGTTTGATCCCCCGAGACAGAAGGAAGAATTCCCCGCAGGCGCGGCGCTCGAACTTCCCGGGGCCAGCGTGTCGCCGTCGGAGAAGACGGGCGTCGGAGACGGGGAAGGTTGCGGAGTCGGCGGCGTGGGCGTCGGCGCAGGCGTGGCCAGCGTCCTGAAGGGCAACTCCAGCACCGGCGACGAATAGACGCCGTAATCTGCGGCGGCGAAGCAGAGCTTGTAATCCGTGTCAGGATCCAGCGGGTCGATCGTGCTCGCGGTGAAGGGAGTGTTCGCGCTCATCCTTCCCGTCCCGTCCGGTGGGAAGAGGGCCAGGCAAGAGTCCGTTCCGTCGATGACTTGCCACTCGCCGCCCGTATTGATGTTGCTCGTCACCGAAAAGCTTGCGCTCGTGTCGCTCGGGGTGATCGACGGGGCAGAAAGCTCGGGAATTACGGTGGCGTAGACGCAAAGCCCGCTCACGCTGGCGTCGTTCTCCTGCGAGAGGACGAAGCTGTAGCCGCTGCCGCTCAGGTGGCCGCCGTTGTTGGAGATCGTGCCGGTGAAGAACGTGCCGCTGCCGCTGGCGCAAATCAGCGGGATTTTCTGCTGCTGCAAGGCCGAGCCGCCGGGGGCGAGGGCGATGGCGGAGATGGTGGAGCGCGCACTCGACGGGCCGTTGAAATTCACGTTAGTGCTCGCCCTCAGCGGCTTCGAGTCGTTGGAGATCCGGAATTCGTAGGAGGCGAAGTTATAGACCCTACTCACGGATCCCGTTCCGGTGTAGTTCTCCAGCTTCAGGGTATTGCCGGTGAAAGTGTCGCCGCCGCCCGTCCCGCCTTGAATGTCGCTCGTTGCGCCCAGCGTCGAAGAGCCTCCGATGCTGACGGTATTGTTGGTGCAGGAGAGAGAACCGCAGCCAAAACCGCCCTCAATATTGCCATCCACCTCGCTGTCGACAATGCTGACGGAATTTCCGGTGGCTGCGCCGGTATTGGAGCCGCCGCCGATCACCGTACCGCTCACGCTGGCGCCGTTCCTGATCTCGACCTTGTTCCCGGTCGCAGCGCCAGCGCCATTGGTGTAGCCTCCCGAAACACTCCCCACACTTCCCCCATCGACGAGCACCGAATTTCCGCTGGCGTTGCCGGTTCCGTCATGGACCCGGCCGCCGTGCGCCTGCATTGCCGCTCCGGTGATTGTGACCTTATTGCCGGTGACATCCGCGCCATTGGAATAGCCGCCAAAGACATAGGTGTCCGACCCCAGATCGGCGTTGATGAACACCTGGTTACCGGTTCCCGTGCCGCCGACTTCCGTGGAATCGGCATTGTTGATCGCGCCGAAGACGTAGCTCGGGTCGGAGGATGTCACGGTGACGGTATTGCCGGAAAGGCTGTTGCTGATCACGGAAGCGGCAGGCGTGTCCGTGCCCGAGGGGGCGAAGCTGTTCGTCGTGGCTACCCCCATCCCGTCAATCGGGCGCAACAGCGTGGCATCGGTCGGATAGCTGATGCTATCGGCCCAGGCCGGCATCGCAATAAAAACACCGAGGGCCAGGCCGCCCAGGGCGCGGGGAAATGAGGGGTTCATTGAAAGGCTCCTTTAGCAAAAAAAAAGCCCCGCCTTCCGGAAAGGAAGGCAGGGCGGGATTGAAGAAGGATTTCGGGTTCTTTAGGTGTGGCGCAACATGAATTATTCCAAATAAATGCGGGGGGGGGGGGTATGATATAACAATATTCCTGGCTGCGCCGAAGTGGCCGTTCAGCAGATCATTCGGGAAAAGGCTTTGGGCGGCCTTGCGCCATTGCGTCGACATCGCTTTCTGCAGGGGGCGGGGAATAAATGAGATTTGAATTTGAAAACCTTACTCCTTCGGAAAAAAGCCTGCAAGGGGGCGGATCATTTTTTTCCGGAAAAATGACGAATTCATGGAATTCATAGGTTGGGCTGAGCGAAGCGAAGCCCAACGGAACCGTCTTCGCCCGGGTGTTGGGCATCGCTTCGCTCAGCCCAACCTATGCGCAGGATCATTTTTTTGTGGCAGGAAAGGGGATGTAGGGGCGACCGTCCTCGGTCGCCCGTCCGGAGCTTGCATTGCCACCGGCAGCACGGGCGACCACAGGTCGCCCCTACGAAAAGCTCGTCCTTCACGCGATGCGCCACGAAAAGCGTTTTCCCCAAGCGATGCGTTTTTGCGCCGGAGTTTTACGGGGAATGGGGGGTCACAGGCCGTCCGAAGCCGGGGTTTTGTAGGGGCGACCTGTGGTCGCCCGAAATCACCCGTTTCCAAACATCGGGCGGAAAATCTCCCTCCGGCGCTACGCGCCACCTCCCTCGAAGAGAGCAGTATATGTAGGATGGGTAGAGCGCAGCGAAACCCATCATTTCTGCCCCTGAAATTCTAAATTTGACTAAAGAATTTGTTTTTATTAATCACTACTGTAGCTGAACATTATTACAGTAATTTAGAAAATCAACACCTGGGCAAGCCCGCAGGACGGGTTGGAATTCCCGAATTCGCTTCCGAAAAAAAACCCGGCAATGCCGGGTTTTTTTTGATCAATATTCCGAAAGGCCGGTCAATAGCCTGCGCCGATAACCTGGGGCATCCAGTAGTCGAAGGAGCCCGCATCGGTGATCAGGCCCTGGCCTGCGCCGAGGAAGAGGACTTCGCTGTCTTGCGTTCCCAGGTAATTTCCCGTTCCGGAGTAATAGCGATAGATGATGTTTCCGGCGTTTTGCGTTCCGGCGCCGGCAGGCGCGAATAACTGCGGGTAGGCGGCTTCGGCCCATTTGAAAATCCGGTTTGCCGTCGCGGCGCCTCCTGCCAGCAAAGTGATGCGCGTTTTGCCGGAGGTGCTGGAGATCGTCGCGCCCGAAGGGTTGGAAAGAACGAAGTCGAAATACCTGTCGCTGCCGGCCCGGCTGGCCGAGGAGAGTTGGAGGGTGACTGTTTTTTCCGTTTCTCCCGCGCTCCAGGTCAGCGTGCCCGAAGCCGACACGAAGTCGAGGCCCGGCGAGGCGGTGCCGGCGCTGGTGGCGTATTGCACGCTGGAAGTGCCGGAGGTGTCGTTGCTGCGCCGGACCGAAACCTGGACGCGGGAGAGGCCATCGCCCAGGTAGGTTTGCGTTTTTGCGGTTTGCACGATTGCGCCGGAAGGGGCGGGGCCGGAGCCGCCGAGCCAGGGTTTGAGCGCCGGGTAGGCCACCGAGAATTTGGAATACCAGTTGAAATCCGGCCCATAGCAACCGATTCCGGTCATCCCGGCAAAGAGGCCGCCAAAGAGTTTGCATTCGGACTGGTCGCAGCGCAGCAGCGGCGATCCGCTGGAGCCGCCCTGGGTGATCCCGTCGGTATAGGTAATGCCCCAGAGATTGCTGTGAAGCGCCCCTTCGACGTTGACGTCACCTGTGGGCGGTTCCTGGGCGTATCCCCAGGAGATTTTCTTCACGTCTCCGTTGGGGTGGTGAATGGCGACCATCGTGTCGTAGGCCTTCAGGGAATCGGTGCTCCAGCCGAGGAAGGTGGCGCCCATCGGCGCCCGGTCGCGCAGGCGCAGCAGTGAGTGATCGTTGTTGAATTCGCTGTTCAGGTAGTCCGCGCCGCTATAGAGCCAGAGGCTGCCGGGAGGTTCTCCGGTGCTGCCGATGCAGAATTCGTACTGGAAATTCCAGCGCGTCACCAGCGTTCTTGCCGTCGCTGCGTCCGAAATGCAATGGTTTGCGGTGAAGAAATACGGCGTTCCGGTTTGGTTGGCGTCGGCAACCAGCGACCCGGAACAGACATAGGCGCCGTCTTCGAGCTGGAAGGTCATCTGGGCCACGGCCTTGACCGCGCGCCGCTCGGCGTCCGTTTTCGCGCAAGCAGCTTCGTTGTAGCAGGTGTAGGTGCCGGGGTAGACGTTGCTGAAGGAATTTCCGGAAGCGGCGGAGGCTCCGGGAAGTTCGTAGATATGCGTGACGCGGAAAAATCCGATGGCGCCTTCCGGAGGCGCTTTTCCATCCGGCATCCGGATTTCGACCAGCATGTCGTCGCCTTCGACCGGGGGCGACCAGTAGACGCTCATCCCTTCCCAGTCCCGGCGGGTGAAGGGGCCAATTGCGGTGGAGGTCTGGTTTGCCGGCGCAAAGCGCAATTCGCCATCGAATTCCGGCGCGATTTTCAGCCCCAGGCGCAAGGCGACCGCGCCTTCGGAACGAATCCGCTGCAAGGCGGTCACGCTGCCGTCCGATTGCCGTTGCCACGAAAGCCCCGAGAATGCGCTGCGCGCGGACGCTTCCGGCAGTGTGCGCCCATAACCGATCTGGCGCGGTTTTCCTGGGGGAGTCCCCTCCGCTTGAAAGCCTCCGGGAGGCGCTCCTGCGGCTTCCAGTGCCGGAATGTTCCGCGCCTGGCCGCTGAACTGCGTTGCGCGCTCGCCGCGAAAATCGGTTCCCCGGGATATCCCGGAAGCCTGCGTCCAGGAGGACGCTTCATCGGCCCAAACGGCGCCCGTTGCGCAAAACGCGATACAGGCGCACAACAGGACGCGCCACTTTCCACTTCTTGTCATAGCGTACCTCCCAGTATGTAATCACCGGGCGGCAGAATGCCGCCCCTGCAATTGTTCTCCCGTACTTCGCGTCGCGTTGTACGGGTTTAAATCGAAAACGCTCTAGTAACCAGCCTGAATGACCTGGGCCATCCAGTCATCATACGGGCCAAGATCCAGGATCGCGCTTCCTCCCGCGCCGAGGAAGTATACATGACTGTTTTGCGCGCCCAGATAGTTTCCCGTTCCGGAATAGTAGCGGTACAAAAGGCTTCCATCCAGGTTTTGCGTTTGCGCCGTCGAGGGCCTGAAGAGATCGGGGAAGATTTTCTCTGCCCATTTGAACAGGCGGTTTGCCGTCGTCTCTCCGGTGGCCAGGAGCGTTACCCGCACCTTGCCGCTCGCGGGGTCTACCATGGCGCTCGATGGATTGGACAGGACAAAATCGAAATACCTGTCGTTGCTGGCGCGCTTTGCCGAGACGAAGGGCACCGTGACGGTTTTTTCGACCTGTCCCGCGCCCCAGGTCAGCGTGCCCGAAGTCGGCGTGAAGTCGATCCCCGGATTGGCGGTGCCGGCGTTGGCGGCATACTGCGCGGTAGATCCGCTGGAAGTGCCGTTGCTGCGCTGGATCCGGAACTGGACGCTGGAAATGCTGTCGCCGAGATAAATGCTGGTCTTTCCAACGATTTTCAGGATCGGAAGGGATCCGGTCGAGCTGCCGAGCCAGTTGCTCAGCGCCGTCGAATAGGCGATCGAGAATTTCGAGTAAGCCTCGCTCTGCGGCGTCCTGCATCCGGTCGTTCCGCCGATCAGTCCGCCGATCAGTTTGCAGTCGCTGCTTGTGCAGTTGAGAAGGCCGGATCCGCTTGAACCTCCTTCGGTCACTCCCTCGGTGAGAGATACTTTCCAGACATTGGGGTAGACCGTGCCATCGGAGAAGGTGACCGAACCCGACGGTGGATTCGCCATGGATCCCCACGATATTTTCTTCACATCGCCATTGGGATGATGAATATCGACGATTGGGGCTCCGCCGGCGGGCGAATCCGTGGTCCATCCGAGAAAGATGGCATCGGAGGGAGGCGCCTCGCGCAAGCGCAGAAGCGAATGATCGTTGCTGAAATCGCTGTTCAGGTAATCGGCGCCGCCGTAGCGCACCGTGTAATTGGGAGGATCTCCAGCGCCGCCGTTGCAGGTGGGGTACTGATAATTCCAGCTCGTTTGCAGCGTCCTGGCGACGGTCTGGCTCGAAATGCAATGATGCGCCGTGTAGAAATAAGGGGTGCCGGTCTGGCTTTGGTCGGCGAGCAGGGTTCCCGTGCAAAGGTAGCCGTCGGCGCCCTCCTGGAAGTACATTTGCGCCGTCGCCCTGGAGGCCCGCCGTTCGGCGTCGGTTCTTGCGCAGGCGACCTCGTTGTAGCAGGGCAGGGTATCGGGGTAAACGTTGCTGAACGAATTTCCCGGTCCGGAAAGTTCGTAGATATGCGTGAGCTTGTCAAAGCGAATCGTTCCTGCCGGCGGCATCTTTCCGTCAGGCATCCGGATTTCGACCAGCATGTCTTCGCCCTCGACCACAGGCGACCAGTAGACCTCCATCTCCTCCCAGTCGTAAGGGGTGAATGGGCCAATCGCATTCGCTGGATTGCTCGTTGGCGCAAAGCGCAATTCGCCATTGAATTCAGGTGCGATCCTGATTCCCAGGCGCAAGGCCAATGCGCCTCCCGAGCGGATGCGCTGCAGCGCCGTCACGCTTCCATCTGCCTGCTGTTGCCAGGAAAGCCCGGCCAGCGCATCGAACTCCGTTTCTTCCGGCAATTCGCGCCCGTAGCCAATCTGATGCCGGGAAGACGAGAGCGCGCCGCTCATTTCTTGCGATTTGCGGGCGGCGGGCGGAGTGCCGCCGCTGGCTTCCAGCGCCGGGATTCCCTGCGCGTGGGCTGCGCTCAAATGTGTCGCGCGCGCGCCCCGGTTGCCGTCTGCAACAGCCTGGCGGGCCATCGCCGCGCCCTGGTTCATCACATACGAGGAGGCTTCTTCCGCAATCGCCGCCTGCGCCGCATAAAGCGCGGTTCCTGTAAAAAAGGCGCAAGCAAGCGCCTGGCGTTTTAATGGGTTCATCATGAAAGTTTGGCTTTGGAAAGAGATGGAGCGTTTGTGGAGGTTCCGGATCAGGCTTGGTATTGTGACAAATTTTAATAATAACACCCGTGTTTCCTCCTTCCTTCCCAGGCGCTCAAGCCGATTCGATTTTCGGATCGCGGGCGAGGAGCCGTTCGGCGGCGGCGGTGGCGGAAAGGCCGTGATGGAGGACGGCGTCGACGGCTTCGGTGATCGGCATTTCGATCCCGCGCGCGCGGGCCAGTTGGGCGACTTCGCGCGCAGTGGAGACGCCTTCCGCGACATGTCCGAGTTCATCGAGGATTTGCGTCAGGGTCTTGCCTGCCGCAAGCGAGAGTCCGACGCGGCGGTTGCGCGAAAGGTCTCCGGCGCAGGTGAGGATCAGGTCGCCGACGCCGGCCAGTCCCATGAAGGTTTCGCGTCGTCCGCCGCAGGCTTGCCCGAAGCGGGCGATTTCGGCCAGGCCACGGGTGATCAGCGCCGCGCGGGCGTTGTCGCCCAATCCCAGGCCGTCGCTGATGCCGGTGGCAATGGCGAGCACGTTCTTGACCGCGCCGCCGACTTCAACGCCGGGCAGGTCGTCGCTGGCGTAGATACGCAGTTTCGGGCCGTGCAGCAGGCGGGCGGTCGCGGTGGCGAAGTCGAGGTTGGCAGCGGCCAGCGTGAGCGCGGTGGGTTTTCCGGCGGCGACTTCGTCGGCGAAACTCGGCCCGGAGAGCGCGGCGCACGATCTTTCGGCGCCGAGTTCTTCGAGGATGACGGTATGCGGCAATTTCCCGCTTCCGGCTTCCAGCCCCTTGCATACCCACAGGAGCGGCACTGCGGCAGGCAGGTCGAGCGCGGCCAGCGCGCGCGCGGTGGAGCGCAGTCCGGCAAGCGGCACGGCGATGATGAGGATTTCTGCGGAGGCGACGGCGGCCTGGAAATCGGTCGCAATCGCAATGCTTTCGGGAACCCGGTGGCCGGGCAGGAAGCGGCGGTTTTCGCGCGTTTCGCGCAGGGTTTGCGCGACATCGTCCTCGCGCGCCCACAGCGTGACGCGGTGCCGTTCGGAAAAGGCGATGGCCAGCGCCGTGCCCCAGGCGCCAGCGGCAAGAACACTCAGATTCATGGAGGAAGAGAAACCCGGAAGGCGCCCGGCGCCTTCAGAGTCCCCAGACTTGGGAGATGCGGACAAAACCTGTCTGTCCGTCGAGGTGCTTGACCTTGGCCCAACCGACCGGGCCTTCGGAGACGAGTTCGAGCGCGACGCCCTTTTCCGCTTCAAAGACGATCTTTGCAGCGTCGCTGGCGCTTTCGCGCACCTGCGCCAGGTCGGAAGTCACCTGTACCGTGCGCTGGGTGGAAAGCGCGGTTTTTTCGACCCAGGCGATGCCGCCGGAGGCGTCGCGCACCTTGACCCAACCTTCGAGGCCGATGATCAATTCGACCGGCGTGTATGGGCGGACGACAAAGAGCTTGCTGCCCTTTTGCGAGGGCGTGTCGTACAGCACCGCCGCTTCCTTCAGCGAGCGGTAGTCGGTGGCGAAGGCTGCCGGGGGCAGCCCCAGAAGGAGAAGCGCGGCGAAAAGAAGGCGCGGACTCATCATGGCCTCGACGAAGGATCGGTTACTGAAGCTGCTGCGGCTGGGCTTCGGCGTTGGCCTGGGCTTCCTGCAGGCGGGCGCGGTAGATCGCCTCGAAGTTGATCGGCTGGAGAATCACCGGTGCGAATCCGGCGCGGATCACGGTATCGGAAATGACTTCGCGCACGAAGGGGAAAAGGATGTTGGGGCAGGCGATTCCCATCAGCGGTTCGACGTCTTCCGCAGGGATATTGGAGGCGCGGAAAACGCCGGCCTGGTTGGCCTCGACCAGGAATACGGTTTTTTCGCCGATGGTGGCATTGACGGTCACGACCAGTTCGACTTCGATGTGGGCGTTGTCGAGCTGCCGTCCGCGCGTGGTGAACTGGATGCCGACTTCCGGGGTTTCGCGTTCGAGGAAGATTTCCGGCGCTTTCGGCACTTCGACCGAAAGATCCTTGACATAGAGTTTTTCGATGCCGAAGACCGGCGCGGTGTTTTGTTCGGGAGTCGGTGCGGCTTGTTGCGGTTCGCTCATGATGAAAGCTTTCTGTTGGAGGAAAGGGACAAGGAATCAGGCATTGCCGGAAGCGTCCGGCGAGAGCAGGGGGGCGAGTTTTCCGGATTGATCGAGCGCGATCAGGTCATCGCAGCCGCCGACGTGGAAATCGCCGATGAATATCTGCGGAACGGTGCGCCTGCCGGTTTTCTGCATCATCGCATCGCGCAATGCGGGGTCGAGGTCGACGCGGAGCTTTTCGATTTCGGTAACGCCGCGCGCTTTCAAAAGCTGCTCGGCGCGCTGGCAGTAAGGGCAGACAGCGGTGCTGTACATGAGGATGCGCGGCTGGCTCATGATTTTGCCTTTGCGATGGGGAGGCCAGCACTCGTCCAGGCATTGATGCCGCCTTCAAGGTTGAACACGGTTTCAAATCCGAGTTTTTTCAGATCGGCGGCAGCCTTGAGCGCGCGTTGCCCCGTCTTGCAATAGATGATCAGCGGTTTTTTCTTCAGCTTTTCCAGTTCGTTCGTGCGGCTGGAAAAACTTTCGGGCGCGATATTACGCGCGCCGGGCAAGTGACCGGCAGCGAATTCCTCCGCGTCGCGGACATCGAGCACGTTGGCGTTTTCCCGGTTGATCATCAGCGTTGCCTGCGCCGTGGTCAGCGGCGTGGCGTCGGCACGCCGGATGAAGGAGTAAACGACCATTGCGCCACTGACGAGGGCGATCATGACCAGAAAGATATTTTGCTGAACGAATTCCAAGAGAAACTCCATTGCGTGCTGCGGATCGGAAGAAGAGAAAGGCTTGACGGGTGGTCAAGTCGAATCGCGCATTATAGAATGATTCGCTTTAGGATGCTCTGGGCAAGTCGAGCGGAAAGTGTGCGCTGCGGATCGGGATGGGATGCAAGGCGCGGCGACTTGTTCAGGGCATCCTCTATTCGCACACTTGCCGCGCAAGCTGCAAACTTCAACCAACCCATGATTTTTCCGGAGAGCCATGTATAAAATCGTCTTGCTGCGCCACGGTGAGTCCGTCTGGAACAAGGAAAACCGTTTCACCGGATGGACCGATGTCGATCTTTCCGAAAAGGGCCTTGCCGAAGCGCGGGCCGCAGGAAAACTGATGCGCGAGGAAGGCTTCGTTTTCGATCTCGCCTTTTCTTCCGTATTGAAACGCGCGATTCGCACCCTGTGGATTGCGCTCGATGAAATGGAGCGCCTCTGGATTCCGGTCGAGCGCTCCTGGCGGCTGAACGAGCGTCATTACGGCGCCTTGCAGGGCCTGAACAAGACCGAAATGGTCGAGAAATACGGCGAGAAACAGGTGCTGGTCTGGCGTCGCAGCTACGGTACGCCGCCGCCTGCGCTGGATTTCGACGATCCGCGTCATCCGCGCTTCGACGCCCGTTATGTGTCGGCGCCGCAGGGCGATTTGCCTTGCGCCGAATGCCTCAGGGACACCGTGGCGCGTTTCGTTCCCTATTGGCAGGATCGCATCGCGCCTGCTGTGCGTTCGGGGCAGAGAGTCATCGTCGCCGCGCACGGAAACAGCATCCGCGCGCTGGTGAAATACCTGGACAAGGTTTCCGACGAGGAAATCGTCGAACTCAACATCCCTACCGGAATCCCGCTGGTCTATGAACTGGATCGGGATCTGAAGCCGATCCGGCATTATTACCTCGGCGACCCCGAGGCAGCGGCAGCCGCCGCTGCCGCAGTCGCCAGCCAGGGAAAAAAGGGATAAGAGGCAGGGCGCTGAAATTTCTGGGCCGTGACCAACTTGTTTCTTCCAACCCGCGCCGGTAGCGGCGGAAAGCGCCTGCTGCGGAGTGTGGCGCTCTCCCTCGTCTTGCTGTCCGCGCTGCCGGGAACGGCGCAAGCCGTGCCAACGGCGCGGGAGGGCGGGAGCGCCACGGCGCGGGGCGCCAAAAATCCCGCTCCGGCAGCCGCAAGGAATGCGAAGCGGAGCACGGCAAAAACTTCCCCGGCGACAAAAAAACCTTCTTCCCGCCCTTCCGCTTCCACGCGCGAAACCCCGGAACAAGCCTCGCCGCAAAAGCAGGCAGAGCAGACCGAGGCCAACCTGAAAGCCTTGCGAGAGCGGATCGAAGCCTTGCAGAAGGAAATTGCGGCGGCGGAAGGATCGCACGCGGAAGCCGCCGATCAGTTGAAATCCTCCGAGCAGGCGATTTCCACATTGCAACGGGAGCAGTTGGGCCTTTCGCGCCAGCATGAAGATCTGCGCCGCCAGATGGAAGCGCTGAACCGCCAGGAAAACGACCTGGGCCAACGGCTCGCGATGCAGCGCCAGCATCTGGGCAATCTTCTCCATTCCCAGTATTTGCGCGGAGCGCCGGATAGTCTGCGGCTTTTTCTGGCTGGCGACGATCCAAACCAGATCAGCCGCGACCTGTATTATTTGAGCGTCATTGCCCGGGTGCGCACGGCGATGCTGAAGGAAATCGACGCGACCTTGAAGGAAAAGCAAGGTCTCGTGACCACGACCAGGGAACAGACTTCCCGGCTCGAAACGGTCGAAGAGAAACAAAAGGCGCAGCGTGAACAGCTTCTGGCGCAGCGCGCGGAAAAGGCAGAGTCCCTGAAACGCATTGCGACGCAGATCGAGGCGCAAAGGCGCGAAGTCGGCGCCTTGCAGCGCGACGAGAAACGCCTTTCCAATCTGATCGAGGAACTTAGCCGGATGATCGCGGCGCAGGAAGAAGCGCGGCGGCAGGCCGAAGCGGCACGCCAGAAGCGCATGGCCGAGGAAAAGGAGCGCATCGAGCGGGAAAGGGCGGAGAGGGCGACGCAACAGGCGGTACGGGAAAAACCCAGGGAAGCGGAAAAGCCAACGGCGGAACTGGAAAACGAATATTTGCCCGAAGTCGCGCCCGCCGGGAGTTTCGCCCGCCTGAAAGGGAACCTGCGCCTGCCGGCCAGGGGGACGGTGAGCAACCGTTTCGGCGGAGTGCGCGCCGAAGGCGGGAACTGGCGTGGAATCTTCGTCAGGGCAACGGCAGGCGGCGAGGTGCGCGCCATCGCCGCAGGCCGGATCGTATTCGCGGACTGGATGCGCGGCTTCGGCAATCTGCTGATCGTCGACCACGGCGATGCCTATCTGTCGATCTACGGCAATAATGACGCCATACTAAAACAGGTCGGCGACATGGTGCAGGGCGGCGACCTCGTCGCACGCATCGGCAACAGCGGCGGAAACCCGGAATCCGGTTTATACTTCGAAATTCGTCATAAAGGGCGGCCCCTGGATCCATTGCAATGGGTGGCGCTGAAATGACGGCAGAATTTAACCGGGCAGCCTTGCGTTTTTCCGGGCAATGTATGTTTTTTCCGGACGATGGCGCCAAAAATCAAGATAAGGGAATCGGGCAGGCTGCGCGACAGAGCGGCGTGAATATGCCGCGTTCGGGCGCAGCGGGAGATCATTTTTTTGCAGCACGCTTCGAGTACTTCAACGAACAGGGACAGGAAACGACATGAGTCGATTGAAACAGGCAAGTCTGGTTGGAACGGGATTCGTCGCGGGGATTCTGATCAGCCTGCAAATGACCGCGATGGCCGAAAAGGAGCAAACCAAGGCGGGGGTTCCGAT
This sequence comes from Betaproteobacteria bacterium, assembly GCA_009780885.1. Classification (GTDB taxonomy): domain Bacteria; phylum Pseudomonadota; class Gammaproteobacteria; order Burkholderiales; family Rhodocyclaceae; genus WQZF01. Next base: position 10,538 of record WQZF01000040.1, on the reverse strand, counting down.
CGAGGAATTGCGCACCTTTGCCGAAGTCTACGGCGCAATCAAGGAAGGCTATGTCGAGCCGGTCGAAGACAAGAATCTGATTACCTATGCGGTGAGCGGGATGCTCTCGAATCTCGATCCGCATTCATCCTACCTCGACGCCGATTCGTACAAGGATCTCCAGTTCGGCACGCAAGGCGAATTCGGCGGACTCGGAATCGAAGTCAACATGGAAGACGGGTTGGTCAAGGTCGTCTCGCCGATCGAGGATACTCCGGCGTTTCGCGCCGGCATCAAGACCGGCGACTTGATCTACAAGATCGACGATGTTTCCGTCAAGGGCTTGTCCCTGAATGATGCCGTCAAGAAAATGCGCGGCAAGCCCAAGACCAAAATCACGATCGGCATCCTGAGAAAGGGCGAGCAAAAACCGCTCGAATTCACGCTGACGCGCGAATTGATCAAGGTGCAGAGCGTCAAGTCGAAAGTGATCGAACCGGGATACGGCTATCTGCGCGTCACTTCATTCCAGGAAAACACCGGCGCTTCGCTGGTCAAGCACATCGGCGATCTGTACAAACCCGGCCCGCTCAAGGGCCTGGTGCTCGATCTGCGCAACGATCCGGGTGGACTCCTGAACGCTGCGGTCGGCGTTTCCGCCGCATTCCTGCCGCAGAAAACGCTGATTGTTTCGACGAACGGACGTACCGAGGATGCAAGGCATGAGTTTCGTGCGCTGCCGGAAGATTATTTGCGCGGCACCCGCGACGACTATCTGAAGGGCCTGCCGGAAGCAGCCCGCGCCGTGCCGATGGTGGTGCTGGTCAACGGCGGTTCTGCGTCGGCCTCCGAAATCGTCGCTGGCGCCTTGCAGGATCACAAGCGGGCGATCGTGATGGGCACGCAGACTTTCGGCAAGGGCTCGGTGCAATCCGTGATTCCGCTCCCCGGCGGCACGACGGCAATCAAGCTGACGACGGCGCGCTATTACACGCCCCAGGGCACTTCGATCCAGGCCAAGGGCATTACTCCCGACATCAATGTCGAGGAAACGGCCGATGGCGATTCGATGAAACAGATCCGTGAAGCGGATCTCGAACACCATCTCGGCAACGAGAAGGACAAGGGCAACATCGTTCCCATGATCCCTGACGAAGAAGGCGCGAAAGCTCCGGCGGACAAATCCAAACCCGAAGAAAGCAAGGTCAAGGGCAAGGACAAGGACGAAGAAGGCGCGAAGGAAAAAGGCGGCAAGAAGGCCGAATTTTCGCCGCTGAAATTCGGCACCAAGGACGACTACCAGTTGAATCAGGCGCTCAGTCTGCTCAAGGGCCTGGAAATCATGCAGGCGACGCGCCCCCAGACGGCTGCCAAATAGTTTTTCCCGAAAGGGTTTGCCGCGCCTTTCTGAACCGAGGACTCCGGAGGCGCGGTTTTTTTATCGACGCTCCTGCACCCGATGAATGACGAACAACTGCTGCGCTATTCCCGTCACCTTCTGCTCGACGAAATCGGCGTCGAAGGACAGGAACGGCTGCTCGCAGCTCATGCGCTGATCATCGGCGCAGGCGGGCTTGGCTCACCGGCGGCGCTCTATCTCGCTTCTGCCGGAGTCGGAAAAATCACGCTGGTCGATAATGACCAGGTCGACCGCACCAACCTGCAACGCCAGATCCTGCATACCGAAGCGCGAATCGGCTGGGACAAGGTGGCCTCCGGGCAGCAGGCGCTTTCCGAAATCAATCCGGAAGTCCTTGTCGTTCCGGTCGCTGCGCGGCTCGATGCCGAAAGCCTCCAGGAGTACGTTGCCGCCGCCGACGTGGTGCTCGACTGTTGCGACAATTTCGCCACCCGCCACGCGCTCAACCGCGTTTGCCGGAAATACAAAAAACCCCTGGTTTCCGGCGCTGCGCTGCGCTTCGACGGCCAGATCACCGTCTTCGACGCGCGGGACGACGATTCGCCCTGCTATCACTGCCTCTTCCCGGAAAACGATTCCGCCGAAGAATTGCGTTGCGCCACTCTCGGCGTTTTCGCGCCCCTCACCGGCATGATCGGCGCCGCCCAGGCGGCGGAAGCGATCAAGCTGATCACAGGCTGCGGCGAACCCCTTTCCGGACGCTTGCTCCTGCTCGATGCCCTGCGCATGGAATGGCGCAGCGTCCGCCTGAAAAAAGACCCGGAATGCGCAGTATGCGGAATGCTTTAGGGTGCGTGTTGTGGAAAGTATGTAGGATGGGTAGAGCGCAGCGAAACCCATCCTATGTTCTTTCAACCCTTGATTGCCGGGTGAATAAACCAAAACCGTTCTAACTCAAAGCTTGGGCTGAGCGTAGCGAAGCCCAAGCTTTGAACAGTATCTTGCCGATTTTCTAAATTAGACTGAAGAATTCAAGCTGAAAAATCACTACAGTAGCGGATCATTATTTAAGTAATTTAGAAAATTCAGCGCGGCTTTCGGGGGTTTCCAGGCTGATCCGGCCCAGCGTGCCGCTGCGGAAATCGGAGAACAGGATCGAGGCCGCGCGCGCCAGGTCGGGCGCTCCGCCCTTCGCGCGGCAGCCACGGCGGTCGGCGATGGCGGCGAGGGCGTCGAAGCCTGCCGCGATGGCGGATTCGATGGCGGCTTCAGTCGCATCTTCCGTTTCACTCGCTGCGGGCGCGGCAAGCAGCGCGGCGAGGGTTTCCTCCTTCAGGCCGTAGCGCGCGGAGAGCGCGCCGGGGTAACGCCGCGCGAGAAGCTGCGCGAGAAAGGCGGCGACTTCCTCGTCGTTGAAGGCGTTGATTCCCACGGCGTTGCTGGCGGCAAGCATCAGGCCGTCGGCGGGGTGTTCGATTTTCGGCCAGAGCATTCCCGGCGTATCGACGAGCGTGAGTTGCGGCCCCAGATCGAGGCGCTGCTGTTGCTTGGTGATGGCCGGCTCATCGCCCACGGCGGCGATGCGGCGTCCGGCCAGCGCGTTCATCAGCGTCGATTTGCCCGCGTTGGGAATGCCCATGATCATCAAGCGAAGGGGTTTGACCGGCGAATCGCGGTGCGGCGCGAGCGCGCGGCACAGCTTCGGTATCCGCGCCACCTCGCCGGCCTTTTTGCATGAGATGGCCACCGCTTCGACGCGATTCGCGCCGGACTGTTCCGTGCGCCGGTAAAAATCGAGCCAGGCGCGCGTCGCTTCCGGATCGGCAAGATCAGCCTTATTCAGGATCTTCAGGCAGGGGCGCTGCCGCTGGCGGCGCAACTCGTGGATCATCGGGTTGCTGCTGGCTTCGGGCAGGCGCGCGTCGCAGACTTCGATCACGACATCCGCCCTGGCCAGCGTTTCTGCGGCTTTTTTCCGCGCCGCGTTCATGTGGCCGGGGAACCATTGGATGCTCATGCGGAAGGCGGCCCCAGGCGCCGCCGCGCCTCAAAAAGACAAACGCCGGCGGCGACGGAGGCGTTGAGGCTTTCCACCGCGCCCGACATGGGAATGCGGACCAGCAAGTCGCAGTTTTCCTGCGTCAGGCGGCGCATCCCCACGCCTTCCGAGCCGAGCACCCAGGCGCTGGCTGCCGGCCATTGGGTTTCGTACAGGGACGAAGGGGCCTCGCCGTCCGCGCCGACGACGCAGATTCCGCGTTCCTTCAGTTCGCGCAGGGTTCGCGCCAGATTGGTCACGGCGATATAGGGCATGGTTTCCGCCGCGCCGCAGGCGACCTTGGCAACCGTCTGATTGACGAAGCAGGCGCGATCCTTCGGCGCGATGACCGCATGAACGCCGGCGCAATCGGCCACGCGCAGGCAGGCGCCGAGGTTGTGCGGATCGGTGATGCCGTCGAGCACGAGCAGGAAAGGCGGTTCTTCCAGCGTGTCGAGCACATCTTCGAGCGTCAGGTAACGCACCTTTGCCGACACCTGCGCGACGACGCCCTGATGCCGCGCGCCCGGAGCCATCGCGTCGAGACGCGCGCCGTCGACGGGAATCAGCCGCACGCCGGACTGTTCGGCATGACGCGCCAGATCGCGCGCGCGCGCGTCCTGGCGGGCGGCGTCGAGATAAATCGCGCGCACGCTGTCCGGGTCCAGCCGCAGACGCGCCAGGACCGCATGAAAACCAAAAAGGGTACGAGTGGAAGACATGGCTACTCACAAGGGAAAAATGACGCTCGCTTCAAGCCCGCCTTCGGGATGATTGCGCAATTCGAGGCGGGCATTATGCGTGGCGGCGAGGTTGAGGGCAATCGCCAGTCCAAGTCCGGCGCCGCCGGTTTCGCGGGAGCGCGAGACTTCCAGGCGGAAAAAGGGCTTTTGTACTTCTTCGAGAAAGGATTCCGGAATTCCGGGGCCCCGATCCCGGATGAGGACGCGCGCCGCCTTCTCTTCCCGGACGAGGCGGATTCGCGCCTGCGAACCGTATTTGACGGCGTTGTCGACCAGGTTGCCGAAAAGCCGCTGCAAGGCGCCCGGATTGCCCTGGATGCGCACATGTTCCGCCTCGCTCTCTGCGCTTTCCGTCTCTTCGTACTGCACATCCTGCCCCGCGCCGGCGGCATCGTCGGCGAGGCTCTGCAACAAGGCGCCGAGGTCGAGCGCCTGCATTTCCTCGTTGCGCTCCATACTGCGGGCAAGTTCCAGGCCGTCGTTGATCAATGCCTGCATTGCGGCGATATCGCATCCCAGCCGCTCTTTCAGGCTCTCGTCGGTACATTGCTCGATCCGCAGGCGCATCCGAGTCAACGGGGTTTTCAGATCGTGCGTGACCGCCGCCAGAATCTGCGTCCGCTCTGTCATGTAACCGCGAATCCTCTCCTGCATCGCGTTGAACGCCTGCGCGGCCTGCCGCACTTCAGACGGGCCACGGGGATCGAGCGGCGCCTGGTCGATATTCCGTCCGAATTCATCGAGCGCGCGCACCATCCGCCGCAAGGGGCGCAAGACGAAGCGCACGGCAAACCATGAGAGCAGCGCCAGCAGCAACACGAACAGCCCCATGCTGGTCGGCAACTGCCACTCCGCAATCGGCAGGGGCCGGTGGCGCTCGTCGCTCCGGTAGCGCAGGAAGATTTTCTCCCCGTCCGGAAAAGCCAGCCGCACCTGATAGGCGGGCGACGAAGAGGGGAAGACCATGAGCTTTTCGCGCTTCTCGTCTTCACGCTTCCAACATTTATCGCCTTTATCGCCTTCGCATTGATATTTCCGCTGCCAGGGCGCCCGCGAAACGGGAAAATCCGCGTCGCTCCAGGCTTCTTCGGCAGTCGCGGCCCCTCGCATCCTGTTGTTGAGGCGCCGCACGAGGCGGGAGTCGCTTTCGCCGGAAGGGGCGCTATCCAGTGGAAGAATCTGCCATTCGTTTCCCCGCCGGGACAGCGAGGCCACGACCTTGCCGCGTTCCGGCGGTGGCAGCGCGGAAAGCAGGATGGCAACATCGGTAATGCGGTCCGCCGCCTCGTGCCCGTGAAAATGCTCGATGACCTTCACGCGCTCGCGCTGCGCGACGGAAAAGGCCAGGAGCGCCGACAGGAAGGTTGCCAGCAGGACCCCGGCGAAAATCAGCAGGAAAAGGCGGAAGCCGAGCGAGTTCGGGAAGAAGCGGAAACGGGAATAAAAACGGGAGTAGAAGCGGGAAAAAAAGCGGGCCTTTCCGTCCGGATGCTCCACCGGGTCTTTCGGAATGAATGTTTTCATGAATTCTCACGTTCCACGGTGGCGCTGAAAAGGTAGCCTTCATTGCGCACCGTGCGGATCAGATGCGGCGAGCGCGCGTCGTCGCCGAGCTTTTGCCGGAGGCGGCTGACTTGCAGGTCAATCGAGCGATCGAAGGGATCGGCCTCGCGCCCGCGCGTGAGATCCATCAATTGGTCGCGGTTCAGCACCCGGTTCGGATGATCCAGGAAAACCCGCAACAGCCGGTATTCCGCGCTGGAGAGCGTCACCACCACCCGATCCGGGGAAAGCAACTGGTGCCGTTCCAGATCGAGCGTCCAGGAAGCGAAATGGTAGCGCCGCGCCCTGGGCGGCTCCAGGTTGGAAGGCAGGGACTGCACCCGGCGCAGAATATTGCGGATCCGTGCCAGCAACTCGCGCGGCTCGAAGGGCTTCGTCACATAATCATCGGCGCCAAGCTCCAGCCCGAGCACCCGGTCGATGGGCTCGCCGCGCGCCGTCAGCATCAGCACCGGGATCTGCGAGTGCGCCCGCAGGTGACGGCACAATGAAAGCCCATCCTCACCCGGCAGCATCAAATCGAGGATCACGAGATCGATCCGGTTCGTCTCCAGGATTTCGCGCATCTGTTTTCCATCGGCGGCCAAGCTGATGCGGAACCCGTAGGGGCGGAGATAATCGCCGACGAGCGTGCGGATATCGCGGTCATCGTCGACGACGAGAAGGTGGTCTTGAGTGTTCTTGTCCATGGGAGTTATTGTCTGCAATCGCACTTCCGATGTCACTTCCGGATCCGTGCGCAAATGTATCGGCCTGTGTCGCGCGGGCGAGGCGATACTTTAGGATACCAAATTCCAGCGATATATTTATCCTGCATATCACTGCGCCGGGTCCATTCCATCGTCCCCCGTCGCCGGAAGCGTCTCTCCCTCCATGCTAGAATTCCGCCGCTTTCCCCCTTTCGTCATTTCCCCTCACTTTCCATCCTTCGCGCCATGTTTTCAGGAATCATCGCCGCCGTTGGCCGCATCAGCGCAATTGCGCCGCTTTCCACTCCTGCCGCTGCGGGCACTCCGACGCAACGCCTGAAAATCGCCGCCGGCGAACTCGATCTCTCCGATGTCGCACTCGGGGATTCGATTGCCTGCAACGGCGTCTGCCTGACCGTCGTGGCGTGTGAAGCCGGGGAATTCAGCGTCGATGTTTCGCCGGAAACCTTCTCCTGCACGGTCGGGCTCGACGCGCCGGGAGAAATCAACCTGGAAAAGGCGCTGCGCCTTGCCGACCGCCTGGGCGGGCATCTCGTTTCCGGGCATGTCGATGGCGTTGGCGCCGTGCTGCGGCTGGAGCCGGTCGATGAGGAATGTTATTTGCTGGAAATCCGCGCCCCTGCCGCGCTGGCGAAATACATCGCGCCGAAAGGCTCGATTGCCGTCAATGGGGTCAGCCTGACGACCAACCGCGTCGACGGCGAGCTTTTCTCGATCAACCTGATTCCCCACACGCTGGAACGCACGACGCTGCATCGGCTCAAATTCGGCAGCCGCGTGAACCTGGAAGTTGACCTGATCGCGCGCTATGTCGAACGAATGATGACGGCATCGACCTGAAGCCTCGCGGGCAGCATCCCTGCTGCGCAGGGCATTCCCCACTTTCTCCTCCTCTCTCCTCCTCCCTCCACCTTCCCAGACGGCCCCAGGATGATCGTTGCCATCGACATCGGGAACACCCGCATCAAATGGGGCGTCCGGCGCAAGGAAGAATCCGCGCATCCGGGCGTCTGGGACGATTACGGCACCCTCTCCACCGCGCGGGCGGAAGAACTGGAAGAAGTGGCCGGGAACTGGCCGAAGAACGCGCGAGTTGTCCTGTGCAACGTCGCAGGACCGAAAGTAGCCGCCACCGTCGAAGCGCTCCTCGCTGCGCGCGGATTGCAGCCGCACTGGCTGGTTGCCGCAGAATCTGTCTGCGGTCTCAGGAATTCCTACGAAAATCCGCGCCAGCTCGGCGCCGACCGCTGGGCGGCATTGATCGGCGCGCGTTCGCTCGACATCGGCGCGTGTCTCGTGGTCTGCGCCGGAACCGCGACGACCATCGACTATCTCGACTCCGGCGGCGTTTTCCACGGCGGCATGATCCTGCCCGGACTCGGCCTGATGCGGGCCGCGCTGGCAAGCGGCACGGCGCAACTGACCTTGATGGAAGGCTCGCCCGAACTGCCTCCCGAACCCCCCGGCGTCTGGCCGAAGAACACGCACGACGCCATCGAACGCGGCTGCATCGCCGCCCAGACCGGCGCCATCGAACATCTCCGGCGCGGCCTGCCGGAAGAATCCACCCTCGTCCTTTCCGGCGGAGCCGCCTCGCGCCTGATGCCGCACCTGAATGTTCAGGCCCGCCTGGTCGAAAAACTCGCCCTCGAAGGCTTGTTCCACTTCGCCCTCACCCTCGCGTAGCTGCGGTGCCTTGCCCAATCCATCCTGCATGACCGTCATCCTGCGCATCCAGCATGCAGGATGGGGTGAGCGGCAATCGGCCTGCCGCCGCAAATCGCGCCGAAGAAACCCGGGATCAGGGATTGGCATCTTCCTCTGGATCCTGCGACTCCGCTTCGCTGCGCGAAGTATGTAGGATGGGTAGAGCGAAGCGAAACCCATCATTTCTCCCTCTGGAATGCCGATGGGTTTCGCTGTCGCTCTACCCATCCTACGCAGTCGCAGGATCCAGTGCGCGAAGAAAATCCCGATACCCGGAGCACAGGGATACCCCGCCGATGTATTGAGCCGAATTTTCTAAATTACTTAAATAATGTTCGGCTACTGTAGTGACTTATAAAAATGGATTCTTTAGTCAAATTTAGAAAATAGGTACACCGCCTTTTCGCCTCCGCACTCATCCCCAAATCTTCGGGCTTCATTTCCTTCCGGAGGAAAAATAATTGGCGGAAATCCCGGAAGCGATGACCAGGAACATCCCCAGGCCCTCCATCCAGCCCAGATGTTCGTCCCACAAAACGACGCCGAACAATGTGGCGAATATCACCGTGGTATAAGTCAGGCTTGCGCTCAACAGCACCTTGCCCCGCGCGTAGGCATGAGTCATCGTTATTTGACCCAGGGTGGCGGAAACTCCTGTTCCGGCGAGCATGAAAAAACCTTGGAGGGTGACCGGATTCAAGCCTGAAAGAACGACCCAGACCAGGCTCAGCGATGTGGCGATGAACGAAAAATAAAACACCGTCCGCGCTGTCGGCTCTCCAAGCCGCCCCAGGTTGCTCACATCGAAATACACCACAGCCGTCAGGACGGCAGAGGCCAGCGCCACCGAAGCGCCAAACAGGCTGTTTCCTTCAAACGACGGATGCAGCAAGAAAACGATCCCCAGGAAACCAAGCGCGAAGGCAAGCATGACCCCCCAATTGAATCCGAGCCCGCGAAAGAATATGAGCATCAGCACCAGGAAAATCGGGGAGGTGTAATTGAGTGTCACTGCCGTTGCCAGCGGCAGAAGGGAAATGGCGTAGAAATAAATCGAAAGCGAGACGAAACCCGTCACTCCCCGCTTCACATGCCAGGGCCAATGCGGCGTCGCCAGGCGCACATTGCGCCAGCGCACCAGGGCCAGCATGATCAGGAACATGATTGCGGAGCGATAGAACACGATCTCCGCGAGTGAATAGCCTTCCTTTGCCGAGAGCTTGACGCACACTCCCATGATCGCAAAGAAAAAATTGGAGACGATGATCCACAGGGATTGCATGGCGGGAATTCAATCAGGGCGTTATGCAGGCGGGAGCGAGTGACTTCATCCCATCCCGGGAGCGGGCTTTCCCTCCTGCAAATGGGTGTGCGCCGCGAATTATTTGGAACCCCCAGTATCTACCATATTGCCCATCCAGCTCGCAGTGTTTGACAGAAAATTTGACAGGGAAGCCCCCCGCCGCTTAGAATCGCCCCCCTTCGGGTCGTTAGCTCAGTTGGTAGAGCAGCGGACTTTTAATCCGTTGGTCGCAGGTTCAAATCCTGCACGGCCTACCAGAATACCTTGAGAAGAGAAGAAGGGCTGTTAGCTCAGTTGGTAGAGCAGCGGACTCTTAATCCGTAGGTCGTAGGTTCGATCCCTACACAGCCCACCAAGCACCAATCAAAAGCAGTCCGACGCAGCCCGGAAAACCCGATAAACAAGCGGTTTCCGGGCTTTTTCTTGCCCGCAATCGTCCGGGATGCGGCAGATAGCCGCTTGATTGGCTGTTTCTTGTGAGATACAGTTGTACTCATGAAATACGAACTCGACCGCACCGAAAAGTGGCAAGACTGGTTTATTAACCCGGCAGTCAAATAGGCGTCACATCCAGATTCAAGACGGTACGCTTCCCCCTCTCCCCCAACCCCTCTCCCGCAAGCGGGCGAGGGGAGTTTTTGCCCCTCTCCCACATGTGGGAGAGGGTGCCCCGAAGGGGCGGGAGAGGGAAAGGAGGGTATAGCTTTAAACAAAAACCGCTCCAACATAATCTTGTATTTGATTGCCGGTTTAATAGCTGCCTTGGGAGCACCGAAAAAAAACCCGTGTTCTGACGCGGCTTGACCGTGTAGAAACCGGGAATTTCGGCGATCACAAGCAGATTGCCGACAATCTCTACGAATTGCGTTTTTTCCTTGGCGGCGGCCTGCGTATCTATTTCACGATCCGCCAAAACGCCATTGTGTTGTTGCTGGCTGGCGGAGACAAGGACACGCAAAAGCGCGATGTTGCGCTGGCAAAGCAAATGCTGAAACAACTTTTGGAGAACCAAGGAACCTCTGAATAAGTCGAGCGGTAAGCGTGCGCTGCGGATTGGGATGGGATGCTAGGCGCAAACCACAGCGATACCTGAAGGTATCGCGAGGATTTGCAACGCCGCAGACCGCCCAACTCC
>WQZF01000039.1 GCA_009780885.1 Betaproteobacteria bacterium | reverse complement strand
TCAGCGCAGCGAAGCGGAGTCGCAGGATCAGCGCAGCGAAGCGGAGTCGCAGGATCAGCGCAGCGAAGCGGAGTCGCAGGATCAGCGCAGCGAAGCGGAGTCGCAGGATCAGCGCAGCGAAGCACGTAGGATGGGTAGAGCGAAGCGAAACCCATCATTCCTCCCCCTGCAACCCCGATGGGTTTCGCTTCGCTCTACCCATCCTACATACTGTGCGGGCTCTAGAAATCAAGTATGTAATTGCCTTGGGAAAGGGGTTTTCAGGGATGGAATCGCCCAAAATTTTCTAAATCTGTTTAAATAATTCTTTTGTTAGAATCACTACTGTAGCCAAACATTATTTAAACAGATTTAGAAAACAGGACAAAGCGCCTGGGCCAAAAAAACGCTCAGGGCAAGCGCCCCGAGGAGATCATGTGCTTGTACAACAAACTTGCGGAAATCCACAGGGCGATGTCGTCGAATTCTCCTTCGGCGGCTTCGGGTGGAGTCGGGAGGTGGCTGACGAAAAGGCGGCTGCCGTCGCGGTTGGCTTGTTCGTCGGGGCTGGCGGGGGCGGCGGCGCCGTTGGGGCCGGTGGAAAAGAGGACGGCCACGGCGCCGTTTTTCTGGCTCGCGATGTATTTGCCGCTGCCGCAGAGGGCCTTGTTGCCAGAGCCGGTTCTTCCGGCGGCGCTGGAGCAGATTTGCAGGAATTCCGGGGTGCTGCCGTCGTTCCAGCGTTGGCGGATTTGTTCCGGGTCTGCCGGCAGATAGTCGTTGGCGGTGTCGGCGGAAAGCGCGTAGCGGATGGGGCGATTCCAGCCATCGAGGAGATAGCCGCGATCGTCGACCGGACTCATTCCCAGCGTGGCGGCGGGCAGAAATCCGTCGTAAGGGCTGGCGCAGGCGGGGCCGCCTTCCGGGATTTCAAAGCCGCCGCCCGTGCCTGCGGGGCAGGGAAGCCGGCCATGAAGGGCGGCGAATCCGAGCAGGGTTTGGCGGGCTTCTTCGAGCAGGGTTTGGGTTGCTGCGATCCGGCGCTGTTCCTGATGCGCGGAGAAAGAAACCAGCAGGCCGCCGAGAAGAAGCCCGGCAACGACGAGGGCGACAGTGATTTCGGCGAGGGTGAATCCTGAAATCCGTTGAGGCTTTGTTTTCATGAGGTGCAGGAGAGCAATTGCGCCGTCGCGGTGCGGCAGCGGTCGGAGGAGATTCCCGTGAGGCACGGCGGCTTCAGGAGAATGTCGGCAGCATCGGCACAGGGGCAGGCGGCGGCGCGCATTTGGGCCGCCAGCACGGCGCAAAAGGGATCGAGCGTTTTGTCCGCGCTGCGGCACTGGTTGCTGCCAGCGACCATTTGCTCCAGCAGGCGGCGCGACTGGCCCGGGCAGCCTGGAGCGGGAAGGCCGCAGGATAAATCGACCGAAAGATCGGGCAGGACACAGACGAAAAGCTCGTTGCTGCCACGGCGGGTGAAGCGGCCAAAGCCGGGATCGGCGGGGGAGGTGATTGAAATCGCGGCGGCATTTTCGCTTTCCAGATAATTTGCGGGGTTGTTCCTGTCGGCGAAACTCTGTCGAGTTTGCCCCGCCAGGCGGCGATTGGCGAAGATGACGAGGGCGACATAAGGCCCGTTTTCGTCGAGGCTGAGGCATTGTCCGCTGCCGCATCCCGTGTCTTCGGCGCTGTCCGGAAGTTCTGCCGAGGCGTAGAAGAAGTGATCTTTCCATTTGTCCCACCAGCCGCTTTTGGTGCTGATTCCGGAGAAGAAGGAGCGGGTGACGCAGAGGTTGAAATCGGTCCGGGCGGCGCTGGTGCCGCTGTTGCTGAGCTTGAGCGGAAAGCGTCCGGCGCGGATGTTGGGGCTGTCACCGAAATCGGCGCTCTTGAAAGAGGCGTGGGGCAAGGCCGATGCCCACGGCAGGCTTTTGACCGATTTCTGCTTTCCGAATTCGGCGAGGCAAAAGGCCAGGTTTTGCGCCAGCGGCCAGGTGTCGGAGGATTCCGTCGGGATGTTTTCCGGGCGACTGGCGAAGAGTTCCAGGCCGAAATCGCTGCGCCCTTCGATGCCGCGCGCGAAGATTTCCTGCGGCGTGATCCAGAGCAGACGGTCGTTGAAGCCTTCCTTTGGCCCGGCGGCGGTGAAACGGACGCTTCCATCCGGCGCGGTTTGCGGCGCGGCGTTGTCGATGCCGCCGTCGATGCGGTCGAGAAAATGCGCCGGGTCGTAGTCGCCGCCGCATTCACCGCCGAGGTGTGCGCGAGGCTGTCCGGGGAGTGCTGCTCCCGGCGCGAAAATGACGGCGGCGGGGCGTTCTTCTTCGGTCTTTCCGGCAACGATGGACGAAACGCCAGACGCTGTCGCCAGGATTTGGAATTGTCCGGCACTGTCCCAATTGAGCAGATCGGGCGCCGGGTTTTGCTTGAAGCTTCCGGAAACCGCGTACCAGAGGCAATTGCCGTCGCCATCGCGCAGCGGCGGCAGGTTCAGTGTTTTCCACGGCAGCATTCCCAGCGAGATTTCGTTGGAAAGGCCGCAACTGGCGGCTTCTTCGCCCTCCTTGCCCACGGCGCCCAGATCCGGACAGGGCAAATACCCCGGCACTTCGGAGACGAAGCCGCTCTTGCTGTGTTGTTCGGGATAGGTGAGGGCGTAGGCGAGCAGGGCTTCCTTTGCCTGCGCCAGCGCCGATTCGGTTTTTCGGGCGCGATCCAGCGCGAGGGATTGGGTCGAGAAAAGCCCCAGCAGCAGCGTCAATCCGAGCATGATGAGGAAGAGCAGGGCAAGCAGGAGCGCCGCGCCGTGCATCCTGCGCGTGGAAATCTGCGAGAGGGGAAGCATGTTCGCATCCGCCTATCTGGAATCGGCGGCAGAATCGGCGGCAGAATCGGTGGCAGAATCGCGGACGCTGATCGTTCCGCTGCCCAGGGGGCTGTCGATCCGGTGTTCGCGGCGTTCCGGGTCGTAGCTCAAACGTTCTCCCGCCTTGATCCGCACTTCGCTTGCCGCACCAGGATTTCCGGAGACTCCGGCAGTGAGGAGGGATGATGAAGCCGGGGGCGGCGCTTCTTCCCGCGCCTTGCCGTTGATCCAGACGGTTCGCCTGCCGGAACGGCTGAGCGCAATCCCGTTGACGGACTGGATTTCCGGAGACGCCTGGGTTTCCTTGCTGCGGGCGATGTTTTTCAGGTATTGATGCTCGATTTCCCGGCGTTGCTCCGGGCTGAAGAAGAGTCGGCCCGGCGTGGGATGACTCGAATGTTCTGCCGCGTTTTCAGGGCTTTGCATTTGGGCGCTTGCGACGATGGGAACGCAGAGCCAGCAGAGGGCGAGGAGACGAAAGGGATTGGACATTTCAGTGTTCCGGGACGAAAACGATCCAGTCGAACAGACATTCGAGCTTGAGATTGGCGGCGGAAAAAGCGGCGTCCGCTTCCCCGCGTTTTCCGGAATTTTCTTGCTCCGGCGCGGTATTGCGGCGCAGGGCGCAGCTTCGTGCGCGCGTCCATGCCGGTGCCTGTTCGCCCAGGGCCGAGAACAGGTATGGCAGGTCGCCGTCGTGCAGGAGTTCGAGCCGGAATTTCAGGAGGGAACGCTTTTCCCGGTAGCCGGGAACCGGCTGGGAAGACGCGCCGCTTTCTGCCGGGGGCAGGAATTCATAGTGAGCGTCGATGACGGTTTCGGCGGCAAAAAGCGCGTCCAGGAATCTGTCCGCCGCTTCCCGCGCGCCCTGCTCCTTGCCGCCGACGATTCCGCGCCGCGACCATTCGTCGAAAAGCCGGAGACGCCGGTTCCGTTCTTCCGCTTCGGCAGGCGCCTGTTCGAGCAGGGCCGTGTTCTGGTGACGAGCCGTCACCGCCGCCTGCCGCCGTTGTCCGGCCTGGACGTGCAGTTGCCGTGCGCCGCCAGCGATGATCCCGGCGAGCGCGATCAGGGCGATTGCAAGCAGCAGGCGGGAGCGCAGGGGTGCAAGGGCGGAACGGGTCACAGTGCGCCTCCCGGAGTGCGGGTCAGGCGCAGGCGGAAGGAGTCTGTTTTCGCTGGCGATTCGATCACCTGCACCTGTGTTTCCGGCTCCCTTCCAAGGAGATCGACGAAGTGCGGGAAAATCCGGCTCCTGGGGGTTTCCGCCGATGCCGCGCCTGAGCGAAGATGGCCGGAAATCACCGCCTGTTGCGAGGAATCGGCAGCCGTATTTTTCCATTCGAGGCTGTCGATTTCGATCGCCGGTTCGCTATCGAGTGTTCGGGAAAGATCGGCGCAAAAGGCTTCCGGCGTTGCCGCATCGAGAGCCAGGCTGCGATGGCGGGCCGTCAGCGAAGAGAGGCTTTCTCCGGCAATGGGCAAGGGCGCAAGGGCGGCGCGAAATTCTTCATAGCGCTGCATCGCTTCGGCGGCTTCGTGCGCGGCGGCGGCAGTTTCCCGGTCGATGGCGGAGATGGAGTGGAATTGCTGTGCCGCAAAGGCCAGGCAAAAAAGGCTCCAGATTGCGGTGCAAATACCGAGGAGACGACCTCCCCGGCGTAGCCGCCGGGATTGCGAGAGCGCTGCGTCGGCAAAGTGGGCGCGCGGCGGGGTGTGTGCCAGAAAGTGCAGATGAAAATCGTCGGCAAGCGAGGCGCCGGGCGGCGGTATCCGGAAATGTTCGGCACATTCCTGGAGGTTGAGCAAACGATGGGAAATGCCGTCGCTGTCGGGCAGGGAAGCGGACAAAATCTCGAAGTCGCCGGGGTGCGCGAGAACAAGGATTTCCAGTGTTTTTTCCCGTGGCAACAGGCGCTGGCCGTTCAGGTAGTGCCGCAATTTCTGTGTTTCCTCGTCCAGGAAGCGCGCCAGGGCTGGAGTGAAGCGAAAGGGCGGCGCCTGTATGCTGCCTTCGCTTTCTTCCGGCAAGGGCGTGAGGCGGGAAAATCGCAGGCGGCCGTTTTCGCAATAAGTCTGGCGCAGGCTTTTGTCCTGGATGCTGAGAAACAGGCAATGTTCGATGTCGATGCCGAGCGCCGATAGCAATTCCGGTGCAAGCAGCGAGGGAGACCAGATGCCTTCCAGGGTGATTCCGGCGCGGCGGATCAGGTTGCGCCAGGGGTTCAGCGCCGGGGAATCCGGAAGCGCGGCGAAAAGCAGGCGTTCGTCTTCGCGCCGCCCTTTTTCATGTCCGAGTGAGATCGACAGGCAAAGCGCCGCCGGATCGAATATCCGCGCGCGTTTGCGTTCGAGCAGGCTCTGGCGCTCGCGCCCGCGCAATGAGGGAATCGTTTCGGAATGAAAATGCTCGTCGCCCAGATTGACCAGGAGATGAAAGCTTCCGGCGCGGTGTTGTTCAAGGTAGGCGGAAAAGGAGTTCAGCCCTTCGGGCGACTGGGGAAATTCGCCAGTCCTTTCAAGCACGCCGCGCCGGCGGCGGCGAACAAAGACGCGCATCGACTGCGAGGAGAGGCTCAGGAAATGATCGGGAGACATCAGAAGCGGACTCCGGCAATGGCGTCATAAATGGGGCCGATGACCGAGAGCATGATCCAGCCGAGAATCAGGCCGAGAACCACGATCAGGGCCGGGCCTGCCATCGTCTGCATTTTTTCCACCGCGTCCCTGACGTCCCGGTTGTAGAAATAACGGACGTTGTTCAGGGCATCGTCGAGCGCGCCGGTGTTTTCGCCCACCTTGAGCATCCGGATCACCAGCGGAGGAAAGAGGCCAACGCGCTGGAACGCGGCGGCAATGCCGTGTCCGTCGGCAATCATCGTTTCGACTTCTTCGAGCGCGCCGCGAACCGTGAGGCTGCCGACGGTATTCTGCGTGACTCGCACTGCTTCCAGGACCGGAATGCCCGAAGCGTAGAGCAGGGCGAAAACAGCGGCGAAACGGGAAAAAACGATTTTTTTCCGGATCGCGCCAAAAAGCGGAACGCGCAAGCTCATGCGATCGAATGTCCGCCGTGCGCCAGCATCGAAACGCAGCGCCGCCGCGACGCAGAAAAGGATAAACAGCGGAAGTCCGAGCAGAAAGGGCCAATACTGCCGCAAGGCGTCCGAGATGAAAAAAAGCACCCGCGCGGACATCGGCAAGGTCTGGCCCATGTTTTTGAGGAAGACCTGCAACTGCGGCACGAGATAGATCAGCAGGAAAGTGCTTGCGCCGAGCACCAGGACGGCGCTGAAGACCGGGTATAAAAGCCCCCTTTTCGCCTGCGCGGAGATTTCGTCTTCCCATTTCAGCGCAGCGCCCAGGTTTTCCAGTACTTCCGGTAAGCGCCCGCTGATTTCTCCGGCATGGACCAGATGGACGAAAACGGGGTCGAAGATTGCCTGATGGCGTTGCAGGGCTTGCGATAGCGTCTGCCCGGCTTCGAGCGCTTCGATCAGGTTTCCGATGACATCCCGGAAACCGGAATGCCCTGTCGAATCGCGCAGATCGGTCAATGCTTCCCGAATCGGCACGCCAGCGCGGAGCAATTGTTCGAGATGAAAGCAGAAGTCGATCCGTTCGCGCCTGGGCGCGCGGGAGGCCGGAAAACGCCAGCCCTGGAGGAAGGTGGAGAACGGGCGGGCAGCGGAGTTTGCGAGGATGAGGTCGAGCCCGTTGCGTTTCAGGCGCGCTTCGAGGTCGGCGATGTTGAGCGCTTCCATGCGTCCGGAACAATGGCGTCCATCCGCGTCGATTGCCTTGTAACGGTAATGTGACATCCTCTCTCTTCCCCTGAAGGAAACGGGTTTCGATCCCCGATTTTCCTGTGCCTTTCACCTGTATTTTCTAATTTTAAAAAATTAATTCTGTTATATATTCCAGCACCGTAGTGAAAATAAATTTCACTTTAAATTAGAATTTGAATGGTATCCGCTCAAATCCACTACACGCCCAAGTTCTGCCAGCGAAGTTGCTCCCTCGTAGACGCGCGCCATTCCGTTTTCTGCGAGGGTGCGAAAACCTCGCGCGCGCGCCGCTTGCAGGATTTCATGCGGCGCGGCGCGACGGGAGAGCAGCGCGTCCGTTTCGCTGTCGATCCTCAAGAGTTCCATCACCGCCAAACGCCCGCGATAGCCCTGGAAGTCGCAGTGTTCGCAGCCTTTTCCGGCGCGGTACAGGGAATCCGGCAGGGCGGTCTGCCCGAGGCGGCGCAGCAGGCGCGATTCGTCCTCGTTGGGCGGGGAGGATTCCCGGCATTGCGGACAGAGCCGGCGCAGCAGGCGTTGCGCGACGATGCCGATGATGTTTCCCACCAGGATGTCGGTCGGGATTTCGAGGTCGAGCAGGCGGGGAATGGCGCCAAGCGCCGAGTTGGTGTGCAGGGTGGCGTACACCTGATGTCCGGTCATCGCGGCGCGAAACGCCATTTCGGCGGTTTCGGGATCGCGGATTTCGCCGATCAGGATGACGTCGGGGTCCTGGCGCAGGATGGCGCGCACGCCGTCGGCAAAGCCGAATTTGACTTCGGCAACCGAGGTCTGGCGTATCCATGGCATCGGATATTCGACCGGGTCTTCGAGCGTCATGATGTTGATGCGTTCGTCGCCGATATGGCCGAGCAGGGAATACAGCGTCGTTGTCTTGCCGCTGCCGGTGGGGCCGGTGACCAGAATCAATCCTTCGGGGCGGGCGACGAGGCGCTGCAATTCGTTGCGCTCGCGTTCGGGCAGGCCGAGGCCGGCAAGCGGGACGATGCCTTTTTGACGGTCGAGAATACGCAGCACGATGTTTTCGCCGCGAATCGTCGGAAGGGCAGAAACGCGAAAGTCGATCGGGCGGCCATTGACCGCAAGCGAAATGCGCCCGTCCTGGGCTGTGCGCGATTCGGCAATATCCATTCCGCTCATGACCTTGATCCGCACCGCCAGTGCCGGCCAGTGGGATTGGTGCAGGGTGCGCACCAGCCGCAACATGCCGTCGATACGGTAGCGGATGCGCAGGAAGCCGGCTTCGGGCTCGAAATGAATGTCGGAGGCTTCGCGCTTGACCGCATCGGTCAATAAGGCGTCGATGAGGCGAACGACGGGATGGCTGTAGGCTTCCGGCGCAGCGCGGGGAGCTTGCGCTTCGGTCGCGCCGGTTTCGATTTCGCGCAGGATGCCGTCGATCGACAATTCGTATCCGTAGTGCTGGTCGATGGCTTCGTCGATTTCGGCATCGCCAGCCAGCAGGATTTCCAGAGCCACTGGAGCTCCCGTGCGTGCGGCAGCCTGGGCTCGGATTTTGTCCTGCGCGACGATGTCGCTGCTGTCGGCCATTGCCAGAGTGAGCAAGGAGGGCTGTCCGTCCGCCGTGGCAGGGCGGAAGCGGAGCGGCAGCAGGCGGTATTGCCTGGCCAGTTCGTGCGGGATCAGGGCGAGCGCGTCGCTGTCGGCCAAGGCGCGAACCGGATCGATACTTTGCCGTCCGAGGGTTTCGGAAAGCGCTTCGCGCAATACGGCTTCCGAGATGAAACCGAGCGCAACCAGCAGGCGGCCCAGGGGGTGCGAATGCTTTTGTTGTTCGATGAGCGCGACGCGTAATTGGTCTGCGGAAATCAGACCTTTTTCGATCAGGGTTTGTCCCAGCGGGAGCGGCTGGATCAGCGGGGCGCTCATGGGCAGATCAATCGGAAGGGGACTCGATCCGCAGGGCGTCGAGCCTGCGCCTGACGTTTTCCGGAATGAAACCTGCCTGGGCTTGTGCATTCGCGTGCTGCAAGGCGAGTTCGTAGTAATGCCGTGCCTGGCGCGCTTGATGCAGGTGATCGAGGCCAACAGCGAGATTGAAGGCATAGTCGGGATTTTCCGGCTCGGTACGCCAGGCGTGGAAATAGGCTTCCTGCGCTTCGGCCCAGCGTTCCTGCCGCGCCAGCGCGTTGCCGAGCGCGAAATGCAGGACTGCGACATCGGGCTGATCGGCGAGCAGGGTTTTGATTTTGCTTTCTACTGCGACGGGGTCGCCGCTTTTCGCCAGCGTTGCCAGGGTTTCCATTCCAGCCAGCGCCAGGGCATTTTTGGGATCCACTGCAAGGGTTTGCCGGAACCAGCTTTCGGCTTCCTCGTTTGCGCCCCGCCGCAAGGCAAGCACACCGAGGCCGGTCATGGCGTCGGTTTCTTCCGGGTTTTGCCGCAGAAGTTGCCGGTAGGCTTGCTCCGCTTCCTCGTTTTTTCCCTGCCGTAATGCCTGATAGGCATGATCCAGCGCGGGGTCGAGGAGATCGGGTGCGGGCGAGCGAACAACGGATCGTGTCGCTTCCGGTTTTTCCGGCGGCGGAGTTTTTATGGCAGGGCTCGTCTCCGGATTCGCCTTCTTTTCTGCAAGGGATTTCGCGAGATCGGAAAACGATTTTGCCGAGGGCGCCGACAGAGGCAGAAAAACTCCCGCTTCGGAGGCGGTATTGGCAGAACGCTGCGGGGGCGTGGATTTCTCGCGCGGGATTTCTTGCGGCGTGGATACGGCAGCGGTGCGCGTTCCGTTGTCCTGAATGCTTCTCGACGCCGCCCCGAAGGAAGCTACGCCGAATCCCACGGCAAATCCCGCGATAATCAGCGCGGGCCACAAAAAACGATAATGGCGCCTCGACCCGGAGGCAAGGCGCCCGAGGGGAAACACCTTGCCGGGAGGGATTTGCCCGGTGGAATACGGGAAGGACGGCGAGGAATTTTCTGCTGTCATGGAATCGGGGGCGCCGGATGCGTAACCGTCCGGATGAAGGCGTCTGTTCTCCTCCGCCTTCTTCAAGGCTTCTATCAGCAGGCTCATGATCTTCAGGGGGTATCCACCCGGAATTCAGCGGCATTCTGGCGGCGTGGGTCAGGCATCTGGGAGAGGAAACCCCGATCCGGCAGGTAATTCCTGAATGCGGCATAGTCGCCAGCGACGCTTGCATCGCGAATGATGATTGGACGCAGGAAAACGACGAGTTCACTCTTTTTTGCAGTGTCGTTGCGTTCGGTGAACAACCCGCCGATCAGCGGCAGGCGCGACAGGCCGGGGATGCCGTTATCGCGATTGTCGACGGAGTCTTCCATCAATCCCCCCATCACCGCAATGTTGCCATCCTCGATACGCAGCATCGACTCCATTTCCCGCGAGCGAATGACCGGAATTTCACTGGTGACTCCAGCTTCCTTCAACGCAGGATTCGGGTCCGCAACATAACCTACGATGCGCGAAATGCTTGGGCGAATATTCAGCAATACCTGGCGCCCATCGCCGATCTGCGGCGTAACGTTCATGACGAATCCGACAGGCACCTGATTCAGCGTCGAGGTATAGGTCGTTACGGTAGTTGTCTGATTCTGCGTCGTGTCCGCCTTGATCGTGAAATAGACGCTGTTGTCGACTACTTTCAGTACTGCCGTCTGGTTGTTCAGTACACTGATCCTCGGGCTTGAAAGAACCTTGACAGTGCCAAAGGCTTCGAGCAGACGGATCGTCCCGGCAAGATTTCCCACCGAATTGGTATAGCCGATTTCGGCCATGCTGTTCTGGGCGACACCCGTCCCGGAGCTGGGCTTCTGGATGAATCGAAATCCGGCAGCGCCATAGGGAGCCAGATTCCAGTCGATGCCTTGCTGGTAATTTTCGCTGAGCTGGACTTCGGCGACCGTCGCCTCGATCATCACCTGGCGCCGGGCGCTGCTTTGAACCTGATCGAGAAATTCCTGGATTTTTTCGTGCTGACGCGCGGTAGCGCGCACCGACAGGATTCCCGTTTCCGGATGGGCGGTGACCGAGGCCGTTTCACGATAACTGACATGGCGTACGGGGACCGCCTCTGTTTGTGATTCTGCTTCCAACGGCGTTTTTTCCGAAAGAGTTTTTTTTTCCGCCGGCTCGTTGGGAGGTTCACGAGATTTGGCAGTAGATCCGGAAGATGCCGTGTGGACGTTGTTGCTCTTCGGGGATGGTTTTTCGCGGGCTGTTTCGCCGGGTTTTACAGGAGGGATCTTGTCCGTTTTGTCCAGCATGTCCTTGACGTTTTGCACCAGCGTTTCCCAGAAATGATGCTGCGCCCGGTTTTCGATGCGGGTGATGGAATTATTGGTGCTGCCCTGCTGGTGATAGTTCCCGGTACTGGTGTCGTTGCTGCCGCTAACGCTGGTCAGTTGCGTCGTTACCGCTACGGTGCCCGTGGTGTCTCGCTGCATATTGACATAATCAATTCGATAGTTGCGCAAGAATGGCGTGTCGGGCATGACTACAAGATTGGGCCCATCGAGCTCGAAACGCATATCGACCTGTCGGGCGATACGTTTGAGCAGTTGCGGCAAGGTTTGGTCGATGGCGTTCAGCGTCACCGTGCCTTCGATGCCCGGGTGAATGTCGACATTGACCCGGGCATCGCGCGCCAGGGCGAACAGAAGTTCATGAACCTTGACGTTGTTGACGACGACGCTGTAGGTTTCCGGCGCCGCTTTGGGCTTCGGTTTCGGCAATGAAAGGTTCTGCATCACCGGAGGAGGGATTTCTTCCCCGGGCGATGTCTGGCGGGAGAGATGGGCGGGAGCGGTTTCTCGTTCCGGCGGTGTTGTGCAGGCAACAAGGAAGAGCGCTGAAACAGGAGCAAGAAAAAGTCGAAAGGACGCGCGAAGGAGCACGCTTTCCGAAAGCGTGTGTACGCTGCACTCTCCGGTGCGCCAGACATGCCTCAACAAGATATCTTCCCTCTGTTTTTCGATTTTGGCAAAGTACGAAGCGCGATTCTATCACTATAGAATACCGTATAGGCAACTTTTTATTAATGGAACATGTTTACTGTTGTGTTGCGAGAATTTTCGACGCCGAAATGCCCCTGCGTGTCCGTGCCCACGTTCGTGGGGCGTTGGCGTAGGTGTGCGAAATGCCTCATAAATACCGCTGCACATCTCCCGGATATTGGAAATTGGTAGGGGAATGGAGTAGGATAAGAAGATTAAAGTTTGTTGAATTTGTTTGTGGCATACCCCTCCTCCCGTTTGAATTTGCGTGGCGACCAGATGGCTCATATTGTTTGGACTGACAAGTTAAGCGTCGGTGTCGACGTTATCGACAAGCAGCATATGCGGATTGTCGATTACATCAACCAACTCCACGATGCGATCAATTCTTCCAGTGCCGACCAGAAGGAACGAATCGTCGAGATAGTCAACGACACCATCGATTACACCGAGTCGCATTTCGGCTTTGAAGAAACATTGATGGAGGAAGCAGACTATCCGTACCTGAAAGCCCACAAGAAAGTGCATGAACTGTTCGTGCGGAAGGTGCTTGATTACAAGAAACGGATGGATGCGGGGGATGACATCGCGACAGAGTTGAGAGAAACGCTGGGGCGCTGGTTGATCAATCACATCAAGAACGAAGACGCCGATTACGCCCGCTGGTTTGCCAATTTTGAAGAGAAAGTGCCTGCCCCTATCCAGAACGAGGGGTGGCTGAGCAAACAACTGAAGCGTTTTTTCCAGTCATAAAAACAGTTTCTGGAACGGGGTTCGGCGGCTTTTAGTGGGCCGCGCCTGCTGTCGTGGAGGCATTGAGCGGCAGAAACTGTATGAATGTTGCACCCAAAAAACCCTGTATGTAGCCGATAGTGCCACGGCGATATTTCTCGTCCGAAAGCGCCGCCAGCAATTCGAGTCTGCCGATGATGCGCCCGAATTCGCGCTCGAAGGAAAGATTGTGCCCGGCAGCCCCGATTTCATTGGACAACAGCAGCGGGGAGCCCTGAGCATCCCTGCGGTTCGATAGCAGCCATACCGCGACTTCGACGTTATAGGCGGCATTGGCGAGTTCCTGTGCGTCGAGTCCGTGAATCAGATAAAGCTCGGTGCGTCCGCCGTAAACTTCCAGCAGCATCGTCCCCAGTGCGTAAATCAGGGCGCCGGCACGATCCCCTTGGAATTGGGGATTGAAGGCCAACGGAAGGGCTGCAACCGATTTTGTCTCGCCCAGTTCCGGCAGCGCTTGGTTCGTCCGGATGGCGGTCATCACCCGGTTGCGCGCTTCTTCCAGAGTTTGTGCGCCGCCTTTTTTCCATTGCGAGGGGTTGCGTTTATACAACTTCTCCAGCAGCAGGGACAAACTCTCCAGATTGTCGCGCATCGCAAGGTTTGCAGCCCGGTTAGCGTCACTCTGGGCTACCTGGCCAACTTCAAACGCTTCGCCATGAACCTCTTTTTTTGCGGGGGGCGAAGAACAGGCCGAAAAGACAAATGAGACGCAGAACAGCAGCCCCAAAAGTCCTTTCCTGGCAGGAGGGCGCATTGGGGCTGCTTCTTTGAGGGGATTTGAGGTCTCAGTGAGACATCGGATGGGAAGGCATGGATGTTGTCGGGGCTTTCACCGGCGCGGAGATTTCCTCCTTGCTGCCGTCATCGAAACTCAGCGTCATCGGAATCTTGTCGCCTTCGGCCAGCGGCTGTGTGAGTCCGATCAGCATGATGTGGTAGGAGCCCGGTTTTAGGAGGGTTTCCCCCTTGGCCTTGATTTCGATATTCGCGACCTGGCGCATTTTCATCATGCCGTCTTCGTTGACGTTCGTGTGCAGCTCGACATTTTTCGCAACAGGGCTTTCTGCCTTGATGAGTTTTATGTCGCGGTTCCCGGTGTTTTTCAATGTCATGAAAGCGCCGGTCGTCGGCGCATTTGCGGGAGGTTGGCGCACACTGGGGTCAATCACCTGAATGTCCCCCGCGAACGCGACAGAAGAAGTAAACAGGGCAAGGAAGAAAATTTTGGTGGAGAGACGGGATGAAAACGAATGCATGAGAACCTCCAAAGGGTTGGTTGAAAAGAGAGGGTTTTTCAACTGGCTTTCTGCCCGGTTTTTTCCAGAAAGGGTTGCAAGGCAGTATGTATTTCCTCGGCGGAAACTCCGTACGGCAGCGCCGTGGCCAGATGTCCATCGGGTGCGATCAGGTAGATCAGCGATGAGTGGTCTACGACATAGCGATCTTCTGCGTCGTGTGGATGGATACGATAAATAACGCCGTAACGCTGGGCGACGGCAGCAATTTCTTCCGTACTGCCGGTAACACCGACCAGCAGGGGGTGGAAGAAAGAGACGTATTCTTTCAAATAGGCCGGAGTGTCGCGCCCGGGGTCGACGGAAATGAAAATGCCTTGCACCTTGTTGCGGGCGGGCGACGGCAAGTCGTTGAACGTCTGCGCAAGAACCGCCAGTGAGGTTGGGCAGATGTCAGGGCAATAAGCATAGCCGAAATAGAGCAATACGACCTTGCCGCGATAGTCGCTGAGCGCCACCGGACCATCGGCGCTGTGCAGAACGAAATCTCCGCCGGTCGGTCGAGACGCAAGGTTGGGGAAACGCCCCCCCAGATCTTCCTCTGGCGCCTTTGAAGGGAATATGCGGGGCAGCGCCAATGAAAGCAGTAGTCCCCCAAGGATTGCGAGGGTCGACAGAACCACAAAGAGCTGAAAGATGCGTCGCCGGGACATGGGCAGAGTATGTCAGAGAGAAGGGTGATTTGGTGCCGGAATACTTGTGACCACCTGTCGAGCGCAAGCTCTGCCATTGATGGCAGGGTCAGCGGGACATGGCTCAGCAACAGACGCCGGAGACGCTCCAAATTGTGGTGAGGAAGCTCCAGGCTTCAGATTGGGGTGATTCATGGAGATGTCTGTGCCTGCGGAATTGTTTTTTCTGGTTTCAAATTGAAATGGAACCGCCAAATGTTCCTTGGAGGTTTCTACAAGTACCGTGGCCTGCCAATTCATCCTGCCCGTGATGCAAACCGGCAAACTCGCGTTGCCCCGGAAAATTCCGTCAGCGCCTTTTTCCAGCCTTGGGCGGTTATACCCCATTTTCATTTCTGTTCCTGCGAAATCTACTTCGATCCGCCGTGCCTCGATTCCATCCAGGCGCACTTCGATCTGCAAGGGTTTCAATACTGGTATCGGGCGGGGCGAGAGGGAAAATTCCATTGTCGCGCTTTCTGCCAGAAGCACCCGGCAGGAAGGTTTCTGCCCCGGATTACAAAGAGAGAGAGGCAAGCTGCGGTCACTCTGCGGCGTCAGCAAGGGTGCCAGACGCCAAGCTACGACTCCGAGCGCGGCAAGCAGCGCGAGAAGCAGAAGGTCTATGGCGAGTTTACGAAACATCGGAAACGATCGTGTCTTTTGGGGGTGTCGGCAAGCCTTCGACATTTTAATTTTGATTTTTCTCAAAGTGCTATAGTACTTTGAGCAAGAAGATGTGCGACATATTGTCGCAGTAAACCCTTGCTGCGCAGTAGATGTCGTTAACCACTCTTGGGAGACCAGAAATGAAGACTCGCATGAAGCAGGTGACGTCTCTGTTGGTCGCTGCAGGTGTCGTGTGCTCGGTATCCGGCATGGCATTCGCGGCGGAGTCACTACAGGACGTAATGAAACGCCGTAATCTCTCGCAACAGGATTTGCTGGCAGCAGCCAAGACTTATGTACCTACCGGGAAGCGCGACGAATTCGTTGTATTCAGTTCCGGGGGGCAATCGGGGCAGGTGATTGTGTATGGCATTCCGTCCATGCGCATTCTCAAGTATATCGGGGTATTTACGCCGGAACCTTGGCAAGGATATGGCTATGACGAGAGTTCCAAGGCCATTCTCAAACAAGGCATGATCGATGGCAAGGACATCACTTGGGGCGACACGCACCACCCCGCTATTTCGGAGACCCAGGGCAAATACGATGGGCAGTTCCTGTTCATCAACGACAAGGCCAATCCGCGTCTGGCAGTAATTGATCTGCGCGACTTTGAAACGAAACAGATCGTGGTCAACCCGATTTTCAAATCGGAGCACGGCGGCGCGTTCGTGACGCCCAACACCGATTATGTGATCGAAGCGGCACAATATGCAGCGCCACTGGAAAACAGGAAGTTCTATCCGCTGGAGAGCTTCAATGAAGCATATCGCGGCGGCGTGACCTACTGGAAGTTCGACCGCAAGGAAGGCCGTATCCAGCCAGAGCAATCCTTCTCGTTCGAACTACCCCCGTACTCGCAGGATTTGTCCGATGCGGGCAAGGGGCCATCCGACGGTTGGGCATTCACGAACTCCTTCTGCTCCGAGCGTTATGTGGGCGGTATCGAGAAAGGTGTGCCGCCGTATGAAGCCGGCTGTTCCGCCAAGGATACCGACTATCTGCATGTGATGAACTGGAAAAAGGCTGCGGAACTGGTCGCTGCCGGCAAGGCGAAAAAGATCAACGGTCATAACGTGATTCCGATCGATGTCGCCGTCAAGGAAGGTATCCTCTTCCTTGTTCCGGAAGCGAAATCGCCGCACGGCGTCGATGTGACGCCGGATGGGAAATTCATGATTGTTGCCGGGAAACTGGATACACATGTGTCCGTTTTCTCCTTCGAAAAAATCCAGGCCGCGATCAAGGCCGGAAAATTCGAGGGTAAGGATCCGTATGGTATTCCGGTGATCGGTATGCGGGATGCACTGGAGCGGCAGGTCAGCTTGGGTCTTGGCCCCCTGCATACGCAATTTGACTCCAAGCCGTGTATTGCCTACACATCGCTCTATGTCGACTCTCAGGTTGCGAAGTGGAATTATTGCGATGGCAAGGTGCTCGATAAGGTTTCCGTGCACTACAACATCGGCCACCTGATGACGATGGAAGGCGATTCCATGGATCCGCAGGGTCGTTATCTCGTCGCGTTGAACAAGCTGGCGATTGATCGCTTCGTGCCGGTTGGACCTCTGCATCCGCAGAACCACCAGTTGATCGACATCAGCAACGACAAGATGCAGTTGCTCTACGACATGCCGTTCCCGCTGGGTGAACCGCACTATGCCGTGGCGATTTCGGCGAACAAGCTGAAACCGTTTATCCGGTATCAGGTGGGCACCGACTCCCGCACCGACAAGCGGCATCCGGGTGCCGTTCGCGCCGGTGAGGAAAAGACCGAGCGCAAGGGTAACCGCGTCGAGGTCTTCGGTACGGCGATTCGCTCGCACTTCACACCGGAAACGATCGAAGCAGAAGTCGGCGACGAAGTGGTGATCAACATCACCAACCTGGAACGTGCTGAGGATGAAACGCACGGCTTCACGGTGTCGACTTACAACACCCACGCCTCGATCGAGCCGGGCAAGACGGTCACGGTGAAATTCAAGGCCGACAAGGAAGGCGTCTATCCGTTCTATTGCACGGAATTCTGCTCCGCGCTGCACCTGGAAATGCAAGGCTATCTCCTGGTCAAGCCGAAGGGCTGGAAAGCGCCGGCCAAGGCTGCGGAAACGAAGGGCACGGCATATACTGAAGCCGATTACAAGAATCAGCTGAAGAAGATTGCCGATACGCAAGCCGTCATTGACCAGGTAGTTGGCTACATCACCAGCGTCAATTATCAGGACTTCCCGGATGTGGTGGCGATGGTCGAGGATGCTCAGGATCAGTTGGGCAAGATCCCCGATGCCAAGGCCAAGCATGAAGCCGCCGCGCAGAAGAAGGACTGGAACCAGGCAACGCTGTGGGCCGAACAGGTCTGGCAATACCAGGTCAAGACAGCGGATCTCGGTCTGCGTGCGAAGACTTACCTTGAGCAGAACGGCGCGAAAAAAGTGAAGTAACGCGCAGTTTGATATAACTTAAAGCAACGCAATGGGGAGCGGCGTTAGGCTGCTCCCCATTTTTTACAGAGGAAAACGACGATGCGAAAAATTTGGATACTTTCCCTCGGACTGTTGTTTGTACCCTTCGCGGCGAATGCGCAAGCCCTTGATGGTGCGAAGCTTTTTAAGGAAAAAACCTGTATTGCCTGCCATGGTGCGGATGCGAAAAAACCACTGTTGCCGATCTATCCGAGGCTTGCAGGACAAAATGCGGCCTACGTGGAACAACAGATGAAGGACATCAAGAGCGGAGCGCGCGCCAACGGCCAATCTGCGGCGATGAAAGGAGTGATGCACCTGGTCAGTGATGCCGAGATCAAAGCGATTGCGACCTGGATTTCCACGCTGACTCCATGAGTACGCAGAGTTTAAATACAGGTCATGTTTTTCTTGATGTGTCCGAGGTATGTTGGGATCTCTCGCCTCGGATTGCGTGCATTTCCGTGGAGAAATTGCCGAAACGTTTTATTTTTCATTTTGTGAGGCCAAGATTATGAACAAACCAGTCATTGCAATATGTGCTGCACTCTTTGCGACTTCCGTGTTTGCACAAGCGCCAGCACCCAAGAAAGCGGGAATCGAATCCCAGACCTATAAATGGAATGCTCAGGAAGGCGAAAAAATAGAGGCGCTGAAGCTGAAAGGTGACGTCAAGCGCGGCGAGGAAGCATACGAAGTTTGTGGCGCTTGCCACCTTCCCTCCGGTGCTGGCCGACCCGACGGCACTTTTCCACAGCTCGCAGGTCAACATACGACGGTGCTGATCAAGCAGATAGCCGACATTCGCGCCGGTTTGCGCGACAATCCGACGATGTATCCGTTCGCGGTAACGCTGACCGATCCGCAGGAATTGGCCGATGTCTCGGCTTATATTGAAAGCCTGTGCATTCCGACCGACCATGGGCAATATGATGGTCCCGATGCTCCCAAACATCTTGCAGATGGCAAGGCCCTGTATGAAAAGGAATGCAAGGAATGCCACGGCATGAATGGACAGGGCGACAAGGCCAAGTTCTATCCTGTCATTGCCGGCCAGCACTATAAATACCTGTTGCGGCAAATGACCCAGATTCGCGATGGCAAACGGCGTAATGCGAACCCGGATATGGTGAAGGTGATCAAGAAGTACAACGATCAACAACTGGTAGCGATTTCCTCATATCAATCCAGCCTGAGAATGCCTGGCGCGATGTGTACCGGGAAGCCGGCAGCAGGAAAGAAGTGAGCGTCTCACTTTCTTTTTTGTATTTCCCGGCGATTTCAGGCAATTGAAAGTGGCGTCCGGGCATCCCGCTGAGAGCGGATGTCCGGGCGTGTTGCCGGTGAACGAATCTGCATCTGTGCTGTAACTTGTATTGCGAACGTGGTGTGGCCGCGCCATGCTGCTGGCAATTGAAGCGTTGAAGCCGCGTCTTCTGGAGGAAGGAAAAAGGATGTTCCCGCAAAAAGACAAACGGAATCTGCTCGTTGTGGCACTGACCCTGGCGGCGCTCGTTATTCTCATTGCAGCTTATTTCGCGCCTATTTGGTGGGTGGCGCTGACGGCGCCGAATTATCCAAAGGATGCGTTTCCGGACGGCATTCGTATTCATTTTCATTTCAATGGTGTATTCAATGGGTGCCATGCGGCTCCGGCAGGCAGCCGGCAGAGTACTGAGGTCATGCAAAGCGACCTGGGTGAGAATTCCGAGCGCTACAACCCGATTCTTGATGCGGGCAAAAATCTGAATCAGGATGCGCAGGGACTCGACTGCGTGCATGAAATGAACACCATCAACCACTACGTGGGCATGTTCCCGATCGCTACCGGGGCGCCGGTGGAAAAGCCGCTGGCGAAATTTTTCTTCGGATTTTTCGCTGTGATGCTGGCCGCCTTCATGCTGCCCAAACGCAAGGCGCGGATAATTGCCCTGGCAGCCGGTTTTGCGCTGGTTGCCGCCTGGATGCTGGTCGACCAATATGTTCTTGGCGCGCTCAACGCTCATGTCCAGCATTACATGGAAGAATCCGGTGCTTTTTTCAAGGAGCCGGAACGAATCAAGGAATGGGGCGATAACGTGCGTTTTGCCTCGCATATCGTCATCGTTGGCCTGATCCTCTCGATGATCGTCGTCATTGCCGGGGTCGCAAAAAAACGTGGATTTACCTTGTTGCTGGCCTTGGTTCCTGCGCTGTTGCCGGTCTTTTTCGTCATCACCTATTCGGGCTGGCTCTGGTTTTTCGGTCACAATCTTCACCCATGGGGGGCGTTTACCGTTAAACCCTTTATGCCGACAGTATTTGGCGAGGGCAAGGTGGCGCAATTCTCGACCTATTCCTACCCTTATTGGGGATTTGGATTGCTGCTGTTATCGAGCATCTTTTTGGCCTTGGCGTTCCTGATCCGGCGCAAGCAACTGCGCGAAGACTCCATCGACTGAAGCGTGTGGGCGATGGCGTACGGGGCAGTAAAAATACGATGAAACCTGCTCGTTGTCTCAGGGCATTGTTGCGTCCCAAGGGGTGGGTGCTGCCGTTTTTGCTGATTGCAGGCGTGGTGTCCGCTTCGCTGGCCGAGGATGAGCGTAGTTACGAATATGGCAACAGCAGCAGTAGGGAAGAAAGACCGGCCAAAACCTTTGGCGCTGGGATGAATTTGCCGAATACCGGCAATTGGGGAGACTCGGGACGGAAAAGCATTCGCCCGGAAAACCCGAATGTTGCCGGCATTCCCTGGTTTCAGGAGCTGGTCGACAATGCTCCGGAAGGTTCGATACTGAAACCGCCCGCTGGAGCCTATGCCGGGCCGGTGCTGCTTAACAAGCCGTTGGTGATCGACGGGAGTAACGGAGTCAGTATTTCCGGCGGTGGACGTGGTACTGTTTTTACGCTCGAAACCGACAGGGCGACAGTGCGGAATCTGCGTTTAACTGCTTCCGGCGGCGCACATGATACCGACGATGCTTGCCTCAATGTGCGCGGCAATTTGAATGTGATCGAAAACCTGCGGATCGACGACTGCCTTTTCGGCATCGATCTGAAACAGGCCGATGAAAATATCGTTCGCCATAATCGCATTACGTCGAAAAACTACGATCTGGGCGAACGCGGCGATGCGATCCGGCTCTGGTACAGCAAAAAGAACCTGATCGAGGCCAATGAGATTACCAATTCGCGTGACACGGTCGCCTGGTATTCAGATAACAACATCTTTCGCGGCAATATTGGAAAAGGCAGCCGGTATTCGCTGCATTTCATGTTTGCACGCGACAATGTCATTGAAAAAAATGAGTTCTACGACAATGCGGTTGGCGTCTATCTGATGTATACCGATGGTGCTGTTGTCCGTGACAATCTCATTTCTCATGCTACCGGTAGCGCTGGCATGGCGGTGGGGATGAAAGAAGCCTCGGACACCCTGATCGAGGGCAACGAAATCATTTATTGCGCCGTTGGCATCGGATCCGATCTGTCGCCGTTCCAGCCCGGTTCGCATGTCCTCATCCGCAACAATCGCATCGCCTATAATGGCATTGGCATTCATTTTCTTGCCGACCGTACAGGCCATTTCATCGAAAATAACGTTTTTGAGGGCAACATGAACCATGTTGCAGTCGCCGCTGCAGGTTCCGCAATGAGCAATTCCTGGCGTGGCAACTACTGGGACGACTATCAGGGATTTGACCGGAACCGCGATGGCTTTGGCGATACGTCCTATGAACTGTACGCTTTCGCAGACCAGATCTGGATGGAAATTCCCGATGCGCGCTTTTTTCTCAATTCGCCCGTGCTCGAAGCACTCGATTTTCTGGAACGTCTGGCGCCGATTTCCTCTCCTGTTTTGTTGTTGAAAGATGAGCATCCGGTGTTTCTCAACCCCGCAAAGGCGAAAACATGAGTGATGAACACAAATCGGACAGCGTAAAACAGAAGGCTGCGCCGCCGGTGCGCCGGCAAGCGACGCGGCGTAAATTCATCCGTTCTGTCGTGCTTGGCATCGGAGTCATCGGCATTGCGCTTTCCGGAT
The DNA here is from genome assembly GCA_009780885.1 of Betaproteobacteria bacterium. GTDB lineage: Bacteria > Pseudomonadota > Gammaproteobacteria > Burkholderiales > Rhodocyclaceae > WQZF01. The sequence goes on along the minus strand of WQZF01000039.1, from coordinate 4,706 downwards.
ACCTTCCGGTGCGGTTACGGGCTTCGCAGCGCCTGCGCCCCCCTGGTGCGCTCGAAGAGCATGATTTTCTTTCCTCCTGCATCAAATGCGGACAATGCGTGCAGGTCTGTCCGGTGCTTGCAATCAAACTCGAAGACGCCGACTCCGGCTTTGGCATTGGTACTCCGTACATTGATACCCGCGCGCAAGCCTGCGATTTTTCCTGCGACGCCGGCCAGTGCATCCTTGCCTGCCCGACCGGGGCGCTGACTTACGACAAGCCGGATTTTCTCGATCATCGCAAGGGAATGGACCTGGCGCACAAGCCGATTCTGAAGGCGAAGGAGAATGACCCCGAGCCGACGCTGAATCTGCATGAACGCATGGGCGTGGCGCGGCTTTCCCGGCCCGAAACCTGTCTTGCAGTGCAGGGAAAGGGATTCAGTGGACAGGCGCGCGGGCCTGCTTTCAATGGCAAGATGCGTTACATCAAGGTCGACCGCTGGAAGCCGATTCGTATCCGCGAGCACCCTTACGAGCGAGAATTGTGCGATCTTTGCGTCACCGAATGCCCGATCAAGGATGCGATCCGGATGGAAGAAATCGCTGCTCCCGACGGGCGCAAACAGTACATGCCGGTTGTGCTGGAACAATGTATCGGCTGCGGCGTCTGTGAAATGATCTGCCCGGTCGAACCGACTGCAATCGTCGTCGACGCGCGACGCGAATGGAAGGTGTGACATGGCGAAAATGAGCGCGCGCATCAAGGTCATGTTCGGCGCCGAGCCGCAAAAGCCGATGGAGATCACGCCAGCGGCGCAGCAAGCGCACGGGCTCAAGCGGATGGACAAGGCCGAGTTCGAGGCCATCAAAAAGAAGGCGCGTGACGAGGCAGTGATCAACCATAAATGGCGTAACCGGCGCTGGGCGGTATTGGTTGCATGCAATCTGCTGTTCGTTTTTTCCTTCTGGCTCGATATCCAGATACTCGAAGGCGCGCTGACTGCCTCGCGTTTTGTCGGCTTCCACCTGATCGACCTCAATTCGGCCTTGCAGGTAATGCTTGCGCACAAGCACATCATCGTGAACCTTTTCATTGGCACCGCGACTGTCTTTTTTCTCTGGGCGCTGCTGGGTGGTCGTTCCTTTTGTTCCTGGGTCTGTCCGTATCACCTTGTTGCCGAATGGTTCGAATCGCTGCACCTCAAACTGGTCGAGAAAAAAATCGTCAGCGACCATGAATTCCACCGTGGCGCCCGCACCATTTTCTGGCTGCTCTTTTCCCTTCTTTCCGTTGTCACCGGCTTCACCGTATTCGAGACGCTCTCGCCGACCGGGATTCTCTCAAGGGCGCTCATCTACGGCCCGACGCTGGCGCTCTTCTGGGTACTGCTTCTTCTGCTCCTTGAAGTGCTCTATTCGCGCCGCGCCTGGTGCCGCTACGTTTGCCCGATTGGACTCACCTACGGTGTTGTCGGCATCGTTTCACCGCTGCGCGTCCTCTATCGCCTTGAGCATTGCCATCACGAAGGCGACTGCAGGAAAGTCTGCCTCGTTCCGCACGTGCTCGACATGGTGATCAAGGGCCGGGCAGAAGACATGGAAGTGCCTATCGGTCCCGATTGCACCCGCTGCGGCTTGTGCATCGACGCTTGCCCTTCCGGCGCGTTGCGTTACGACGTGAAGGGCCTGAGCAAGATGCTGTAGATCCCCCTGCACAAGTCGCTACACCGATAGGCTAGAATCGCGGGGTGCGCGCGCCAGACGCAGGTGTCTGGCGGTATGGAAGGGACTGCTTCCATACAAGCGCCCTGCCAATAAAATCGTTCGCTTCCCAACCAGAATTTTTCCCCAAAGTCGCTTTCCATGTCCGAGCCCCTGATCCGTTTCCAGAATCTCAGCAAGCGTTTCAAAAGGAACCGGGTGCTCGATGCCGTCACGCTCGATCTGGAACCGGGCGAGCGGATTGCGCTGATCGGATCAAATGGCGCAGGCAAGACGACGCTGATTCGCTGCCTGCTCGGCGAATATACTTTTGATGGCGGCGTCATCGTCGATGGGCTTGGCGCGCGTCGCGAACGCACCCATGTTCTTTCCACGATCGGTTTCGTGCCGCAACTGCCGCCGCCGCTCAAAATGCCGGTGCGCCAACTGGTGCACTTCGCCGCCGCGATTTGCGGCAGCAGCGCAGAGCGCATGCTCGATGTTGCCCGTCGGCTCGGGCTGGATGTGCAATCCATTGCCGCGCGGCCATTCAACCGGCTTTCCGGCGGGATGAAGCAGAAACTCCTGATCGCCATTGCGCTTGGTCGCGACACGCGCGTTCTGGTGCTCGACGAACCGGCAGCCAACCTCGACCCGGAGGCGCGGCAAATTTTCTTTCAACTGCTTGCCGAGCGGCTTGAGAACACGACGATGATCATTTCCAGCCACCGTCTCGACGAAGTGGCGCCCTTGGTCAACCGCGTGATCGAGATGGATATGGGCAAGATCGTTCTCGATGATCGCGTTGCCGATGAATCCTCTCTGGCGGCATTGTTTGCCGTGTGTCTGGTCTTTAGCCGCGCCGACGAGGCGATTGCGAAAACGCTTACGGGTTGGAATTTTGTCGCCGAGGAAGCTGCGGAAACGACCGCCTGGACAGGCGAGGTTGCTGCCCCGGACCGGCTGCGTTTTTTTGGGATGCTGTCGCGCTATGTCGGCCTGCTCTCGCGGATCGAGATGCACGAAACCGGGGATTGAACCATGCATCGCCGCCGCTTCCTTCTGCTTGCTTCCAGCGCCGTCTGGGGATTGCCGCTCCTTTCCTCCTGCACCCGCGAACCCTCGGTTGGACCGGTACGGATCGTCTGGGATCGCGATACCTGCGAACACTGCAAGATGATCATCAGCGAAAAACGCTTTGCTGCGCAGATTCGGAATCCGGCGATGCGGGTGTATAAGTTCGACGATTTTGGCTGTGCCGTGTCTTTCCTCAAGAACCAGGAATGGGCGGCGCAACCGGCAGAATTCTGGGTGGCCGACATGAGCAACAGCGGGCAGTGGCTCGATGCGCGCCAGGCGCATTATCTCGGCGGCAAGACGACGCCGATGGGATTCGGCTTTGGCGCGACTACGCTGACGGGAGCGGGGATCGTTTCCTATGAAGAGGCGCGCAAGGCCGTTCTTGCCTTCCTCGAATAATCATCTGGTGCTTTTTCATGAAACATCTTGTGCTTACCGCCAAACTCGACATTATCGAATCGCTTCGCTCGCGCTGGTTTCTCATTTACTGCTTCGTCTTCGGCGGCATCGTCGCCTTGCTGTTCGCCTTTGGGTTGACCGAATCGCGCGTGCTTGGATTTATCGGCCTCTCAAGGTTGCTCGTCACCTATATCCAGTTGGCGATGGCGATCCTGCCGATCTTCGTGCTGATCACGACCGTGCGTTCGGTGGCCGGCGACCGCGAGGCCGGTGTCTTCGAATACCTGCTCTCGCTTCCGGTCTCTCTTTCGGCGTGGTTCTGGGGAAAGATCGTCGGCCGCTACATCACCATTTTCCTGCCGGTATTCGCGGCCATGCTGGGCGCTGTGCTCTGGGCGCTCTACAGGGAAATCGAAGTACCCTGGCAGATGTTTCTTTACTACACGGGGTTGCTGGCGGCGATAGGCTGGTGTTTTCTCGGCATCGGGATGCTCATCTCGACCATTGCCCGCAGCACCGACGTTGCCCAGGGCGCTGCGTTTATCGTCTGGCTGACGATGTTGCTCTTTCTCGATCTGATTCTGCTTGGATTGTTGATCCAGGGGCGCATGGCCCCCGACCTGGCGATCACGCTTGCGCTCGCCAACCCCTTGCAGGTATTCCGCACTGCCGCGCTCTCGCTCTTCGATCCGCAATTGATCGTCCTCGGCCCCGCCGCCTACGTGATTCTCGACCTCTTTGGCCCTGTCGGCTTCAAGATTTATGCGCTTGTCTATCCGGTATTTCTCGGGACGCTGTGCGCCGGACTTGGCTATTTCGTCTTCAAAAGGAGCGATTTGCCGTGAGTATCGCCGCGCGCGCGTTCCTGATCACCTTCTCTGCCTTCCTCCTTCTCATCCCCGCCGCCGCAGCGGCGGAACCGGCCAGCGCGCAGCTGTTCGCCACCCGCGCCACCGCGCAGCTGTTCGCCACCCGCGCCACCGCGCTCGACGGCAAGGCCATCACCCTGGAAGGCTATAAAGGCAAAGCCCTCATCGTCAATTTCTGGGCGCGCTGGTGCGGGCCGTGTCGCAAGGAACTTCCTGATCTGGCGGCGCTTTACGAAAAATACCGGGACAAGGGGCTGATCGTCCTCGGCGTGGCGCTGGAAGACGCCGACTACCGCACTTCCGTTTCTGAATTTGCGGCCGCCTATGGAGTCGGCTATCCCGTGGTTCTGGTGGGCGCCAGCTCTGGTGTTGGACTGATGCGCTCGCTCGGCAATGACAAGGGAGGAGTGCCGTTTACGCTGACGATTGCTCCGGATGGCCGCATATTGACGAAAAAACTCGGTGCAATGAATGCGGAAGAAATGGAAAGCGCCGCTGCTGCCCTCTTTGGACAGCCGGCCTCGCGCAGCGCCCTTCGCAATTAAATAATTATTCTATTGACTCGGCACGATAATACTTGAAATATTTGGATTGATCCCCATGTGGTGGAGATGGAAAAAGACGACGCAAGATATTCGACACTGGAGCAACTGCACGAACGGCGCAAGCAAGTGG
>WQZF01000038.1 GCA_009780885.1 Betaproteobacteria bacterium | reverse complement strand
GGGTTTGAAACCCGCCCGTACCACCCGCCCCTACACAATGCGGGGCGCCTTCGGCGCCTGTTACGCCATGTCTCGCTGACCCCGCCATGAATGGCAGGGATTGCGCTCGACAGGTGTTCAATCGTGTTTTTGAGCGTGCTTCTTCCTGTAGTCGGCGACGGCGGCCTTGATCGCGTCCTCGGCGAGGATCGAACAGTGTATCTTCACCGGCGGCAGCGCCAGTTCCTCGGCGATTTGCGTGTTCTTGATCGCCAGGGCTTCGTCGACAGTCTTGCCCTTGACCCATTCGGTGACCAGCGAACTCGACGCAATCGCAGAGCCGCAGCCATAGGTCTTGAACCGGGCGTCCTCGATGACGCCGCCTTCGCCGACCTTGATTTGCAGCTTCATCACGTCGCCGCAGGCCGGCGCTCCGACCATGCCGGTGCCAACGCCATCCTCGTCCTTGGCGAAGGAGCCGACATTGCGCGGGTTTTCGTAGTGGTCGATGACCTTGACGCTATAGGACATGGGAATTTCCTTTCGTGTTTTTTAATGTGCCACCCACTGCACGGATTCCAGGTCGATGCCTTCCTGCACCATTTCCCACAGCGGCGACAAATCGCGCAGCCTGGCGATTTTCTGGTGCAGGAGCCCGATCGTGTAATCGATTTCGGCCTCGGTGTTGAAACGCCCGAGGGTGAAGCGGATCGAACTGTGGGCAAGTTCGTCGTCGCGCCCGAGCGCGCGCAGCACGTAGGAAGGTTCGAGCGAAGCCGAGGTGCAGGCCGAACCCGATGAAATGGCCAGGTCCTTCAGGGCCATCATCATGGATTCGCCTTCGACGTAGGCGAAACTGATGTTCAGGTTATGCGGCACGCGATGCGTGAGGTCGCCGTTGATGTAGATGGCTTCGATGTCGCGGATGCCGTCGAGCAGGCGGTCGCGCAGCTTGCCGATGCGTTCGCGCTCGGCGGACATTTCCTCGCGCGCGATGCGGAAGGCTTCGCCCATGCCGACGATCTGGTGCGTTGGCAATGTGCCGGAGCGAAAGCCGCGTTCGTGGCCGCCGCCGTGCATCTGCGCCTCAAGCCGCACGCGCGGCTTCCTGCGGACGTAAAGCGCGCCGATGCCTTTGGGGCCGTAAATCTTGTGGGCGGAAAAACTCATCAGGTCGACCTTGAGTCTTTCGAGGTCGATGTCGATCTTGCCGTTGGCCTGCGCCGCGTCGACGTGAAAGACGATGCCTCTCTCGCGGCAGATTTCGCCGATTTCGGCAACCGGCTGGATGACGCCGATTTCGTTATTGACGAACATCACCGAAGCCAGCACGGTGTCGGGCCGCAACGCGGCCTGGAAGGCATCGAGGTCGATCAGGCCGTTTTCCTGCACGTCGAGGTAGGTGACGGCAAAGCCCTCGCGTTCGAGCTGGCGGCAGGTATCGAGCACCGCCTTGTGTTCGGTTTTTACCGTGACCAGATGCTTGCCTTTTCCCGCATGGAAATGCGCCGCGCCCTTGATCGCCAGATTGTCGGATTCCGTCGCGCCGGAAGTCCAGACGATTTCCCTGGGATCGGCCCCCACGGTGCGCGCGACTTCTTCCCGCGCCTCTTCCACCGCGCGCTCCGCTTCCCAGCCGAAGCTGTGGGAATTGGAAGCCGGGTTTCCAAAGTGCTCGCACAGATAAGGAATCATCTTCTGGGCAACGCGCGGGTCGACCGGCGTCGTTGCGGAATAGTCGAGGTAGATCGGCAATTTCAACATTGGGGAGATTCCTGCAAATTGTGATTTCAAACTTTCATGCCGAGAGCACAGAGGCTGCGCAGTTTCTGCAAGACAAGCGACAGCGCCTGCAGGAAAGCCTCGATGTCCTGCATCCCGTTTTCCCGGCCCAGGCTCACCCGCACCGCGCCGCGCGCCAGTTCCGGCGGGACATTCATCGCCGAGAGCACATGCGAGACATGGATCGTGCCCGTGTCTGCCGCGCCGGAACACGCCGCGCCGCTGGAGACGGCAAACCCGGCCTCGTCGAGCATTCCTACCAGCGTTTCGCCGTCGATTCCGGGACAGGCGAAAGCCAGGGTGTTCGGCAGGCGCTCTTCCTCGGCAAGGCCCGCGCCGAAGCAGCGCGCGCCCAGGGCGCCAAGCCCTTCTTCCAGATGCCGCCGCAAGGGGCGCAGCGTCGCGCCGGCTTCGGGAAGCGCCGCCCTGGCGCGCTCGCAGGCAAGGCCGAAACCGGCGATGGCCGCGACATTTTCCGTACCGGAGCGCAAACCCTGTTCGTGGCCGCCGCCGGCAACCAGGGGTTCGAGTTCCACCCGCTTGTCGAGCACCAGCGCCGCGACCCCCTTCGGGCCGCCAATCTTGTGCGAGGAAATGGTGATGGCATGAATTCCAGCAGCATTGAGCGCGCGGAAATCCAGCGGAATCTTGCCGAAAGCCTGGATCGCGTCGCTGTGGAACCAGGCGCCGGAAGGCTGCGCCTGCGCCGCCAGCGCGGCAATATCCTGGATTACGCCGGTTTCGTTATTGGCGGCAATCACCGAAATCAGGCGCGGTTTTTCGGCCAGCGCCGCAGCAAAGCTTTCCCTGTCCAGGCGTCCTTCGCCGTCGACGGCAATATGCCGTGTCCGCCAGCCCCGGCGCTGGAGCTGGCGCGCGGGTTCAAGCACGCAGGGATGTTCGATTGCCGAAACAGCAATCAGCGGCGCGCAGGCGCCAGGGGCGGGGCGCGTGGAGCATGCCATCGCGGCGCCCTTCAGGAAGAGATTGTTCGCTTCCGAGCCTCCGCCGGTGAATACGATTTCGGTCGGATGCGCCCCGACGGCCGAGGCTACCTTCCGCCGCGCCTCGTCGATGGCCTGCCGCGCCTCGCGCCCGTAGCGGTGACGGCTTGACGGATTGCCGAAGCGTTCGCGCAGGAAGGGGGCCATGGCCTCGAACACTTCCGGGCAGAGCGGCGTCGTCGCGTTGTGATCGAGATAAACCGGAGCGTGCATCGCGAGAGGGGGCGAAAGAAAGGAAGTGTTGCGTCAGGCCAGGGGGAGAGCGTCCCTTGTTCCTCTATTTGCGGGGCAGCACACTGGCAGGAAGCATCGCTCAGGCGCTGACGAGCAGGCGCGAGCGCACCGCCGCGCGTGCGGAACCGGAGGGCACGGGGTGGCGCACAACCGTCGGCGCCGCGACATTGATGCCGTATTTTTGCGCGTGCTGGATGACCAGGTCGCGCAGGGAAACGGAAGCCAGATATTCGTACATCTTGGTGTTCAGCGTCATCCACAAATCGTGCGTCATGCAGTGATCCATTTCCCGGCAGTCGCCTTTTCCGCCGCATTGCGTTGCATCGAGCGGCTCATCGACGGCCTGGATGATTTCCGCGACGCTGATCTGTTCCGGCTGCCGCGTCAGGCAATAGCCACCGCCCGGCCCGCGCACGCTTTCGACGATATGGTGGCGGCGCAGCTTGCCGAACAATTGTTCGAGATACGACAGGGAAATATCCTGCCGCTTGCTGATGCCCGCAAGAGCGACCGGCCCCTGGCTGCCGTGCAGGGCCAGGTCGATCATCGAGGTCACCGCGAAACGGCCTTTGGTTGTCAGTTTCATACCTTCTCCATTTTCTTGGCGGAGCAGGCTGCTCCGGCGCCGGAAATCCGGGATATTTCCAGCGCCGATCCCGAACAAAAACATCGGGTTCGCGCCGGGCTTGCTTTCCGAAATATCCCTTCAATCTTATCAACTATACTCGCGGCGCCGGATATTAGTCAACTATTTTACTCAGGTAATTGGGATTGAAGCGATCCGCAGTCGCCAACTCGTCGTCGATATCGACGCCGAGGCGTTCCAGACGTTCCAGCAACAGCGCCAGCCGCCGGTCGGTTTCCACCGCATGATCGAGAAGGCCGTGAATGGCCCGCGCCACGGGATCATCCACGCCTTGCCCCAGCGCGTAGGCGGAAAAACCCATGGTTCCCGCCTTCGCTTCGCGCTGGTGCGCCTCTTCGCCGTCGATGACCCGCGCCGGATTGCCCACTGCCGTCGCGCCCTGGGGAACATCCTTCACCACGACGGCATTCGATCCGACCTTTGCCCCTGCGCCCACCGTGATCGGCCCCAGCACCTTCGCGCCCGCGCCGACCACCACGCCGTCCCCGAGGGTCGGGTGACGCCGCCCCTTGGCCCACGAAGTGCCGCCGAGGGTGACGCTGTGGTAGAGCGTCACATCGTCGCCGATGACCGCCGTCTCCCCGATGACCACGCCCATGCCGTGGTCGATGAAAAAGCGCCGCCCGATCGTCGCGCCGGGGTGAATCTCGATTCCGGTCAGAAAGCGTGCCCAATGCGAAACGAAACGCCCCAGCCAGCGCAGGCGGCACGACCACAGCCAATGCGCGATCCGGTGCAGGAACAGCGCGTGAATTCCCGGATAGCAAGTCAGGATTTCCCACACCGAACGCGCAGCGGGATCGCGGGTAAAAACGGAACGGATATCTTCGCGCAAGCGACTGAACATGATGAGGGGGCTTTCTGCTTCAAAAGGCCTGGAGCGGTTTTGATTGATGCGACAACATACCGGTATTTGCAGGGGCGGCCAATCTCCCTCCGGCGCTTAAAGCGCCACCTCCCTCGAAGAGGGAGGCTTGACAAGCCCCCTTCTCCGAAGGGGGTGCCCGCCAGGGCGGGGGTTTCGCCCCTACGAACGGCCTTCCGCAATTCGTGCCGAGTTGAATCAAAACCGCTCTAAAGGATCATTCTACTTTATCGCCTTTGCCATATACTTCTCAGGAAGGAACGCAGGAGATATGAGCATGCCTGGAGTCAAGCAAGGCGATTTGCCGCCGCTGGCGGAAGAGCGCAAGACGGAACCCAAGGCGCTGGCAGACAAGCCGGATAGTGAAATCGACTACAGCGATATTCCTCCGCTGGATGATGCGAATTGTGGATTGATTGAAAGAAAAAGCATCCGGGATTGATGGGGAATTTTCTAAATTAGACTAAAGAATTTTTTATTGAAAGCTACTACAGTAGCGGAACATTATTTAACTAATTTAGAAAATTTGAATTCTTTTCGCCATTCAAGGAAAAAAATCATGAAACTCCACGCTCCGCGTTCTTGTGTTGTTTTTCTCGTTGCCGCCGTGTGTGCCAGCTTGCCGCTGAAGGCTGAAGTGATCGACGTCAATACTTCCGAACTCGCGCACCTTTCCGCCGACGGCGTCACGATTGTGGACGTCCGTCGCGTGGAGGAGTGGCGGCAAACCGGCGTGATCAGCGGCAGCAAGCGGCTCACCTATTCCGATGCGCAAGGCAAGGTCGATCCGGAATGGGTGAAAAAGATGAAGGCCATCGCCCCGCCCGACAGGCCCGTTGCGCTGATATGCCGCACGGGAGGGCGCACCACCGCTGCCGCAAAGCTGCTCGATGAGGCCGGCTACAAAAAGGTTTATAACGCCAGGGGCGGCATCCACGCCTGGATCGACGCCGGACTCCCGGTCGTGCCGCCGGAGAGCGCGGATCGCAAGACGCCTTGATCCGGTGTGGGGCCATTCAATGACGTGCTCTTGTCCGCGCTCAAACGTGCCGCAGGGCTTCCATGACAGGCATTCTTGCCGCCTTTCTGCTTGAAAACCAGGCGGCAACGCAGCAGAGAATAACGATCAATAGATCAATCGCGCCGTACAACGATACTGGAGCGCTCACCAACAATGGGTAGCCTGCCGAACGTCCGGGCGGCGGCGGCATTTCCCAGCCGAGATAAGGCAAGGATGAAGCAACCGCCAGTCCGATGAGGTTTCCTGTCAACACCCCTGCAATCCCGATCAACATGCCCTCGTGGACAAATTGCGCGACGATTTCATGAGGATGGCTGCCAAGCGCCCTGAATGTGCCGATTTCCCTTGTTCTCTCCGCGACCGAAGTCGCCAGGGTATTGCTGACCGAGAACAACACAAGCAATGCGATGATGAAGCCCAGCAAGCCAAAAATCCTGTCGTAGATCGCCTTGACCGATTCGTAGTAAAAGGCTTGTTCGCTCCAGAGCCTGCTTGCCAGCCGGCCGGAGCCGGAGGATAAAAGCTCCTCCCGTATTCCCTGGACATTTCCGGCGTCGGATAAATAAACGGAGAGACTGCTTATCCTGCCGGTCATCATCAGGCGTTGCGCCTGCCCGATATCGAGCAGAACCAAACGTTTGTCCGCTTCATGCCAGCCCGTTGTGACAATCGAGGAAACGAGCGCATCCATTGCATTCATGCTTCCGCTTGCGGTCTTCGTCATCAGGGTCAGGCGGCTGCCGACATCCGCCTTCAGACGGCGCGCGAGTTCCTTGCCAATCAGAATGGCCGGCGCCCCGTCCCGGGTTTTGTCGAAATTGATATTTCCATTCACGCCCTTCAAAAAATCGCCCCTGACATTCGCTTCCGCATTTATATCTGCGCCCAATCCGGAAAAAATGAGCGATTTATCTCCATTCGAGATAAGTCCGGAAAAGGAAAGGCGCGGCAATACATACTTTATCCTGTCATCGTGTTCGAGCGCCGCAATCCAGTTTTCCGGATAATCAATTCCAAATTGCGCTGGTGTTTCTTCTTCGTCTTCAAAAAAACGTTTATCCGCCACAGTAATATGCCCGGATTCCCGGGCAGCATTATCTGCCAGCATTTCATAAGTATATAAAGCGAATCCCCCGGAAATCAGGAGCGCCGCGCATCCAATGGCGGCGACAAGAATCGTCGTAATCGACCTCCTGCGATTACGCAGGACATTTCTGGCCGCCAGCGCAAGCGCACTCACGCCAGAACTCCGTCCGTGATGCCAATAATCCTGTCGCAATGTTGCGCCATACGTTCATCATGCGTTGCGATCAAAAAAGTGGCCTGGAATTGATGCCCCAAATCCTTCATGAGATCGACGATCATCCCCGCCGTTTTCGTATCGAGATTCGCGGTAGGCTCGTCGGCAATCACCAGCGACGGGCGTTTCACAAGCGCCCGCGCAATGGCCACCCGCTGCCGCTGTCCGCCGGACAATTGTTCCGGAGACCTGGCCGCAAATTCCGACAAGCCGACTCTTTCCAGGATATCGAGGGTTTCCGTCCTGACTTGCGATTTGCTCTTTCCCAAAAGACGCAGAGGATATGAAACATTGTCAAATACATTCATCACCGGTATCAGGTTATAAGCCTGAAAGATAAATCCAACTTCCTTTCGCCGGATTCCCGTGCATTCGGTTTCATTCAGACTGCCGACATCAAGGCCATTCAGATAATATTTCCCTTCGTCGAAGGTGTCGATCAATCCGCACACATTCAATAATGTGCTCTTCCCGCTCCCCGAAGGCCCGCAAAACGCCACGAACGATCCCCTGGCGATCCTGAAGGTCGCCTGGCTAATGGCGCATATATTATTTTCTCCCAAGAAATAATATTTGCTCATGCCTTCAACATGGACTGCGTAATCAACTGCCCTGGACATCGCCCCTGACTCCGTTTTTTCAACAATTCCGATTTTTGAAATATCGCCAATCCGGCAGGATATTGAAGTATTTCCGGAAATAGCGCAAGGGATGCTCTGAATAAGTCGAGTGGAAAGCGTGCGGCGGATCGGGATGGGATGCAAGGCCGAATTTGCCAACGACGCCGCAGACCGCCCAACTCCTCAGATGTGGATATGTGGGGAGGTGATCATTTTGGCACGGGGGGCGAAACCGAAAAAAGTTCGGAAAGCTTGATTGGATGCGGGGTTGAGGGTTTTTGTGAGGGTGGAAAAAAAATGGCGGTTTTGCGCTCGGAATGAACGGTTTTGCGCTTTTTTTGGCGTGCGATTGGGGGAGAAGATTTCGGGGAGAAGGCCGTCACTGGTTATGAGTTTGCGCCAGTGATCCGCTGCGGCGGCTTTTGAGGACAGGGCGGCGAAGAACAAAAGGAACCCGGCAAGCAGCAGAAGGCAGAAGCTCGGCAAGAGACCGGCCTTCCGCACCTGCGGCTCGGAATCAGAGGCGCGTGGCGTTCTCGGGTTTGCCTTGTCTTTTATGATGTCATCGATTTTGGCTATTTCATTTGAGTGCATAGGATCACCTCTACGGTTAGGCGCGCCGTTTGGCCGCAAGTTTGATGATCCGCAATATACCCGCTTTGTCCGCCCCCCCTTTGTGGATTAGGTCATAAATCGCCAGAATCAATTCAGCCTTGTCTGCTGGCGCCATTTCGCTGTCTATCGCATCAAGCCCCTCCTCGGCGGCCTCTATGGAGGTGCGCATCAAATCGGTTTGCCGCCGCGTTAATCCAGATGGCCAAGATTGATCCGCCTCTGGCTGTTGATCCCCCTCGGCCTTTTGCCCGCGCAGCATTTCCCCTTCGCCGGTTAATAGCCAATTCAACTGAATGCCAATACCGGACAAGGCCGCCAGCGCTTTCGCACTGGGGTCGACATTGCCGGACTCGTATTTGTAATAGGAGGGAAAAGGGACGCCAGACCGGGCGGCCATTTCCTTTTGAGTTAATCCGAGGGCAACCCTGGCACCCTTTAACCGAACCCCTATTCCCATTCCGCACCTCGCTCTGAGAGGTGCGGAATTGAGAACACGCGGTTTTTATGCTTGCTGCATTTCATAACACATTGATTCAAAAAATAAAAACTAATAATTCTGGTTTTTTGCAAAAAAGCGAAGGTGCGGAATATCAGGGGCGGTTGTTTATAGAGTTGACAAACCTCCAGATATGGTTAATCATGCAGACATTAATTACCAAATCAGGAACCTAAGACATGCAAAAACCCGACCCAAAAAAAACCAGTCAACAGGACTGGCACCCGGCGGACGTTATCGCCGCGCTTCGTAAAAACGGATATTCACTCTCCCGGCTTGCTCATTTGCACGGTTTGCGTTGCGCGAGCGGGCTTTCCGCCGCGCTGGTGCGTTCGTTCCCGAAGGGGGAGCGGCGCATTGCCGACGCGCTGGGGGTGCACCCGATGGCGATCTGGCCCAGCCGCTACAACACGGACGGCACGCGCAAGCCCGCCGGAGTCCGCAATATCCAGTGTACTGCGGCTGTGCGGCAATGCAATGGAAATAATTCTTCGGAGAATTGACATGAGCCCCGCCCGGGATTCCCTGACCGACGATATGTTCTGCGTCCCCGTTCCGGTGGTCGAAACCGGCGCCTTGTCGATCGGGCATCGCATCAAGGCGCTGATCGCCAGAAAAATACGGGAAAGCGGGTTGTCGCGCACGTTCATCGCGGCCCGGATGAGCGAGTTGACCGGGGCCGAGATTACGAAACACCAGCTCGATAGCTGGACCGCCGATAGCCGTGAGGGCTGGCGATTTCCGCTGGAGTATCTGCCAGCGCTCGAAGTTGCTCTCGATACTCATGACATTACCGCAATGATCGCCGACCTGCGTGGCGCGCGTTTGGTGGTGGGACGCGATGCGCTGGATGCCGAAATTGGCAGGTTGGAACGGCAGCGCGACGAGGCGACCCGCAGGATCAAGGCGCTAAAAGGCGCGGTTGGGGTGCCGGAATGAAAAAAAGTAACCAGATTGTACCTTATCAGGAGATTTGCGCCGCGTTGAAAATCACAAAAAGCGCGGTTGAAAAAAGAGCCAAAAAAGAAGCCTGGCCCTATACAGAGCACACCGTATCTGGAGGCAAAAAGCGTTTTTTCGCCATATCGGATCTCCCCGCCGACATTCAGCGCGCGGTTCGGTTGCATGTTCTTGAGCAGGCGGCGCGTGCGCCCTTGCCCGCGGTGGAGATGGAGCCGGTGTTTTCGGAGACGGAACGGCAGCGGAGGGTGGCGGAGGCGCGGAAGAGCGTTATCCAGCGGATTGCGCAGCTTCAGTCTTCGGGGGGCTCGGTGCGGGAAGTTTGCGGGGCGTTGCTTGGGATGGCGCGTCTGGGCACGCTGGATGAGGCGGCGGTTCGCAGCTTGCAGCTTTGCCGCGATCCGCGCGGGCAGTGCTCGGCGGATGGACTGCCGTCGCTGCGTTCGCTTCAGCGGCTGGTCGAGATGGAGGCGCACGGCAAGGTGCTGGCGCCGCGCGTGCGCCAGAAAAACCTTTCCGTTCCGGCGTGGGGCGCGGATTTTTTGCGGCATTGGCAGAGGCCGGAGAAGCCTGGGGTCTCGCAGGCGTATCGCTCTTTTTTGGCGGAAGCGGGCTGCCTTCCGGCGTCTTACCCGATTCCGTCGGAGCATATGGTTCGGCGCTTTCTCAAGAAAGTCGGCACGGTGGCGCTTAATGCCGGACGTTTCGGCGAGCGTGATCTGAAATCCCTGCGCTCCTTTGTGCGGCGCGATTCGGGCGATTTGCGGCCCGGCGATGTTTATACGATGGACGGGCACTGTTTTGACGCCGAAATCCGGCACCCGGCGCACGGCAGGCCGTTCCGTCCGGAGATTACGGGGGTTGTGGATGTGGCGACCCGGAAGCTGGTGGGCTGGTCGGTGTCTCTATCGGAATCCGGGCTTGCGGTGCTGGATTCCTTGCGGACGGCGGCGCTGCGGAACGGGATTCCGGCGGTTCTTTATGTGGATCGCGGTTCCGGCTATGTCAATGCCTTGATCAAGGATGAGGGGATTGGTTTGCTCGGGCGGCTGGGGACGGAGATTTCACATTCCCTGCCTTACAACAGCCAGGCGCGGGGGGTGATCGAGCGTTCGCACCAGACGATTTGGGTGGCGGCTGCGCGGGAAATTCCGGGGTTTGTGGGGGCGGGGATGGATCGCCAGGCGCGGCAGGCGATGTTCAGGGTTACGCGGGCGGCGATCAAGGCGGGGACGGTGGCCCGGTTGCCGCTGATGGACTTCGACGATTTCGTTTGCTACTTGACCGGGAAGGTGGCCGAGTATAACGCCCGCCCGCACCGGGGGCTGCCGAAGCTGAGCGATCCGGCCACCGGAAAAATCCGGCACGAGAGCCCGGATGAAGCCTGGGCGCGGCATGTTGCGGAGGGGTGGGCGCCGGAGGTTGTGAAGAATGACCACATCGTGCCCTTGTTCCGGCCGATGACGAAATGCGCGATCCGGCGCTGCGAAATCACGCTGCATAACAAGCGGTATTTCAGCCCCGATCTGGAGGAATTCCACGGGGAGACGCTGCCGGTGGCGTTTGACATTCACGATCCGCAGAGGGTCTGGGTGTATGACCACGATGGGCGGTTCATCCTGACGGCTGAGTTGGACGCCAACAAGGTTCCATATATGCCGATGTCGTTCATCGAGCAGGCGCGCGAGAAACGCGCGGCGGCGCGTGAAAAGAGGCTGGTCTCGCACCTGGCCGAAATCCGGGAGGAGCGCAATGCCGGGGTGATCGAGCAGCCGGAGCGGATTGTGTTGCCGGGGTTAAGTATTCCGAGGGAGGCGCTGGCGGCGGAAGTGGCGCGGTTGTCCCTTCCGGCGGGGGATGCGCCCGTCAGCACCTCGGCGCCGCGCGACACCCTTCCTTTGGAGGGGAATTTTACGGCGCCCTCTCCCCCGGCCACTCTCCCTGGTAGGGAGAGGGGAGTGGAAATGGGCCTGGAAAATTGGGCGCCGCCGCAGGGGGAGACGATGGGCGATGCCGAGGCGCGGTTTGCGGAGTGGTTGCGGATTTCGGAGACGCCGGAAGAAGAGTTGCCCAATCAGCGTGCCCGCATCTGGATTAGTTCTTATCCGCGCAGCAGTGAATATCGGATGCTGGCGCGGCAGCATAAAACGTCAGCGGTTTAACCAAAAAACGGAGGTTTGAAAATGAGTATTCATTCCATTGCGACGACGGCCAATGTGGGGCTGTTGCGGCTTGCGAGCAATCGAGCTGGGGATCGGCATTGCCTGTTGCCGGGGATTTGTGTTTTTCACGGGCCTGCGGGGCGCGGGAAAACGCTTGCTTGCATGCAACTGGCGCGCGATGCCGACGCGTATTACATCCAGATGCGCTCGGCCTGGTCGCGCAAGACGCTGCTGGAGAAGGTGCTGATCGAGATGAGCATCCAGCCGGCGGGGACGATTCCGATGATGCTGGACACGATTACGGCGCAGCTTGCGGCTTCACGCCGGCCTTTGATTATCGATGAGTTCGATCATTGCCTGCGGTCGGAAGCGATGCTGGAACTGGTGCGGGATATTTACGAGGCGAGCCAGGGGACGCTGGTTCTGGTCGGCTACGACACGATCAAATCCCGGCTTTCCTCGCCTCGGTATGAGCATTTTTCAAGCAGGGTTCTTTCGTGGGTGCAGGCGCTGCCGGTGTCGATCGAGGACGCCCGCGCGCTGGCCGGAATTTATGCGCCGGACGTTTCCGTCGCGGATTGCCTGCTTGCGCACCTGGTTGCGGTGAGCGCCGGCAGCGCGCGGCGGGTGTGCGTGAATCTTGCGCTCGTCCAGGAGGCGTCCACACGAGCGGGCGAAACGGAAATGACGCGCGAGCGGTGGGGGAAACGCGAATTGTACGACGCGCGCAGCGCGGCTTCCCGGCGGGGAGAGGAATAATGGGGCGGCCAAGAATGACGGGATACCGCAGCGCCCGGCAGAGGGTTTGGGAAGCGATTCGCGCAAAGCCCGATGAGTTCGTGGTCAGTGTGATCTCCTCGGAGCTCGGGATATCCGATTTCCGGGTTCGCGAATGCCTTCGTCGATGGGCGGGGCTGGGTTATCTCCGCGTCACTGAAAAGCGGTGTGGCGGAAAGTCGGCGACGCATTACCGGCTGGTGAAAGACGAGGGGATCGAGGCGCCGCCGCTCAAGCCGCCCGCGCAGGGCGGGAAAGAGGCGCTGCGGCGCATCTGGAATGTGCTGCGGATCGGCGCCGGCGGCGTAGACAGCCGCGAGCTTTCTGCCCTGGCGCGGGCCGACCTCAGAACGGTACGGAATTACCTGGGCTACCTCGATGCCGCCGGTTATCTGATGACGGTTCCGCCGGAAGGCTACCGGCTCAATCCCCACAAGATTTCCGGGCCGCGCCCGCCGGTGATCCGCACCGCCAAAGCCCTCTTCGACCCCAATCTCAACCTGGATGTGTGGGTGTCGCCCGTCCGCGATCAAGATGTGGAGGGGGAGTGAGTTGAAAACCCCCGCCGAAACGCTCTCGGAACTGAGGAAAAACGACTGGTTTGTGCATCTGGAGACTCATGCTTATGTGATTGGCCTCCGGGCCGCCGCGAAGAAGCTTGGTTTTAAAAATCATACCGGGCTGTCGCTTTTCCTGCGGGGAATATATCCGGCCTCTTCGAAGAGCTTTGAGCGGCGGGCGCGCGCGGTGCTTTATCGCAACCATGATTTGAGCCTGGTCGACTGCCCCCTGGCCAAAGGCAAGATACCTCGCCCCGATTGCGCCGCGCGTGCGGCATCTCCTGTGCCGACGCACAATCCGCTCGCGATGATCGACTGGCGCGCTTGCCGGCAGTGTCCGAATCACCCCAAGCACCCCGGCGCAAAGTCCCCCTCCCCGAGGGGGATGCCGGCAAAACCGGAAGGGGGAGTGCGCCACCCCCCCACGGTGGGGAATTTGAACGGCGCGCTCCCCCCCTGCCCCCCCTCGAAGAGGGTGGCTTATCCCTCAATTGAAACGGAGGCTTCCTGTGTTGAAACTGGTTAATTTTTCGGCGTCATCCAAAACTCCGCCACCAGAAACGGCGCTGCACGTTGATGACAATATCAAGTTCCTGCGCGCGATCGAGCGGATCACCGATTGCTCTGCCTGGCTCACCGAGCGCGGCTACCGGCTGATCGGCGCGCGCGTTGGCGGCGTCAACGGGCCGATGATCCTGATTGCGCCGCACAAGCGCGCCCTGCGGGAACTGGACGGGTATCAATGCAAATGGGAACGCAGCATTGCCCCGCACCGGGACATTTTCGAGGCGCAACGCTGCGGCGTGCGGATTCGCTGGGAGGTGCCGGCATGAGGGGGGTACGCGTTCAACAGCACGGGCGACCACAGGCCGCCCCTACAGCGGCCCGGCAGGAGGCCAGTGTGAACGGCCCCCGTTTCGCTACGCTCGCCGCCCCCCGAGGGGGCCGCGCCTCCTTTGGGGCGGCCCGGCAGGAGGCGCTGTGATGGACCTTGAAGCCCAACTGCGCGAGGCTCTTGAAAAGTCCGTTGTGGAACGTGACTACTTGCGTGCGCAACTTCTCGAAAAAACGAGTCTTGCCAATACCCTCGTCCGTGCGCTCTGGGAGATCGCGATTACGGCCAACATTTGCCGCGACGCCGAAGGGGCCCGCGTCCTGATCGGGGAGGCCATTCGATTTCTCGAATCCGATCCGGGAATCCGGCTTCCTGCCCGGCAGGAGGCGCTATGAACAGCCCCCGCTTCGCTACGCTCGCTGCCCCCCGAGGGGGCCGCGCCTCCTTTGGGGCGGCCCGGCGGGAGGCGCTGTAATGCACACCCGTTGTCCCGCCTGCGGCGCGGGGGCCTCGCTCGATGCGCTGGTCGGGCATGAGGCCGCGCGCGAGGCGCTTGTAAAAGCCTTTGGTCTCTCCGGGGCGCTTGGACGGGCCTTGCTGCAATACCTTGCGCTCTTCCGCCCGGCGAAACGCGAGTTGAGCATGAGCCGGATCGCTACGCTCCTGGGTGAAATCCTGCCGGATATCGAGCGCGGCCGGGTGACCCGCCACAGCCGCGAATGGCCGGCGCCTGCGTCCGTCTGGATCGAGGCGATCAACATCACGATCCAGGCGCCGAACCTGCGCCGCCCGCTCGACGGGCACGGCTATCTCTACGGCGTGATCGTGAATCGCGCGGAAAGCCTGGAGGCGGCGGCGGAAACCAAACGCGAGCAGGAACGCGCGTATCCATACAGCAGCACGCGGCAGGCGAGTGCCGCGCCACGGATGCTCGGCGCACTGGCGGGACAGGCGGCCGGGGACGGTCGCCCCTACGACCCCATTGTTGGCCCGCCGGAGAGAAAGAAAAGCCCGCCGCCGCCGGAAGTCGTGGCGGCCTTCCAGAAATTCAAAACCCCGAAAGGAGAATGAACATGGCAACAAAACCCAAAAGTAAAACCCGCGCGGTGCTGCGCGTGCCCCAAACCCGCGAGGAAACCGCCTCGGCCATTGCCCGGATGGGCGAATTGCAACGTGAACTCTGCCGGGTCGAAGCCGATCTGGGCGACGAGGTCGCCGCAGTCAAGGCGCGCTTTGAAGCCCTGGCCGAACCCCTGCGCGATGAAGCCGAAGCGCTCCACACCGGCGTGCAGACCTGGTGCGAGGCGCACCGCGATACGCTGACCCAGGGCGGAAAGGTCAAGACGGCCGCCTTTTCTACCGGGGAAGTTGCCTGGCGCACCGCACCGCCTTCGGTGGTGGTGCGCGGGTCGGAAGCTGTTCTCGAGGCGCTGGAGCGCGCGGGGTTGAAGCGTTTCATCCGCTTCAAGAGCGAGATCAACAAGGAAGCGATCCGCGAGGAACCGGAAGCCGTGCGCGGCATTCCCGGCATCACGATCAAGCAGGAAGAGTCCTTTGCCATCGCGCCTTTCGAGGCCGAACTGGTGAGCGCTTGAGTTTTTTAACGCAGCACTTTTTTTAACCACGAAAGGAGCAATGAAATGAAGCAATCCGAACTTGTCGCCGCCCTGGCTTCCTCCACCGACAACACCCGGCGCGGGGCCGAGAAAACCCTGGAAGTATTGTCCATCATCATCGGTAACACCTTGACGCGCGGCGAGGATGTCGCTCTGCCCATCGGAAAATTCAAAGTCAGCACGCGCCCCGCGCGCAAGGCCAGAAACCCGCAGACCGGCGAGGAAGTCCAGGTGCCGGAAAAGCGCGTCGTCAAGTTTGTCGCCAGCAAAACACTCAAGGAACTTCTTTAACACCCCGCTTCCCGCCCGCCTTGCGGGCGGGAGCAATTCTCTCCTGGAAAAAACATGCCACAAGTGGCCGCACCTACTCTCCCCACACCGGCGCTACGCGCCACCTCTCCCTCAAGGGGCGAGGGGCTCAAAAGCTCCCTTGCCCGCAAACGCGGCGCGATCCATGCCGAGTGCAAGCGGATCGGGATCGACGAAGAGACGCGGCGCGAGATGCTCCAGAACATTGCCGGCGTGCGCTCGACCAGGGATTTAAGCGAGCGCGGCGCGAATGCCGTGCTCGATCACTTGCATCGCAGCTCGCCCGGCGGGCGCATCGGGCGCACCCCGAACAATCTCGGCAACAAGGCGATGCTTCAAAAGATCGAGGCGCTGCTGGCCGATATGGGGTTGCCCTGGGGCTATGCCAAGGCCATTGCCCGTCGGCAGAGCCCGGAGATCAAAAAGATCGAATGGCTGCCGGAAGCGGCGCTCATTGCCCTGATCAGCGCCCTGGCGCGCGCGCAGCAAAAGCGTGCGCGGGCGGCTTTTCAAAGCCTTCAGGCACGCGCCCAAGAGCGCGGCCTCACTGCGGAATCCTTCGCCGCCTGGGCTACGGAAGCGGTGACGAGACCCGGCATTCATACCGCCCAGAATCCCCCGTTCGAGACGATCCAGACCCTCAATCGGCTTCTCGCCTTGATCGCTTAAAAATCATGTCCGCCCCGCTCCCGGATTCCATGCAGTCGCTGGCCGCCGTTATCGGCGAAGCGGCGGTCTGCTCGCTCCTCATCGACCTGGGCGGCCTCTCCTTCGACATCCAACACAACCCGGAGCGCTTGCCGCAACCCATCCGCTCGCGGCTTTCCCCATGTGAAGCCCGCCGCCTTGCTGCCGCCTGCGGCGGAACGAATCTCTATATTCCGCGTGTCGCCCAAAAACGCGCCCGCGCCGCGCTCATCGGCAAGCGTTTCGATGCGCTGCTGAAAGAAGGCGAAACGGCCCGCCGCGCCGCGAAAAGGATCGCCCTCGAATTTGAAACCTCAGAGCGCACGGTTTGGACGGCGCTGAAAATGCCGATAGAGAATGAGATTCAACCGCCAACGCATGAGGCGCAGCGGGGGTTTGAGTTTTGAGAGTGAGCCGTTGATTGCGTCAGAACGGGGTTTGTTTGGATTTTTCTTCTTTTGTCATTCTTTCCATCCAGGCGCGGGAGTAGATATGTATCCGTCCACTTTCAAGGCTGCCGTATTCGTCAAAGAATACTGCGTAATCCTTATTGCCCCAAAGTGTCTTTTCTCCCTCCCCCGCGCTAAAGGGTTTTCCAAATTTTTCTTCCAGAATGGTGCGTGTCCTCCGGGAGAGGCTGCGGTCAGTATACAAAACCGCAGCCACCACCACCTCGTGCTCGAGATTCAAAAACATCATGGGCCTTTGTGTTATAGCCGCGTCAAAGTTCTCCCCAGTCATAAGCAGGGCAATGGCATCGTTCGACTTAAGCGCTGTTCCCGGGAGGGCGCCTCCAATATGCTGCCAACACCGTTTGTCTTTGAGAGCACCCCAATCGTATTTTGGCGGTCTCGTTTTTTTGCTGTACGGACACTCCGGAACCTGCAATGGTTTTCCGAATTCGATCCCGAAGATCGTTGGCAATTCCTGCGCGGAAGCCGGGAAGGCAATGAATGCGAGCAGCAAGGCGATGAATGCTTTCATGGGGAATCTTCCTGTGTTTATAGAAAATCGAATCTTGCAGAAAGAACAGAACGGTCACAAGATGCGGCGCAGGCGCTTAGGAATACCTTGTCACATAGAGGAACATATCGCTCGAAATGAAGCGCCTCGTACTCTTCCTCTGTTATTTTTCCGCGCAACTCTCTGCCGCCGAGCTGCACGGCAAGGTCGTTCGGGTTGCTGACGGCGACACGATTACCGTGCTTTCGTCGAATAACGAACGGCACAAAATCCGCCTGCTCGGCATCGACGCCCCCGAAATAAAACAAGTCCACGGGCAGCGCGCGAGGCAACATCTCTCCGATCTGGTCAATGGGCGAAAGCTCACCATCATCTGGCAGCGCCGTGATAAATACCGGCGCATCATCGGAAAGCCCCTGCTCGACGGTCGAGACGTCGGGCTCGCACAGATCGAGGCCGGCCACGCGTGGCATTACAAGCAGTATCAGGGCCAGCAATTGCACGCCGATCGCGCGATCTATGCCGCCTCCGAGGAACGTGCCCGGGCCGCACGCCTTGGCCTCTGGAATGATCCGAATCCGATCCCGCCCTGGGATTTTCGCCGGCGCTACACGCCTCCCGTCCAAAAGACAAGGATCAAAAGCCGCTGAATTTTTTCAGCGGTTTTTTTTCGCGCGCGCGGGGGATCATGCGTGCATGAACTCTTCTTCTCTTCTCCCCCCGTTGCCCGAAATTTGTTGCGGGCGCTGCGTGCATTTTTCGCCACGCGCGAAAGATGAAATCAGCAATTTTTCCCGTTGCCTTCATTTTCAGCTTGGGCATTACCGCAGCATTTATGCGCCTTGCGCTTTTTTTCCTTCACGCTTTGAACCCAAGGGGTAAACAACGATGAAACTTCCGCGCCTCACGCTTTGGCTTGTGATCTCGGTTGCGTTGCTTGGAGCGGTTCTGGTGACTGCGCCGATGCAGTTTCCAGTGGCTCTGTTCAAGCTTTCGCTGATCACCGCCTCCGCCTGGCTTGCGTACTGGATCGACCGGGGGCTTTTTCCCTATGCGCGCCCGGATGCTTTTATTCTGGGGTTCGCCGATCTCGATGCCGAAGAGGATGAAGTCCCCGGGGCCGAAGAGGGCGATGGGGGAAATCTCAAGAGTTGCGTGGTCTCCGGAGTGCCGCTGACCGGAGCTCAAATTGCCTTTTCGGCGGCGATGCTGCGGCGCGCGCTGATTATCGGCGCGGCGATGATTGCTGCGGCGCTGGGGGCTTGATGAATCTTGTTTCCTCCTTGACCGCGCTTTTGTTCGCGAGCGCGGCCCTTTCTCCCTGCGCGGCGGCCGTCGACTCTCCCGGCGTGCCCCGCGCGGCGGAGCCTTTTCGACGTGTTTTGACGCGCGAGGCGTACCGGGTCTGGGGGCTGCAAGCGCCCGTTTCAGTCTTTGCGGCGCAGGCGCAGCAGGAATCCGGATGGAATCCGCAGGCGGTTTCCCGCGCGGGTGCTGTCGGGTTGGCCCAGTTCATGCCGGCGACAGCAAGGTGGTGGTGCGAGGCTGCCGGCATTCCGGAGGCGGAATGCCTGCCGCAGAACCCGGTCTGGGCGATGCGCGCGCTGGTGGGATACGACCACTGGCTTTGGGAACGCACGGCGGGCGCCGCCGACGATTGCGAGCGGATGGCTTTTACGCTGCGCGCTTATAACGGCGGGGAGGCCCGGTTGTTGCGCGAGCGCTTTGCCTGCGCTTCCGATCCGGGCTGCGATCCTTCAAGGAATTTCGGGCACACGGAAAAACACAACGCGGGCAGGAGCGCCGCCAATTGGCGCGAAAACACGGAGTATCCAGGGCGAATCCTCCACCAATACGCGCCGGGTTATGCCGTCGCCGGGTGGGGGTCGGGGGTTTGTCCATGAAAGATGCGTGGCTTGCCCTGTCGTTTTCCCTCCTGCTCTTTGCCGGGGCGTTTGGCGTTTACCGTCTGGGGGCTTCGCACGCGGCGGAAAAGGGCGAGGCCGCGCTTTCCCGTTGCGAGGAGGAACATGCCCTGGCGGTGTCTTCGGCGGTGATTGCCGCGCTGGAAGCGCAGAAACGGCAAATCGCCGCCAGCGCCAGAACGGAGCAGCGCTCGGTTGAAAACGCCGCGCGCGTCGACAGGATTTTCAACGGTTTGAAAGAGGCTTCCCATGCACAAAACCATGTTGACCGCACTTGCCGTCTCGATGCTGACGGCTTGCGCCTCTGGGACGCCGCGAATGCCGGCGCTTCCCCCAGCGCCCCCGGCGATGACGCCGCTGCCGCAAAGGCTGGCGACGGAATGCCCGCCGATCCCGGAACGCGAGGGTGAGGCGATGCAGGATTTGCTTGTGAATCACATTGATGCGATGCGCGCTTACTGGCGCTGCCGCCAGTTGCACCGCGACACCGTGGATTGGATCGAGGGGCAGCGGAGCGCCGGGGCCGGGGCCGGGGCCGGAGCAGGAAACGGCGGGGGAGAATGATGGTCGAGCACATTCCGACGATCTCCCTGGCGATTGCTTCGCTTAATTTCGCGCTGACCTGGGGGCTCGGGTTTTACGTCCATATCATCAGCAAGTCGAAGGCGGCAAACGAGCGGATTAGCCGGCTGGAGGAAAAGACGGAAGAGACGGCTTGTCTGTACGGCGTCCGGATCGCGCGGCTCGAAGAGCGCATGGACGCGACGCCCTCGCACGAGGATTTGGGGAAAATCTACGAGAAGTTGAACGATGTTGCGAATTCGACAGCCAGGATTTCCGGAGAGATTCGCCATGTGTCGGACGTGCAAAAGCTGATTCTCAACAGAATGGCGGGAGCAAAAGATGAGCGATAGCACGCTGCGGGATCGGCGCCTTGCCTGTCTGGCGGCGCTGTTTTTCGAGCGCGGCTACCGGCTTCCGTTGCGCGCTTTGCGCGCGAAGGTCGAGGAAATCGGCTATGCGGCGAGCCTGGATCGCATTGCCACCGATTGCGCCTGGCTTGCCGAGCAGGGATTGCTTGCGCCGAAAGGAGATGCCGTGACGCTTACCGATCGCGGCGCGGATATCGTGCTGGGGCGGGCCGAACAGCCTGGCGTGAAGAGGCCGGAGCCAGGGGAGATCAAGGTCTGATGGCCCACGGAGAGGAGAAGACGCGGGCGCTTCGCGCGGCCTATGTCTTCGATCAATTGAGCCTGGAGGCGGCGGCGAAGGCGCAAGGGGTGCCGGAAGCGACCGCGCGGCGATGGAAGCGCGCGGCGAAATCCGAAGGCGACGACTGGGATAAGGCGCGCGGGGCGCAGTTGCTTGCCGGCGGCGGGATCGAGCAGGTGGTGCGGCAGACGCTTGCCGTTGTGGTGCGCCAGGTGCAGGCGGTGACGGAATCGATCGACGCCGATCCGGAGATGCCGCCGCAGACGAAGGTGCAGTTGCTTGCCTCGCTGTCGGACGCCTATCACAAGATCATGCTGGTTTCGCGGCGACTGATGCCGGAAACGGATCGGCTGGGCGTAGCCACGGATGTGCTGCGCCGGTTCGGCGAGCATCTCGCGCAGAACAAGCCCGGATTGTTGCCGGAATTTTCGTCGCAACTGGAAGCCTTCGGCGCAGCGCTCGCGCGGGATGAATTCAAGTGACTTCGTCCAGAAACCCCCGCCCTTCGGGCACCCCCTTTGGGAAAGGGGGCTTGAAGTGACTTCGTCTAAAAAAGAGTTTTTGGCGGGGCTGTCCGCTCTTGCGGCCAGCTTCCGGCAGCGGATCGAGGCCGAGGTCACCGGCTTTTCGCTGGATGCTTCCGCGCGCGCGGCGCGGATCGCGCGGGTTAAAAATTCCTATTCCTTCTTTGTGAAAGAGTATTTCCCGCATTACGTCCGCTCGAAGCACGAATCCCAACTTCACCGCCATCTCTTTTCCCGGCTGCCCGAACTGGTCGACGCGCCCGGATCGCAGACGGATGCGATTGCCGCTCCGCGCGGCGAAGCGAAGTCGACGCTGGTTTCGCAACTCTTCGTCCTCTGGTGCGTGGTTACCGGGCGCAAGCGCTTTGTCGTGATCGTGATGGATTCGATCGACCAGGCGTATCCGATGCTTGAGGCGATCAAGGCGGAGCTGGAGTTCAACCCGCGCCTGATGAGCGATTTTCCGGAAGCCTGCGGCGCTGGGCGCGTCTGGCAGGCGGGCACGGCGGTGACGGCGAACGATGTGAAGATTCAGGTGGCCGGCAGCGGAAAGAAGCTGCGCGGGCTGCGGCACGGCCCTTACCGTCCAGACCTTTCGGTGCTCGATGATATCGAAAACGATGAGCAGGTGCGCAACCCGGAACAGCGGGACAAGTTGCAGTCCTGGCTGTCGAAGACGGTGCTTCCCCTGGGCGGCGCAGGGGCGAAATACGATGTGATCTACATCGGGACCATCCTGCACTACGACTCGGTGCTCTCGCGCACGCTGGCCAATCCGCTCTGGAGGTGCGCGAAATTCCGCGCGTTGATCCAATGGCCGGATCGACGGGATCTGTGGGAACGCTGGGAGGAACGGCTGAAAAACGAGGGCGAAGCGGCAGCAGACGCCTTTTACGCCGCGCAGCGCGCCGAAATGGACGCGGGCGCCGAAGTCTCCTGGGAGGAGCGCCCGCTGCTCTCGCTGATGCGCATCCGCGCGCGCGACGGGCACGATACCTTTGATTGCGAATACCAGAATGACCCGGTGGCCGGGGAGAATGCGCCCTTTGCCCACTGCATTTCGTTCTGGGTGCAGCGTTCCGGGGATTGGCTTTTTTACGGGGCGGTCGACCCCTCTCTCGGGAAACACGGGGCGGGGCGCGATCCTTCGGCGATCCTGGTCGGCGGTTTCAACCGGCGCACCGGGGTGCTCGATGTGGTCGAGGCGCAGATCAAGAAGCGGCTGCCAGACCGGATCATCGAGGATGTGATCGATCTGCACCGGCAATATCGTTGCCTGGTCTGGGCGGTCGAGTCGGTGCAGTTCCAGGAGTTTTTGCGCACCGAACTGGTGCGCCGTTCCGCCGAGCGGCATCTTCCGGTTCCGGCGCGCGGCGTGACGCCTTCCGCCGACAAGTTGCTGCGGATCGAATCCTTGCAGCCGCACGTCAAGAACGGGTTGATCCGGCTGCATCCCGGGCAGAGCGAGTTGATTGCCCAGTTGCGGCATTTCCCCAAAGCGGATCACGACGACGGCCCCGATTGCCTGCATATGCTCTGGATGCTCGCCACCTCCGGCTCGGGGATGTCCGCTGAAGGCTTCCAGTCGGTCTCCCGCGATGGGCGCGGAGGCGCCGATCGGGCGCACCGTGACGAGCTTTTCTTTTCTTCACGACGAATGCTTTGATGACAAAAATTCTTGACCAGTTTGGGGCGCCGATCAACACCGGAAGGCTCAAGGAACCGCAAACCGCAGGCATCGCGCAGCTTTCGCAGCGCCTGCTGGAGCCGATGTTGAACGGGCTGACGCCTGCGCGGCTTTCTGCCGCGCTGGTGGCGGCCGATAACGGCGACCTGATCGCGCAGCACCGAATTTTTTCCGATATGGAGGAGCGCGACGCGCATCTTTCGTGCGAATTGAACAAGCGCCGCCAGGCGCTGCTCAATCTGGACTGGGATATTGTCCCGCCCAGGAACGCCAGCAGTTCGGAAAAGAAGGCCGCCGCCTGGGTGCAGGAAGTGCTCGAAGACGCCGCCGACCCCTTTTCCGATCTTCTGCTCGCGCTGATGGATGCCGTCGGCCACGGATTTTCCGCCGTGGAAATCGCCTGGCGGCGCGAAGGCAGCGAATGGCTGCCGGAATTCTTCCCTCGCCCGCAGGAGTGGTTTCGTCTCGACAAAACGCGCACTGAATTGCGGCTCGTCGATCACAGCCTCGAAGGCTTGCAACTCGCGCCCTTCGGATGGGTATGGCACTCGCATGGAAAGGCCAAAACGGGATACATGGGCCGGATGGGGCTGCACCGCGTCATCTCCTGGCCGTTCATTTATAAAGCTTACGCGATCGGCGATTTCGCGGAATTCCTGGAGACCTTCGGATTGCCGATCATCGTCGGCAAATACCCGCAAGGCGCGACGACGGAGGAAAAACGATCGCTCTTTTCCGCCGTCGCCGCGCTCGGACACGATGCCCGCGCGATCATGCCGGCGGAAATGCAGCTCGAAATTCAAAAGACCGCCGGCGCGGGCGATTCCTCGCCGCACCTGGCGATGGTCGATTGGGCCGAGCGCAGCATCAGCAAGGCGATCCTCGGGCAGACGGTTTCGGCAGAGGCGAAGAGCACCGGCCTGGGATCGGGAGTGGCCAATCTGCACGCCGAAGTGCGAAACGACATCCTGCGCGCCGACGCGCGTCAGATCGCCGGGACGGTCTCGCGCGACCTGGTCTATCCGCTGCTCGCGCTCAACCTGGGCGGGATCGACGGTCTGCGCCGCTGCCCGCGCCTGGTCTTCGACACGGGCGACGCGGAAGATTTGAAATCCTGGTCGGAGGCGCTTCCCGCGCTGGTTTCGGTCGGCTGTCAAATTCCCTCGGAATGGGTCAATGAAAAGCTGAAAATTCCGCAGCCGCAACAAGGCGAGGCGGTTTTGTCGCCACCCGCCATCGGGTTTTCGCAAGCCGCGCTTTCGGCAACCACCCCGCCCCTCCGGGGCACCCCTCCACGGAGGGGAATTTCCGCCGCGCGCGGCCTGGAAGGGCTTGCCGCGCTCGAAGACACGGCAGCGCCGGAATGGGATGCGATGCTCAAAGGGATCGAGGCGGAAATCGAATCCGCGCCCGATCTTGAAACGCTCCAGGCGCGCCTTGTCGAAAAATTCGGCGCGCTCGACTCCGATCGGCTCGTGCACCTCATGAGCGCCGCGTTCGCGCTGGCGGAACTCAAGGGGATTTCCGATGTGCTCGATGGGCGTTGAAAAACTCCCACCGGCGCTTCGCGCCACCTCCCTCAAAGATGGAGGCTTCTAGTGCCCCGCCCCGCCTTTGGCTTCGACACCCCCTTTGCAGAACAACTTGAGTTTTTTAAGGCAAAGCTGAAACTGCCTTCCGAGCGATGGGACGATATCGAGCGCGCGGCGCATGACAAGGCGTTTATTGTCGCGGGCGCGGGAAAGGCCGATCTGGTTTCCGATATTCACGCCGCCCTGGAGCGCGCGATCAGCGAAGGGCACGGGATCGGAAAGTTCCGGAAGGACTTCCGCGATATCGTTCAAAAACACGGCTGGACGGGCTGGAAAGGCGAGGGATCGGCGGCGGGATTCCGCTGGCGCACCCGCGTCATCTATCAGACAAACATGGCGTCTTCCTACGCCGCCGGGCGCAGGAAGCAACTCAAAGACCCGGATTTCGTGGCGCTGCGCCCTTACTGGCGCTATGTCCATGCCGACGGAGTCATGCGCCCGCGCCTGCATCATCTGGCCTGGGGAAACGCGCGGCTGACGCTGCGGCACGATCATCCCTGGTGGGATACCCATTACCCGCCGAACGGATGGGGCTGCAATTGCTACGTCGTCGCCGTTCCCGCGCCGGGGGCCGGGGATTTAACCGAAGTCGCGGAAGGATGGGACGGAACCGACGGGATCGACAAGGGCTGGGATTACGCGCCAGGCGCAAGGGCTTCCGATCCGCTTTACCGTTTCATCGATGAGAAGATTTTGAACCTGGACGCGGGAATCGGCGCGAGGATGTGGGAGGAAATCGCCCCGGCGCTCGCCGCCGAACAGCGGGAGGCCGTCGCCGGGCTGGTCGATAAAATGTTTGAAGGCAAGTTTTCGGAAAACGAGGCCGTGATGGCTTGGGTGCTCTCGCCGAGGACGGTGGCCGACTTGCAGGAGCGCGGCATTCCGGTGGGTTCCGCCGGTGTTTGGTTGCGCGATGAGGATCTCGGTCATGCGAAGCGCGAGGACAAGGTCAAGCGCGGCGATGCTCTGCCCAAAGAGGCGTGGCGGAACTTGCCCGACGCCCTGGCACAGGCGCGGCTGCTGCTCGACGTTGAAGATAATACCCTGCTGTGTGTTTTTGGTTTGCCCGACGGCGGGAGCGGAAAGCTCGCCGTGAAACTGGAACGGAAGACCAAATTTCACGACGCCGGAAAACGCCGAAACGAGCGGATAAATTTTGTGCGCTCCGGAGGGGATGTTCTTCCGGCGAATCTCAGCAATCCCCGAAAATACGTGGAGATTGCGCGGTGAAAGGAGGGGGGAGAGGGTCCGGCGGCGGCAGGATTCGAACCTGCATAATGATCGTAATCAACCGTTGCCTATTGGAAACTAACCGCCGGGTGCCAGCTTTCATTATGAAATGAAGAGCAAACCATGTCCACTATTGAAATCACCGACGCTGCCGTAATCTCTGCCCTCGACGCCCTGGCCGAACGCTCGGCGAACATCAGGCCGGTGCTCGGCGCGATCGGCGAGGATATCGTCACGCGGATCAAGGAGCGCTTTGCTTCGGCCTCCGGCCCGGATGGCGTGGCGTGGAAACCGAATGCTCCCGCAACGATTCTCGCCTATGTGATCGCGCGCGGCGGCTTGGGCAAGTCGGGGAAGATCAACAAAAAGGGCGTGGCGCTGGCGATGGGGAAAAAGCCGCTCCAGGGCGAGACCCGGCAACTGGCGCAGCAGAACGCCTGGAGCGTTTCCAATGAGGCAGACGGGGCGGTGTTGTCGGTATTCAACGCGATGCAGAAATACGCCGGGATACATCAGTACGGCGGCTTCGCCGGGCGCGGCAAAAAGGTATTCATTCCGGCACGGCCGTTTTTTCCGTTGATGCCGGATGGCTCCATCACTCCCGCCGAGGCGGCGCTGGTTGTTGCGGAGATTGAGCGCCATATCGGCGGGGAGCGTTGATCATTTTGCTGGCGCCGGCAAAGTGATCATTTTCGTGGCGTCACGAAAATGATCACCACAAACGCGCTACGGCGGGTTAAACGGTTTTGGGAATACCTACCCATAGGGTCAAAAAATTTAACCGCAAACAGCGCGATTTAACCGGGGGTAGCGGGCATTCCTGGAATGGGGGTGACCCCGGGTTTTAGAACCCCTCCCCTCCACGGAGGGGGATTCGCCCTTATTCCCCTCCAGAGGGGGTGCGGCGGTTCCGCTGAAATTTTTCAGCGCGGAACGACGCGCGCGCGTCGGCATCATTGCCGACATGCCGCGCAAAAACATTCTTCCTCCCGGCGGCGTACCGCGCCGCACCGCTCACCCCCCCTCTTACCGTGTATAGCCCGGACACATGGTGGACAGGTGTACGGAGACATGGTGGACACATCAAACTACGGCATTTGGCAAGCACAAAGGAGCGGCCTATGCCCTGGCAGGAGGTATCGACCATGACATTG